>NZ_JBFAAE010000017.1:0-148544 GCF_040639575.1 Streptosporangium sp. NPDC023825 | reverse complement strand
GCGTTGCGATAGCAACGGCGCGGAAAACAACGTCAACACGGACCAGTGGCCCGCTTTCACACTGTGAGCGAAGGCCCTTAAGGAGACTCTGAACTGCTTGACCGGATGCTGGCGCTGTCTACGAAATGTCACTGTCAGTCCGACCAGAATAAGAGAATTCGTCAAGGCGGCACTCGTACCGATCCATTTCGAGCACTGCTACATAGCGAACTCCTGCTGAGATCACCTCACTGACCTATGACGAGTTGATAGACGATGGCCTCTTTCCTGAGACGGTGCTTGCGGGGCGAGTGGGCGAGTGGACGGTGCTCATTGAGGAGAGCGGGTGGACGTGCACGGAAGCCGACAAGGTACAGGCTCTTTCGGCCGGGACCGTGGCCGTGGCGGTGCTGCGGCACGACTACGCATCCGACGACTTCGTCTACGCGGTGGACGGGGAGTTGGTCACGTACTTCAATCCCAAGATTCCTCGATGGCGCCATGGGAGTGATCCCGATCGGCTCAACGACCTGATGAGGCAGGCGGGCCTTGATCCCGACGACGCACCCGGAACCGGTGCTCAGGCACCGTCGTCCGCGTCCGGAGCACTTCTCCTCGCAGCCTGGTTGACCGGCGTGCTGTTGACCTCGGAGATCGTCAAAGGGCCGTTCATGAGTGGCGTCGTTGGCTGATCCGTCCACGAGGCCACGTCCGACAGCCAGTCTGGAGGCCGGCACCATATTCCGCTGCCCGGAATCTACCCGCGCTGCAACACAGCTCGAACTCAAAACCCGCGGATTAAAAGATCGGCTTCGGGCTGTTCCGAACAATTCAATACAGGTCAGCAGACGTGTGCGGTCCGTCCTGAACGGCTCTGAACGCCCCTGTATCGCGACCGAGGATGCAACCCATGACGGCTGTCCGTCAATGAAGGTTTGTCATGGGCGGATGGCAGGATCACCGTCATGACAGACACCGATGATCTCCTGCGGCAAGTGTCCGCGAAGGCGAGCGCGACCACGGAGCACCTGCCGCCCCCCGCGACGGCGGAGGAGGTGGCACAGGCGGAACGCGCCCTGGGTCTCCGGCTCCCTCCTGTGCTCACGCGGCTTTATCGCGAGGTGGCCAACGGCGGCTTCGGCCCCGACTACCAGCTTCTCCCGCTCGTGGGAGAAGGACGTACCGCCGTGAACGACTACCGTGAGGAACGGGGGAGCCTGGATTCCGACGGTGGCGCCTACTGGCCGGCGGACGTGCTGCCTATCCTGGACTGGGGGTGCGGCATGTACGCCGCCGTGGACTGCCGTAGTCCCCAGGGTGTCGTACTGCTCTTCGATCCGAACGGGGCCAGCGGCGACTGGCACGATAGCTGGTACGTCGACTCGGAGAGCCTGACCGGTTGGCTGGAGACCTGGCTCTCGGGAACGGGCTGGTACGAGGAAGACACCGACGATGACGGTGAGATGCGGCCATGGAAGTCGGCTCGGCAGCGGCTGGCAGAGGGAAGGTGACCATCCCAAAACCGCGGATTAAAAGTGAAGGGCGTTTCATGAGTCGTGTGGTGTAGTGACCTGAGCTCTTGCGGTCCGCCGGTCAAGGCCAGCCGAGACCATTCCGTGCATGTTCCGGATCTTCGTGAGGTGGGGTTTCCTCATCGATAAGGGTCGAGATGATCAGTTGATCCTATTGGAGCGCGACCGGCGTACCGGGCACGGGATAGGTGGACACCGGTGGCTCGTTCGGCAAGGGCGAGAGCGCTGGAGACGGGGTCGCCGGCGAATTGCGGCTCCTCGTCGTCGACAGGCAGGCCGAGATCTTCGACGTCGGCCTGCAGTCGGTCAGGGTCACCGCCCTTCCGGAAGCAATAGCTGTACTGGCCCTCCCCTCGTACCGTGGAGGACTGACCTAAGGGGGGTCGGGTCATGGGAGAGACCAGACGGAGTTTCGATCCGGAGTTTCGGGCGGGTGCGGTGCGTATCGTGCGCGAGACCGGGAAATCGATCGCCTCGGTCGCGAAAGACCTGGGGATCAATGCGGGCACGCCGGCCAACTGGTTGCAGATGGACCGGCTGGCTCGCGAGCAAAGCGCGACCGGGCGGCGGGCGGCAGAGGGTCCGGGTACGGCGGCGCGGCGCGCCGCCGCTTGATGCCCGGACGGTTCGGGTCGTGGCCTCCACCACCGAACTCAAGGACGGATCGGTAACCGTCGGCCTGCCCAAGTCCGTGGCCGGTACGCGCACGGTCGCTCTCCCTGAGGTGGTGGTCTCGGAGCTTCGCGCGCACCTCGACACGTACACCGACGAGCATGACGAGGCGTTCGTCTTCCTCGGCGCGAAGGGCGCGATGCTGCGGCGGCCGGCCTTCAGTCGGATCTGGGCCAGGGCTCTGAAGGGGGCGAACCTCTCCGGCGTCCACTTCCACGACCTTCGCCATACGGGCAACATGTTCGCCTCGCAGTCGGGTGCGACGTTGCGGGAGCTGATGAACCGGATGGGGCACTCGACCACGCGGGCCGCGCTGATCTATCTGCACACCGAGAACGGGCGGGATCAGATGATCGCCGACGGCATGGGGAAGCTCGCCGAAGCCGCTCTCAAGAAAGAAGATCCACCGGCATCGGGCACGTAACGGGCACGGAAGATCGAAAGCACTTCGGAAACAACGAAGGCCCGGTCCGGCATTTGCATCCTGACCTGGGCCTTTGTATGTGGAGCGGGTGACGGGAATCGAACCCGCGCTGTCAGCTTGGGAAGCTGATGTTCTGCCATTGAACTACACCCGCGTGCGGCGTGCCGCGAGTCACCACTCTAGCGGAAAGTTGGGCGACTCTCGTCCCTCCCGGGAGCAAGATTCATACGTTCCCTCCGAAGGCGGGTTTCACGGCTCCGCCGTTGCCAGGTTCCTCTCCCGGGGGCGAGCTTCGAAGCTCCGCCGTTGGTAGGTTCCACACGTGCTGCTTTCCGATCGTGACATCGCCGCTCAGATCGAGGCCGGAAGGGTCAGGATCGACCCCTTCCAGCCGGAGATGATCCAGCCGTCCAGCGTTGATGTACGCCTGGACCGCTACTTCAGAGTCTTCGAGAACCACCGGTACCCCCACATCGATCCGGCGGTCGAGCAGCCCGATCTGACGCGGATGGTCGAGCCGGACAAGGGCGAGCCGTTCATCCTGCATCCGGGGGAGTTCGTGCTGGCGAGCACGTACGAGGTCGTCACGCTGCCGGACGACATCGCCTCGCGGCTGGAGGGCAAGAGCTCGCTGGGCAGGCTCGGGTTGCTGACGCACTCGACGGCCGGGTTCATCGACCCCGGGTTCAGCGGGCACGTCACGCTGGAGCTCTCCAACGTCGCGACGCTGCCGATCAAGCTCTGGCCCGGTATGAAGATCGGTCAGCTCTGCATGTTCAGGCTCAGCTCCCCGGCGGAGTATCCCTACGGTTCGGAGAAGTACGGATCGCGCTACCAGGGGCAGCGGGGGCCGACGCCGAGCCGTTCGTACCTCAACTTCCACCGGACCCCCATCTGATTTCCATGATCCTCGGCGGGGGAGGGCGTGGACCCTGGTGAGGGGCCCGAACGCGGTTTAGTGAGAGGCCGTGATGGAAATCACCCTGAATGTTCGCGAAGGCCGCCGGTCTGTCCGACCACGGTGGATCTCGGGGAAACGTCGTGGAAGCGGGGGCTTCGGGGAGGAGTGCGGGCGACGCGCCGGACGGCGATCCGGGGGAGAGAGTCCCATACGTGACCTGCCTTCGGCATAATGTGGCCGAAAACTAGCAAAAACGGTCACCGGAAAGATGCTCGCAAGACTGCCTCAAGCCGTGTGTCGCCGGGTACCCGCCGGGTAACGACATCACGAAGAGTGCGTGTCTGGCAGGTGAAGTTCGCATTTCCGCTGGTAACCCGTACCCTTCTCTGCGGACCATCCCCGCACATCTGGAGAACGACGTGCGCCTGCGTCTCACACCTAGTGAGGACAGCTACTACGACTTGTTCGCCGACTCGGCGAACAACCTCGTCACAGCGTCCCGTCTGCTGGTAGAGATCATCAGTGACGGATCGGACCGGGAAGCCCTGGCCGAGAAGATGCGCGCATGTGAGCACGCCGGCGACGAGCGCACTCACGCGATCATGAATCGGCTCAACGAGAGCTTCATCACCCCCTTCGACCGCGAGGACATCTACCGCCTCGCCTCGAACCTCGACGACGTCATGGACTACATGGAGGCGGCGGCCGACCTGATCGTCCTGTACCAGATCGACCACCTCCCCAAGGAGGTCGTCCGGCAGGTCGAGGTCCTGGAGCGCGCCGCCGAGCTCACCGCCGAGGCCATGCCCCGGCTGCGCTCGATGAAGAACCTCAACGAGTACTGGATCGAGATCAACCGGCTGGAGAACCAGGCCGACCAGGTCTACCGCCGCCTTCTCGCCAAGCTCTTCGGCGGGGAGTACGACGCGTTGACCGTCCTCAAGATGAAGGAGGTCATCGATCAGCTCGAGATGGCCGCCGACGCCTTCGAGCACGTGGCCAACACGATCGAGTCGATCGCGGTCAAGGAAAGCTAAGTGGATCTCACGCTCGCACTCGTCATCGGCGTGGTGGTCGTGGCGCTGGTGTTCGACTACACCAACGGCTTCCACGACGCCGCGAACGCGATCGCGACCTCCGTCTCGACGCGCGCGCTGACGCCGAGGGCCGCGCTGTTCATGGCCGCGGCCATGAACTTCCTGGGTGCGCATCTCGGTACGCAGGTGGCGGCGACCGTCGGCAAGGGCATCATCGACGCCCCGCAGGGAAGCCACGGCCTCGTCATCGTCGGCTCGGGCCTGGTCGGCGCGATCACCTGGAACCTCGTCACGTGGTACTTCGGCCTTCCCTCCTCGAGCAGTCACGCGCTGATCGGCGGCCTGGTCGGCTCCGCGCTCGCCTCGGCGAGCACCGTCCACTGGGACGGGGTGCTGGACAAGGTCGTCATCCCGATGATCCTGTCTCCGCTGATCGGCTTCAGCCTCGCCGGGCTGATCATGATCGGAATCCTGTGGGGGTTCCGGCGCTCCCAGCCCTCGAAGACCAACCGGGGCTTCCGCCTCGCGCAGACCGTGTCCGCGGCGGCGATGGCGCTGGGCCACGGCCTCCAGGACGCGCAGAAGACCATGGGGGTCATCTTCCTGGCCCTCGTGGTCGGCGGCTACCAGAACGACGGCGACCCGATCCCCCAGTGGGTCATCCTCTCCGCCGCCACGGCCATCTCGCTCGGCACGTACGCGGGCGGCTGGCGGATCATGCGGACGCTCGGGCGCCGGATCATCGCGCTCGACCCTCCGCAGGGATTTGCCGCGGAGACGGCCGCGGCGACCGTGCTCTACACCGCGGCCATCGGCTTCGGCGCCCCCATCTCCACCACCCACACGATCACCAGCGCGATCATGGGAGTCGGCGCCACCAAGCGCCTGTCGGCCGTGCGCTGGGGCGTCGCGGGCAACATCGTGACCGCCTGGGTCCTCACGATCCCGGCCGCCGCGTTCGTCGCCGCGCTGTCCTACTTCGCGCTCCACTGGATGGTCGAGTAGTCCTCGGGTGACCGCGCCGGGCCGGGGGTGAACCCGGCCCGGCGCGGTTTGCTTCCAGGGTGCGTCCCTGTACCCGGTACGTCAGGCCGAGGGCATCCGGGACGTCAGGCCGAGGGCATCCGGGACGTCAGGCCGAGGGCGCCCGGTACGTCACGCGGGGGACATCCCTACTTCCGGTACATCACGTCGACGTCCCACCGGGTGAAGCCCAGCCTCTCGTACAGGCGGAGCGCCGCGGGGTTGTCCTCGTCCACGTACAGCATCACCTGGCTCAGGCCCCGCGACCGCAGGTACGTCAGGCCCGCGAGGGTGAGCGACCTGCCCAGGCCGCCGCCCTGCTCGGCGGGGTCGACGCCGACGACGTACACCTCGCCGAGGGGGTCGTGCGCGTGGTCGCCGTCACCGTGGACCTTGGTCCAGTGGAAGCCCACCAGCCGGTCGCCGTCCCCGGGACCGCCCGGTCGTACGGCGAGGAAGAATCCGGCCGGGTCGAACCAGGGCTCCCGCTCGCGCCGTTCCAGGTCCTCGATCGTCCACGTCCCCTGCTCGGGATGCCGGGCGAAGGCCTTGGCGTTGAGCGCCACCCACGCCTCCCGGTCGGAGGTGCCGGGCTCGAACGTGCGCAGCCGTACCCCCTCGGGAAGCTCGAAGCCGGGGATGTCGGCGGACAGGGAGCGGCGCATGCGCCACAGGGACCTGACCTTGTCGAACCCCGCCGACCGGGCGAGGGCCTCGGCGGCCGGATGCCCGCCGTGCGCCCACAGGCGCAGGTGCCCGCCGGTGCGGTCGAGCACCGCCTCCAGCAGTCGCCGCCCGTATCCCCTCCGGCGGAACGCCGGGTGGACGACCAGCTCCCCGCTGGGTCCCTCGACGGGGTCGGTCGGGTCGACGTGGGCGTAGCCCGCGAGGTCG
The DNA here is from genome assembly GCF_040639575.1 of Streptosporangium sp. NPDC023825. NCBI lineage: Bacteria > Bacillati > Actinomycetota > Actinomycetes > Streptosporangiales > Streptosporangiaceae > Streptosporangium > Streptosporangium sp. NPDC023825. The sequence goes on along the minus strand of NZ_JBFAAE010000017.1, from coordinate 142,082 downwards.
TCCCCGGCGTACAGCAGCACGGCTCCGGCCCGTTCGTCGCCGCCGTAGCGCAGGTGCAGCATCACATGTTCGTTGAGCGGCCTGACCCCGTCGGCCTCCGTGGCCGCCTCCACCACCGCGAGGACGTCGGACACCTCTTGCTCACCGAGCGACCCCCGGTACTCCACGCGCGCGTTCATGGTGTGGACTCTAAGCGGGCACATGTTTCCCGAGCCCACCGGGGGACTGGCAAAAGGCGCCATGCACCCGCCGGGTGAATCGTTACCTCTCGGTCATTCCTTGCACAGACAGTCCCCTTAGTGTCGTGGTTCATGATGTCTCGTTCCTTCCAGCGGCTGGCCATGGCGGGCGTGCTCGCCGGGGCCGGTCTCGTGCTCGCGATGGGACCGGCGCAGGCGGGCGACAGGTCCGCCAAGCCCGCCGCCAAGCCCGCCAAGACGGTGCCGGTCCGCCTGCTCTCCCTCAACGACTTCCACGGCCACCTCGAGCCGCCGACCGGCTCGTCCGGCCGCATGGTCGACGAGACCGGCGCCACCGTCGACGCGGGTGGCGCCGCGTTCGCCGCCACCCACCTCAAGCAGCTCTCCGACAAGAACACGCTGAAGGTCGCCCAGGGCGACCTGATCGGCGCCACCCCCCTGATCTCCGCGGCCTACCACGACGAGCCCTCGGTGGAGTTCCTCGGCAAGGTCGGCGTCACCGCCTCCGCCGTGGGCAACCACGAGTTCGACGAGGGGTACGCCGAGCTCAAGCGGATCATGAACGGCGGCTGCCACCCGGTGGACGGCTGCTCGCCCGCCGGCACGTGGAAGGGCGCGAAGTACAGCTACCTCGGCGCGAACGTCATCTTCAAGCGGCCGGAGCGGGACGCGGAGAAGCAGGCGCTGGAGGCCCTGGGCGGGACGAACCGCAGCTCGCTGCGCAACCTCCTCAAGGACTACGGCATCCCCGCGCTGCCCCCGGTCGCGATCCGCTGGATGAACGGCGTGCCGATCGGCTTCATCGGCCTGGTCACCCAGACCACCCCGAACATCGTCACCTCCGAGGGCGTCAAGGACCTCGAGTTCGTCGACGAGGTGAAGGCCGCGAACGTCGCGTCCAAGCTCCTCAAGATCGTCGGCGTCAAGGCCCAGGTCGTGCTCGTGCACGAGGGCGACCAGGTCACCGCGGGCCAGTCGCCCGACGCGTGCGCCGCCCAGCCGGGCGCGGGCAACCGGATCGCCACCCAGGTCGACGCCGAGATCGACATGATCCTCAGCGGGCACTCCCACCAGGCGTATCTGTGCCAGGTGGCCGACCCCAAGGGCGGCACCCGCCTCTACAGCCAGGGCGGCTCCTTCGGCCGGGTCATCACCAAGGTCGACTTCCAGGTGGACGTCAGGACCCGTGACGTCGTGCGCTCCTCGGTCGTGGCCGACAACCAGGTCGTGACCAGGACCGTCACCCCCGACCCGGAGATCGCCACGTTCGTCCAGACGTGGAAGGACCGCGTCGCGACGGTGGCCAACCAGCCGATCGGCCGGATCACCGCGGACATCACCAACACCGCCGTGGCCTCCGGGGAGTCCCCCCTGGGCAACCTCATCGCCGACGGCCAGCTCGCCGCGACCAGGACCGGCGGCAACGCCCAGATCGCCCTGATGAACCCGGGCGGCGTGCGGACGAGCCTCACCTACGCGGGCTCGCCCGCCGGTGAGGGAGACGGTGTGGTGACGTACGGAGAGGCGTTCACGGTCCAGCCGTTCAACAACCTCATGCAGGTGGTCACGCTCACCGGGGCGCAGCTCAAGACCGTTCTCGAGCAGCAGTTCGTCGGCGGTCCCAACGCCCAGGCGTTCACCAAGATCCTGCAGCCGTCGTCGAACTTCACCTACACCTACAGCGCGAGCGCGCCGTGGGGGTCGAAGGTCTCCGACATGAAGATCGACGGTGTCGCCGTGACGGACACGCAGACGATCAGGGTCGCGGCCAACAACTTCCTGGTCGGCGGCGGTGACGCGTTCCTCGCCTTCAGGGACGGCACGGACCTGTGGAGCGGCCCGCTGGACATCGACGCCTTCGCCGCCCACTTCGCGGCGAACCCGTCCATCACGCCCCCGGTGCCCAACCACATCACGGTCGTTCCGTAACGCGGGCGAAAGACGCGCCACGCCGCGAGGATCGCGGTACGTCGTGAGGCGCGGCACACCGTGAAGACGTGACACGCGCGAGAGGCCCGCCGGATGCGTTCGGTGGGCCTCTCGCACGTGGTGCCGGCGGCGTTCGGCAGGGCCGTACGCCGCGAGGCGCACCGGTGGTGCCGCCGCGGGGCAGGAGGGCCGCCGGGGCCGTCACGCGCCGGGGGGCGTACGCCGTGAGTGGTACCCGCGGCCCGGCCGAGGCCCGCGTACGGCCGGGGATGTACGGGCGGCCTCCTCCTTCCGAGGGTCGGCACAGTGGGCACGGTGACCTACCGTGTCAGGGGTGAGGACCCGGAGAACCGACGCGCTGGTCGCGGCCGGGGTGCTGGCGGGGATCGTCGGGGGCACCTACGGCGGGCTGTCCAGCTCGGGTTTCCCCGAACGCCCGCTGGACACGCTCGGCCTGGCGCTGATCACGGTGTCGTCGCTGGCGCTGGCATTCCGGCGGAGCGCGCCGCTGCCGGTGGGCACGATCACCGTGGCCTGCGTCGTCGCCTACCACGCCTGGCGGTACCCGGGGATCTTCGCCGCCGCGCCCGCCCTGGTGTCGATCTACACGGCGGCGGTGCTCGGGCGGCGTCGTCCCGCGGTCTGGCTGGCGGTCGCGATGGCCGTGGGGATCTACGGCCCCATCGCGCTGTCCGACGTCGACCCCGCCCCCGACGGCGGTTTCACCCTGCTCAGCGGCTGGCTGGTGGCGATGGTGGTCCTCGGTGAGACGGCCAGGAACCGCCGCGCGTACCTGAACGAGGTCGAGGGGCGGGCGATCGAGGCCGAGCGCACCCGCGAGGAGGCGGCGCTGCGCCGGGCCGACGAGGAGCGTCTGTGGATCGCCCAGGAGCTGCACGACACCCTCACCCACAGCATCTCGGTCATCAACGTCCAGACCTCCGTCGCCATGCACCTGCTCGACCATGACCCCGCGCGGTCCCGCGAGGCACTGGCCGTGATCAAGGAGTCGGGGCGGGAGGCGATGCGGGAGCTCCGCGCCACGCTGGGCGTGCTGAGGCAGGCCGATCCCGACGGCCCCGAGGCGGGCCTGGCCGCTCTGCCCCGGCTGGTCGCCAGGGCGGAGGCGGTGGGGCTGCCGGTCAGGGTCCTCGTCGTCGGAGAGCGCCTGGACCTGCCCCCGGACGTCGACCGGGCGGCCTACCGCATCGCGCAGGAGGCGTTCACCAACGTGCTCCGGCACGCCGGGCCCGCGTCGATCACGCTGACGACCGAGTACCGGCCGGGAACGATCGTGCTGCGCGTCGAGGACGACGGGGAGTCCGCCGCGGAGGTCACGAGATACGGAATGGGGTTGATCGGGATGCGCGAGCGCGCCGTCGCCGCCGGAGGGTCGCTCACCGCGGGCTCGCGTCCGCAGGGCGGGTTCGCCGTCCGTGCCGAGCTGCCCCTGGCGGGGCGGTCGTGATCGGGGCGTCGCCGGCCGGCGACCAGGTGCCGGCGGGGTGGCCGTGATCAGGGTGCTGCTCGCCGACGACCAGGCGCTGATCCGCGCGGGCTTCCGGGCACTGCTCGACATGGCCGGCGACATCACCGTCGTCGGCGAGGCGGGCAACGGTGTCGAGGCCGTCGAGATGTCCCGCGCGCTGCGGCCGGACGTGGCGCTGCTGGACGTCAGGATGCCCCTGCTGGACGGCATCCAGGCCACCAGGAGGATCGGCGCCGACCCCGAGCTCGACGCGGTGCGCGTGGTGATCCTGACCAACTACGCCCTCGACGAGTACGTCTTCGCCGCGCTGCGCGCCGGGGCCGGGGGATTCCTGCTCAAGGACATCGAACCCGCCGAGCTGCTGAGGTCGGTCCGGGTGGCCGCCGCCGGTGACGCGCTGCTCTCGCCCTCCGTGACCCGGCGGCTGATCGAGGAGTACGTGTCCACCCCGCCCAGGCCCGTCGCGGGGCCCGGCCTGGAACGCCTGACCGGCCGGGAGCTGGAGATCCTGGCACTGGTCGCCACGGGCATGTCCAACGCGGAGATGGCGGGGCACCTGGCCATCAGCCATGCCACCGTCAAGACCCACGTCAGCCGGTCGATGACCAAGCTGGGGGCGCGCGACCGGGCACAGCTCGTCGTCTTCGCCTACGAGTCAGGGCTGGTCACGCCCGGAGCGTCGGGAGCACCCGGAGCGTCGGGAACGCCTGGAGCGTCCGGAGCTCCCCGGGCGTTCGGGACGCCTGGCGCGTCAGGCACACCCGGCTCGGCGTCCGGCGGACGCGCCTGAAGGGCACGCACGTCACACGCACATCACGCATGGCCGGACACGACCGCGTACTCACCCGGTTCGCCCGGCACTGGCGGGTGCGGCCCACCACCCTGGCGACAACTCCGCGGGGCGGGAACGTGCCAGGGCCGTTTCCGGCGACTCCTGGGAACCCCGGGAGACACAGGGCCGGGAAGGACAGGGGCCTAGTGGCGCGCGGGCTCGCGCTCCTCGACGGGCTCGTTGCCGCGCTCGGGGACGAACCGGTAACCGACGTTGCGGACCGTGCCGATCAGCGCCTCGTACTCGGCGCCGAGCTTGGCGCGGAGCCGCCGGACGTGGACGTCCACGGTGCGGGTGCCGCCGAAGTAGTCGTACCCCCAGACCTCCTGGAGGAGCTGGGCGCGGGTGAAGACCCTGCCGGGGTGCTGCGCCAGGTACTTCAGGAGCTCGAACTCCTTGAAGGTCAGGTCCAGCGCGCGCCCACGGAGCCTGGCGGTGTAGGTGGCCTCGTCGATCGACAGGTCACCGTTGCGGATCTCGTCCGGCACCTCCTCGGCGGCGGACAGGTGGAGCTTGCCGACGGCCATCCTGAGCCGCGCCTCGACCTCGGCGGGTCCGGCGGTGTCGAGGATGACGTCGTCGGCGCCCCACTCCGCGGTCAGCCCGGCGAGACCGCCCTCTGTGACGATCACCACCAGGGGGCAGGCGACGCCCGTGGTGCGCAGCAGCCGGCACAGGCTCTTGGCCTGGACGAGCTCGCGGCGCGCGTCCACCAGGATCGCGTCGGCGGGCGGGGTGTCGAGCAGGGCGGATGCCTCCGCGGGCGCGACCCGTACCGAGTGCAGTAGCAGCCCCAGCGCCGGAAGCACCTCGGTTGAGGGCTCAAGGGCGTTGGTGAGCAGCAGGAGATTGCTCACGATGCCTCCTTCCCGCGTCATGCCGGCAATCAGCCGTACAAACACGTAAGGACCCGGGGGCTACGTTGCCCAGGTCCCGTAGTAGGTGAGGATAACCCACAAGGGTTCAGCGTCCAGCGAACGTCCACCTGGTGAACACCCGTTCTCCATGTGGATTCACCGTAATGACACGGTAACCGTACGTGTGCTTGGGGAGTTGATTCACTGATGGCGACGGTCATTGTCAGATATTGGGCCGCGGCGAAGGAAGCGGCGGGGATCGCGGAGGAGCGGTCCGAGGCCGCGACGCTTGCCGAGTTGATGACGAAAATCACATCGAATCGTGAAGGGCTGGCTCGCGTGGTGAGCCGGTCGTCGTTCCTGGTGGACGGAGATCCGGTGGGCAGGCGGGCCCACGAGACGATCGTCCTGAAGGACGGGGCGACGGTCGAGGTGCTCCCGCCGTTCGCGGGCGGTTGAGCGGGGTGGACGCTACCAACGGCGCGGCGTTTCGGACAGGATTGCGGGGGGAGGTCACGCCAATGGCACCCCTCGGGCCGGAGAACGAACAGGGAGTCGGATGCGCAAGCTGATCGGTTTTCTCCTCCTGCTTCTCGTTCTCGTGGTGATCCTCGACAGGGTCGCCGTCACGGGGGTCCAGCGCGAGATCGCCACGCAGGCCACGGCCAAGTACGACCTCTCGACCCCGCCGGAGGTCACGATCGAGGGCATCCCCTTCCTGACCCAGGCGATCGCCGGGCGTTACGAGGAGGTCAGGGTCGTCGCGGGCGCGATGACCGTCTCGGGCATCCGGCTGTCGAGCGTCGACTTCACCCTGCGCGGCGTCACGGCCTCGCTGGAGGACCTGGTGCTCCGTCCCCAGCAGGTGGACATGCGCGCCGAGCGCGTGGAGGGGGCGGTGGTCGTCCCGCTGGAGACGCTCAACCAGCGGGCACCTCGCGGGATCAAGGTCAGTGTCGTGGGCGACGAGCTCAGCGTCAGCGGGGAGATCACCGTGCTGGGGCAGAAGGTGCCCGTGAAGGCGGCGCTGAAGGTCGAGATCGTCGAGGGCGGCCTGCGGCTCGTCCCCGGGAAGGTGACCCTGGGCGGAGGCATCCCCGTGCCCGACCCCGAGCGGTTCATCAACTACCGCGTCCCGATCGGCAAGCTGCCGTACAACCTCAAGCTGACCGAGGTCAAGGCCGTTCCCGAGGGGCTGCGCATCTCGGGCGAGGCCTCCGACGTGCCCCTCCGAGGCTGAACGTGCCCCGTGCCTGAACCGGATCGTCCCGCCGTACGTCGTGAGGATGTGAGCCAAGCCGGAACCGCCGACGAGCAACTCGTCAGGGCGCTCTTCGACGAGCACGGCGGGCCACTCTACGGCTACGTGCTGCGGCTGACGGGCGACTCGGGGAGAGCGGAGGACGTCGTGCAGGAAACGCTGTTGCGGGCCTGGCGCCATCCTGACGCGTTCGCCGGCCGCTCCATCCGCGCGTGGCTGTTCACGGTGGCCCGCAACCTCGTCGTCGACCAGCACCGGGCGCGCAAGGCGCGACCCCCGGAGACGGGTGACGAGGCGCTCGCCGTGGTGCCCGCCGACGACGAGCTGGAGCGGGCCGTCGAGTCGTGGGCGGTCGCCGAGGCGCTGGCCGCGCTGCGGCCCGAGCACCGCGAGGTGCTGGCCGAGGTCTACTACCAGGGGAAATCCGTCAAGGAGGCCGCCGAGTCGCTCGGCATCCCCGCAGGAACGGTTAAATCGCGCACGTATTACGCGCTTCGGGCGCTCAAACTGGCGCTGGAGGAGCGGGGGCTCGCGCCATGATGATGACCTGTGACGAAGTACGGATGTCGCTCGGGGTCTACGTTCTCGGTGCCCTGGAGCCGGACGAGCGCGTGCTCGTCGAGGCCCACCTCGCCGAGTGCGCCGAGTGCCGGGCCGAGCTGGAGGAGCTGGCCGGGGTGACGGCGTTCCTCGGCAGGGTGTCCGAGGGCGACGTGGCGCAGGTGGCGAGCCCGCCCACGGCGGTGCTCGACCGGCTGCTCAGCGCCAAGGCCAAGCGGCGCCGTACGAACCGCCTGATGCTCTCGCTGGCCGCCTCGGTCCTGGTGGTCGGGCTCGGCGGCGGCACCCTGTGGACCGTCACCCAGGGCTCCCGGGAGGTCGGCACGGCGTCGGCGCCTCTGGCGGACAGGCCGGCGACCTCCGCGGAGGGCGGCCAGGAGAGCGCTCAGTCCTTCGGGGACCCGGCCGCGCCCGACACCGACGCCAGGGCCAGTGCCAAGGTCAAGTCCTCCACGTCACCGCCCCGGGAGGCGTTCAGGTCTCCGGCGGCCAGCTCCGCACCGGATGCCGCCCGGTCCTCGACGGCCGGTCCCGTACCGGACACCTCCGGGTCACCGCAGTCCAGCCCCGCGCCGGAGGTCCTGCTCGCCCCGAGCGAGCTGCGGTTCAAGGGGGAGGACGACACGGGCACGGTCCGCGCGGTGGTGACCGCGTCCGCGGGGGAGGGCGCGACCACGATCAAGGTCGCGCTCACCGGCGTGGCCAAGGGCACGCGCTGCCGGCTGGAGGTGGTCGGGGAGGGCGGGCTCAGGGAGACGGCGGGCAACTGGGTCGTCAACCGGGCCGCCTACGACGAGTCGGGTGACTTCGAGGGCACCACGACGATCCCGCCGGAGCGGATCACGTCGTTCGAGATCACCACCGCCGGGGGACGAGTGCTGCTCACGATCCCCGCTCCCTGACCCGTCCGGCGCGCCCGTTCCACCGGGTCGTCCGCCCGGTCTGGGGAAGAGCCGTCCGCCCGGTGCCGGGAAACGGCCCGAACGCGGAGGCCGGCGCGGGAACCCGGTGCGGGAATGGCGCGGGTCGCACGCCTGTTGTCGTGTTCCGTGACCGGTTTGACGGTGGTGGTCGTCACCCTCGCCCTCGCCACGCTCGTGGGCGTGGTGCTGCGGCGGCGGAACGGCGTGGCGCGAGAGGTGAGGGGCGACGTGGAGCGGCTCACGTCCGGGGACATCCACGCGGAGCTGGGAGAGCGGGCCACGCTCGTGCAGTTCTCCACCTCCTTCTGCCAGCCGTGCCGGGCGACCCGGCGGATCCTCGCCGAGGTGGCCGGGATGGTGCCCGGCGTCGCGCACGTGGAGATCGACGCGGAGTCCCGCCTCGACCTGGTCCGATCGCTGAACATCCTGCGCACCCCCACCGTCCTCGTCCTCGACGCGTCCGGGCGGGTCGTGAGGCGCGCCTCCGGCCAACCCAGGAAAGCCGACGTCATCGCTGCCCTCGGTCCGGCGGTCGGCGAATGAGCGGGGCACCCTATCGCCCATTGAACGATCATGTCTCAGAAATTGGACAGGGATGTGACAGATGGCGGGACGCCGGGGTAATGTCGTGGACATGAACTCCACGACAGAGCTGCTTACGAAGCGGCGCGCGGTTGATTTCTGCCGCGTGACCACCGCTCTCTGTCGCGTTTCCTAAGGGCGATCTCAAGCGGCCGTCGAGCCGCACCGATCTGCACAACCCTTCAGGAGCATCAGGCGATGCAGGTTGATTCCCGAGCTCTCCGCTTCGCAGCGGCCGTCACCACCGTCGTGCTCGCACTCGTCCTCGTGACGGGCAGCGTGTGGCTGCTGGCAGCGCAGGCCGTCGTGTTCGCACTGGGCGTTCTCGGCACCTCGCCGTACGGGATGATTTTCAAAGGGATGGTGAAGAGTCCGCCGAAGGAACTGGAGGACGCCGCCCCGCCGCGTTTCGCGCAGGGGGTCGGACTCGCCTTCGCTCTGGTGGGCTTGGTCGGATACGTCACACAGATCACGCCGCTGGCCCTCGGTGTCGTCGCAGCGGCCCTTTTCGCCGCATTTCTCAACGCCGCTTTTGGTTTCTGTCTCGGCTGCGAGATGTTTTTGATCATTCGCCGTTTACTACCCGCCGCACGATGATCCTGGAGGATCAAAATGAGCCGCTCCGCCGTCCTGGTCGACGCTGACTGGGTCGAGGCCAACCTCGACACTCCCGGCGTTGTTCTCGTCGAAGTGGACGAGGACGCCAGTGCATACGACAAGGGCCACATCCGTGGCGCCGTGAAGGTCGACTGGAAGCAGGACCTGCAGGACCCGGTCCGCCGCGACTTCATCGACCGTGAGGGCTTCCAGGCGCTGCTGTCGTCCAGGGGCATCGCCAACGACGACACCGTGGTCCTCTACGGCGGCAACAACAACTGGTTCGCCGCCTACGCGTACTGGTACTTCAAGCTCTACGGCCACGAGAACATCAAGCTTCTCGACGGTGGCCGCAAGAAGTGGGAGCTCGACTCCCGCGAGCTGGTCAAGGACGTCCCCGCGCGTCCCGAGACGAGCTACCAGGCCAAGGACCAGGACCTGTCCATCCGCGCCTTCCGTGACGACGTCGTCGCCGCGATCGGCAAGCTCAACCTGGTCGACGTGCGCTCGCCCGACGAGTTCACCGGCAAGCTGCTCGCGCCCGCCCACCTCCCGCAGGAGGCGGCACAGCGCGGCGGCCACGTTCCCACCGCCCGCAACATCCCCTGGTCGAAGACCGCCAACGACGACGGCACCTTCAAGACGGACGAGGACCTCAAGGCCCTCTACGAGGGTGAGGGCGTCGACTTCTCCAAGGACACCATCGCCTACTGCCGCATCGGGGAGCGCTCCGCGCACTCGTGGTTCGTCCTCCACGAGATCCTCGACCAGGCCAGCGTCAAGAACTACGACGGATCGTGGACCGAGTACGGCTCGCTCATCGGCGTGCCGATCGAACTGGGAGAGGCCCGATAATGACTCAGGGATGCGCTGCTCCGGAACAGACGGTTGCCCTTCCGGCCGGGATCGATCTTTCGAGCCAGGCCGTCATACAGGGCGTGGTCTCGGGCGCGGGCACGGCATACGCCCGCCTGCTCGACCACGCGGGAGAGTTCACCGGTGAGGTCGTGGTGTCCGACGAGGGCATCTTCCGTTTCTTCGCCGCCCCCGGTGACTGGACCGTCCGCATCATCGCGGGCGGCGGGGTCACCAAGGACATCCCGGCCCAGGCCCGCCTGGGTGAGGTCACCCAGCTCGCCGTGGCCGTCTGACCTCTCGGGGCCGGACTCGCCACAGCGAACCAGCACGTTGACCGAACAGCACGAATCAGCAGGGTGAGAGGACCGGCTCTTCTTCGGGAGGCCGGTCCTCTCCGTCGTGTCTCCGCCCTCTCATGTCAGACCGCGAGACGCCCTCTCATGTCAGACCGCGAGACGGTCCGCCAGACGGTTCTCGACACGATCGAGGGCATCGACGTAGTCGGGCTCCGGGGACATGGCCGCCGCCAGGCGCAGGTGGGGCAGGGCCTCGGGGAGACGGCCGGCGCGTTCGAGGGTCCGGCCGAGCAGGAACCGGGCGTAGTGGTCACCGGGGGTGCGCTCCAGAAGCGCCTCCAGGGTCTCCCTCGCCCTGCCGAGCTGGGCCGAGCCGAAGTAGGCGCGGGCCGCCAGCAGCCGGACCGCGGGATCGTCGCCGTGATCGGCCAGCAGCGGACGCAGCGTCCACAAGGCGCCGAGGGGATCCCGGGCGTCCAGCAGCGCCTCGGCCTGGCGCAGCCACCTGACCTCGTCGGGGAGTTCCCGCCGGGGAGCGGCGTCCCGTACCAGGCCGCCGAGGACCTCGGCCGGCTGCGCGCCGGAGACCATCGTGTCGCCGACCGCGAAGGTCGGCGAGGTGACGATGCCCTCGGCCTTGCCGCGCAGCAGCTCGGAGCGGACCTCGTCCGCGCCGTCGCCTCGGCCGAGCGCCTCGGCCATGCCGTCCAGACCGGCCTCGGCGGCGAGCGCCACCAGGGTGGCGCGGTCCCCGATGTCGGAGCCCTCGACGAAGTGGGCACGCAGGATCCGCTCCACGACCGCGCCCTGGAGCGCCGCACCGCCCCGCCGGTGGGCGAGGGCGATCACCCGGTGGGCGTCGAACGTGTTCGCCCGCCACACGGCGCCCCGCGGCCGCCCGCCGTCATCGGTTCGCTCCCCCGCCGGGGGCGGCGCCGGGGTCGGGTGGAGGGCTCGCAGGGCGCCCTCGGCGACCTGGTCGCGCAGCTCCTCCTCCAGCGGCTCCGACGGAACCGGAGCCGTCGGATCGATGACGTACGGGCGCCAGACGATCTCCACGTCCTCGCCGAATTCCGCCTGCTCCAGGCGCCGCCTGCCGATGTAGGCCCACGCGCAGACCACGTCGGCCCAGACTTCCATGCGCTTCATTGCCGCTGCAACAAACGGGGCCGGTCGTTTATTCGGCGGGCCCTCCGGTCTCGGCCGGTGCAGGTCACGAGCGTGGAAACCTGTGGCGGTCACCGTCTCGGCGCCCTTCCTATCCGGCGGGGATCCGGTCGCGCTCACGACGGCCGGAGAGGGTCGACGGGGTCGGCGGGAGGTGCCGGGAGCGCGGTGTTCCACCGGCCTCGCCGGTAGGGCTGCGCTCCGTCAGGGGAGTCGTTAGCATGCGTCGGGTGCCTGAAACGCCTGTTATGCCCGCACAGTCGCCGGCAGTCGGCCGGAGGTCCGCCTCGCTTTCCGCGGCCTCGCTGCCCATGCACACGCTCAGGATCTTCGGTGCCTGCGCCCTGTCGCTGATCCTCTGGTTCTCGGCGGGCAGGGTGGTCCGGGGGCTGCTGATGGTGGCCGCCAGCGAGGTCTCCCACGGCGACTACCGGCAGGTACGGCTCGTCATCACGATGTTCGTCTTCACGTTGATCGTGTTGAACGAGCTTGTGATCATGGTCGGCATGCTGCACTCGGTGCGCGGGGCGCTGCGGGAGATCCAGGCGCGGCGGGAGGGCGGCGAGGCGGACGAGAGCATGTTCGGCGCGCTGAACCGTGCCACGCTGGTCTTCGCCACCATCTACCTCGCCTGGAGCTTCCAGAACGCCGACGCCAGGGAGTTCATCGCCGTCGACACCGCCAGGCGGGTCGACCAGGACTTCGCGGCGAGTCTCGCGGGGCAGGAAGTGGAGGGCGGCACCGGGCTCTCCACGCTGGACGTGCGGGTCTCCCTGGGGGTCGCCGCGGTCGCGTACCTGCTCAAGACGCTGTTCAGCTGGTGGCACGTCAACGGCAAGGTCAGGGGCAGCGGCGTGTTCGCGACCTTCTTCGAGCTGGCCTTCGCCTTCTACAGCATCAACGCCCTGTTCGCCCTCGCCGAGGCGCGGGCGGAATGGCTCGAGGACCGGGCCGTCGTGGCGGCGGCCAGGGACTGGGCCGAGCAGGCGGGTGAGGCGATGCCGTGGTGGAAAACCTTCTGGGACGCTGTCGGGGACGTCTGGCCCCATGTGATCGACGGTCTGGTCGTCCCGCTCACCTGGCTGACGGTCGCCTCGCTCGTCTACGGAGCCTTCGCCGAGGACACCCGGGCCGTCGTACGGGGAACCAGGCTCGACAACGTGGCCACCCGCATGGAGCGGACGCACAACCTCACCCAGACCACGATGACCCGTGCCACGGCCGGGTTCCAGGAGCGCTGGGTCCCCCCGATGAACGCCTTCCGGCTCGCCGTCCGGGGCGGTCCCGCGCTGTTCGGTCTCTTCTGCCTCGGTTATGTCGGGATCAGGGTGGTCACCGACTACGCGGACCGGGGCGTGCGGATGCTGATCGGCAACGAGGACCCGTTCGTCTGGCTGGCGCTGTCCGGGCCGGTGTCCTTCGTCAGGGAGATGGCGGTGCTGACGCTGACCGTCTGCCTGCTGGCGGCCACGTTCGACATCGCGGCCACCCGCAGTCGTGAGGCGGGGGAGACGCTCACCGCCGGAAGCGCAGCACCTGGTCCTGAACAGGGTCCTTCTGCTCCGCGGCCTTCTTGAAGATGTCCTTCGCGGACTCGTCCTCCACGACGTCGTACGTGGCGGGGCGGACGTGGACCTCGACCTGCCCCGCCAGCTTCCTGGGCACCACGGCGACCATGTTGTAGGAGTACGCGGTACCGACCCTGTGGTCCTTGGCCTCGTCCGGGACGTCGTCGCTCTCGGGGAGGACCTTCCATACGCGGCCGTCGGAATGCCTTACCTCGACCTGGGGTTCACCGCGCCGGCTGATGCCCTCGGCGTCCAGTGCGGTCCTCGTCACCTTGATCTTCAGCCACTGGCGGTCGGCCGGGAGGGTTTTCTGGCCGGGCAGGCTGTCCACCTGCTCGACCGAGGACTTCCACGACACGTGCATCAGCGTCATGGCGCCCCCCGCGGCGACGGTGTAGATCCTGTCGGCGGGGTTGCCGGTCCTGTAGACGGTGTAACCGTTCCACGTGGAGACCGCGATGCCGAGTCCCACGGCCACGATCGCCGCGCCGGCCCGCAACACCGTACGGCGCCTCCTCCTCGGTGAGGTCTCCTCCGCGGCCGCCGCGGTCTCCTGCGGTGGGCGTTCCCCTGGCGGCGCGTCGGCGGGGGCGGCCGCGTGCATCGCCGCCGCCGTCCCGGTTCCGGCGGCGGAGGGTCTGGGCAGCGGGGACCCGGTGACGGAGGGGAACGGCTGGGTCGAGGCTCCCTCCGGCTCTTCCGCCGGTTCTTCCACGGGCGGCTTCGGGGGCCAGACCTGTTCGTCCGGGAACGTCTGCATAGGGCCGGGCGTCCACTGACCACCGCCCGGAGGTTGCCGGCGCTGAGGCGGGGTGGGGCGGCTCCTGGCCGGGGTGGGAGGTACGGCGGGGAGACCGGGGGCCTGGGCGGGGGGTACGGCCGGGAGACCCGGGGCCGGAGTGGGGGGCGCCGGTGAGGCGGCGGGCCGGGGCCGGGCGGCGGGAGCCGGTTGCGCCGGAGGGGGGAACCCCTGCCCGGCATGGCGGTTCCCGGGCTCGGGCGGGTTCAGCCGCCGGGCCCGGGGAAGCGCGGGCCGTTCCGGATTCTGTCCGGTACGCCGCCGGTGGGCCGCCGGAGGTTCCGCGTGACGGCCGCGAGGTTGCGTGGGCGCGTCGTCGAGACCGGGCGGTGCCGGGTGTCCGAGGGGAGCACCGGGGACGCCGGGAGCGCCCGGAGCACCGGGAGTGCCGGGAGACATCGGTCCTGGCGACGTCTGACGCTCGCCGGCAGCGCCGGAAGGCAGCGGTCCGGAAGGCAGCGGGCCGGGCGGTGTCGGGCCGGGCGGTGTCGGATGCTCGCCGGGGGTGCCGGGGGGCGCCGGCCAGGTGCCGAGGGTGGCGGGCCAGGGGCTGCCTCGGTAGGGATCGCGAGACGGCGTGGAGGAACGATCCTCCGAGTCGGGCCGGTTCTGCCGTGCGGGCCCGTGCTCCCCTGCCGGCCCGTGCTCCTCCGCGGGCCGGGGCTCGCGCGCGGAGCGTGCCTCCCGTGCGAGCCGTTCCTCTCGTGCGAGCAGCTCCTCCCGCGAGGCGAACCAGTCGCGGCCCTGCTCGTCCTCGGGGCCTCCCCGGTGTGGCGTCCCCATCAGTTCCTGCTCGCCAACTCGTAGACGTCCTTCGCGGTGGAGGTCAGCCGTCGCGCGGCCGCCTCGTCCAGCCCCAGGTCTATCTCGATCTCGGGTCCGTTCGGCTCGACGATGAAACCGGATGAGGGGGCGAGCAGGATCCGCGAGTCCGGGAGCTCCCCGGGCGGTATCTCGAAGACCGTCACGCCCTCGGTCCACCAGCCCGGCTGGATGTAGGGATGGGTGATGGTCGACATCGGGTCCACCCTGTCGGAGGCCACGTAACGGTGCCCGCCGCCCGTCAGCAGCCGGGGAGGCCCCAGCTGTTGCGGCTCCCAGGTCGCCGTGGCGCCCACCTCGACGATGATGAAGATCCCCTTGGCGGTCACCCGTTGCTGCTCGCCGCCGGCCTTCTTGGTCGCGACGGCCTTGGCCGCGTGCACCGCCTTGACCCGCGCGGAGATCCGGGAGCCGGTGACCTCCTCGTTGATGTCGCCGGTCGAGGTGAGGGGCGCGTCATGGTCGGCGATCCCCGAGCCGAAGGCCTGCAGCCCCACGGCCGAGGCCGCCAGCGCGATCCCGGCCAGCACGGCGCCGGCGGCGCGCCACCGGTTCGGCGGCGCGGTGGTTCTGCGGCGGGCGGGCGTTCCGGAGCGGGAGCCGGGCCGGGGGTGGTTCTCAGGCCGGGGACGAGTCTCGGGCCGGGGCCGGGGCTCGGGCGGCGAATGAGTGTCAGGACGGGCCTCGGGCCGGGAACGGGAAGAGGCGTTCACGAACGTGTTCCCTTCGGCACGACGGGAAGCGTGACCTGGGCCGTCACCACGGGCTTCTCCTTGCCCGCGTCGTTCTCCGTCACCAGGAACCAGCCCGGCGCCAGGGTGATCCCCTCACGCCACTCGTACTTGCCGACGTCGATCGTCAGCTGCTTGGGAGCCCGTTGCCTGTCCTCCAGCTCGTACCTGACCACGACGCTGGTCGGCAGGGCCGGGTGGAGTTGTGTGCTCTCGCCGCCTCCGGTGGGGGAGAACACCGACGCGCCGTACTTGCCCTTGATCGCCGGGGTTATCTTGAGCAGGGACGTGCCGAGGGACCCGCCGGCCAGGGTGCCCTCGTAGAGCAGTCCCGTGATCGCGGTCTCGTCGCCCTTGTTGACGACCCGGAGCTCGATCTCCAGGAAGCGCTTGGCGGGGCCGCCGAACAGGCCGGGCTCGCTCAGGGTGCGGGACCCGACGAACGTGGTCGTGAACTGCTCCTGGTCCACGGTCGAGCCCTGGCCGAGCCGCTTGGGAGGCTTGTCGGGGGCCGTGGCGAAGCCGCCGAGGGCGGCGGTGACTCCCAGACCGGCGGCCGTCACCAGGGCGACGAGCGGGACCGCGATGGGGCGCCGTCTGGTGGGACCCTCGGAAGGCGGAGTCATGAGAAACGATGTTAATCGCTGACGTCCGTCTCATCCGACTCATCTGCCCCTTAAGTCCTGGCGAACCTGGGGAAAATACAGCGGATTGACGGGAACGCTGCCCGAATATGATGTCGAACTCTTACGCTGTCTCCGAGGCTTCCGATGAGCCCGATGGCGGAGGTTCCGTGGCGGACGTGCATCCAGAGCATGCGCAGCTCCAGGCGGACCGGATCTACCTGGGCTGGCAGTACGCCTTGTTGCACCCTGATCCGGGTCCGGCTCCCAAGCGACCCTCGCCCGTCGAGAATCCCCCCGAGCCGCTCGACCCCGAGTGGGTGCGCAGGGAACGCCTCAACGAGGACCTCCTGAACCGGCCGGTCAAGATCGTCCGAGGGTTCATGGCCGCGCTCGCCACCCTGATCCTCGTCCTCGGCCTCACCCAGATGCTCAGCTGGTCGTTCGCCGCCGTCGGGGTGATCGCCGCCGGTGGCATCGCGGCGTTCTGCAGCTACGCCGTCCACCAGGGCGACCGGGCGGTGCGCCACCGCATCAGGGAGCGCGAGGCGGCCGGTGACCGGCTGCGTGAGGAACGCGACCGGGAGCTCTTCCTCGCCCAGGAGGAGCACGCCGCCCGTTACCGGGAGTGGGCGGAGAAGAAGGAGCGCCACGACCGCCAGCTGACCTGGTACGCGGTGGCGGTGCCCGACGAGATCGACCGGATCGACGTGGCCGGGGGCACGCTGCCCGGCTGGTCGGCGCTGATCACCCTGCTCGGCGCGACCCGCCTCTACAGCGGCGGCCACCTGACCGTGCTCGACCTGTCCGAGGGCGCGATCGCCAAGGACCTGATCGAGCTCGCGCGCAGGGGCGGCGACGACCCGCTGGTCTGGGTGCTGCCGGTCGACCTGCCCCGGCTCGACCTGGGCGCGACGCTTGCCCCGGAGGCCTTCGCCGACGTCCTCGCCCACGTCGTGAGCGTCAGCGAGGAGCACCGTTCGACCAGGGACCTGTCGTTCGACAACGCCATCCTGGAGCGGGTCCTGGAGGTCCTCGGCGAGAGCGCCACGATCAACCAGGTCACCGCCGCCCTGCGTGCCCTGGCCCAGGTCGGCGACCCCCGCGAGGACCTGCGGTTCGGCCTGATCACCGCCACCCAGCTGGAGCGGATCGGCACGCTGTTCGGCCGGGGCGTCAGCGACCGGGTGGTGATCGAGCGGGCGTGGGCGCTGGAGTCGCAGCTGCGCAAGCTGGAGACCCTCGGCTCGGAGGCGGTGCGCCTGCCGCCCGCGCGCCTGCGGGTCGTGTCGATGGACCGCCAGGCGGGCGTGTTCGGCAACCGCGTCCTGGGCACGTACGTGGCGACCGCGCTCACCCACATCCTGCGCCAGTCGCCGGCCTCCGAGCGGCCGTGGTACCACACGATCATCGTCGCGGGCGCGGACAAGCTCCGCGGTGACGTGCTCGACCGGCTGATGGACGCCTGCGAGACCTCCAGGACCGGCCTCGTGCTCACCTACCGGTCGCTGACCCCGACCGTGCGGGAGCGGCTCGGGCGCGGGCACGCGGCGGTGACGTTCATGCGGCTCGGCAACGCCGAGGACGCCCGGGTCGCCAGCGAGCACGTCGGCACCGAGCACCGGCTGGAGCTCGCCCAGCTCACCGAGACGATCAGCGCCGCCGGGGCCGGGATGGACGGCGGCTACGTCTCCACGGTCGGCCAGGCCGAGGAGGGCGACGAGGAGCGCGACGTGAGCCACACGGACCTCAAGGAGGACATCACCGAGTCCACCGAGTGGGGCCGTCGCGCGACCAAGGCGATGGGGGAGACCGAGCGGGTGCTGCACCGCTCCAGGGAGTTCCTCGTCGAGCCCCACCAGCTCCAGCAGCTTCCCACCACCTCGGTGATCGTCACCGACGCCACCGCCGAGGGCCGCAGGGTCCGTCTCGCCGATGCCAACCCGGCCATACTGACCTTCCCCAAGACGACGCTGGGCGAGTTCGACGAGATCAGGGAAGCCGCGCTGGACCACGTGCACCAGGAGCAGAAGGCGGAGCCGCGCGCGTCGAGCGCGTTCGAGGACGCGCCGCCCAACCTCGGCCCGCCCCCGGCCAGGCTCGACTGGCGTCGCCGCCAATGAGAACCCGGCCCAGGCCGACGGGAGCCCGGCCGGCGCGGGCACGGAGGGGGGAGGCCCGGGCGGTGCGGGTCCGGGCGACGCGGGCACGGAGGGGGAAGGCCCGGGCGAAGGAGGCTCGGGTGACGCGAACCTGGAGGGGGGAGAAGGCTCGGGTGAGGATCGCTCGGGCGGCGGCGTTTTCACCGGGTGCGTCAACGAGTCGTCCGTATCTCGTAATGGGATGGTCAATGCCGGGGTGCGAGCCCCGAGTCAGGTTCGACCGTGGTTGCGGGGGTGACCTACCCTCGATCTCGATCATGCGTCGGCCGGTACGACGGAGCGATCCGTGAAGCGTCAACCCTCCGGCCTGGAGCCGGGTCCCCCGGGTGGAGACCAAATGCAGCCAAGTGTGTCCCGTCCGCCCAATGTCCTGACCGGTCCCTGGTACAGAATCCAGGCGATCACGGCGCCCTCGCGCAGCTCCTCCGCCGAGTGGGACTTCGTCACCGTCCTGCCCGCCGTGCTCTCCACGGCCCAGCGCAACCGGCCCTTCGTGGTCGGCTGGCTCTCGCGCGGGTCCGGTGCCCCGCTGGAGCTGATCACCAACGCGGGGCCGCTCACCCCGCCGCGCCCGCCCCGCAGGGCCGCCACCGAGGCCGAGCACGCCCCCGGCGGTCCCGAGCCGCTGCTGTTCCCCAGCGGTGCCCGCGGTGTCCGGATCGGCGACGAGTGGCTCCGCGACCTGTCCGACCTCGCCTGGACCGTCTGCCCGGGACGGCAGGCCCCGCCGCTGGGCGGGCGCCGCGAGCCGGACGCCGACGAGATCAGGCGGCCCACGCTCTTCGAGTCGACGCTGGTCACGCTCATGTCCCGGCCGTTCGCCTGGCTGGTGGTGGCCGAGCAGACCGACCTGCTCGACGCCGAGGTCGCGCACCTGCGCACCCAGCTCAACGTGCTGCGGCAGTACGGGGACGCCTCCGAGCGCTCCCGCTACGACGCCGAGCGGGCCGAGCGGCGCATGCAGGAGCTGGACGCCTTCCGCGAGGCCGGGCTGTGGAACGTCCGGGTGCTCGCCGGGGCCGCCGGGCCCGAGGAGCTGCGCCAGATCGCCCCCGTGCTCGTCGGCTCCGCCGAGATGAGCCACCACCCCTACCGCCTGCGCAGCGCGCTGTCCGGTCCCGTGTACGGCTTCGCCGAGGCGCTGGCCACGACCCTGCAGGACCCGGCGGACGGCGCGGCCTCCCCGTTCGCGGCCACCGCGGGGGCGCTCGCCGCGCTCGCCGGGCTGCCGCACCGGGAGGTGCCGGGGGTACGGGTCCTCGACGCGGGCTTCTTCGACGTGACCAGCGAGGCGGACAACGTGCCCGGCGCGCTCACCGTCGAGCTCGGATCGATCCTCGACGGCCAGGACAGGCCGGTCGGCTCGTTCAAGGTCCCGCTGGCCACCCTCAACCGGCACGCCTTCGTCACCGGCGCCACCGGCTCCGGCAAGTCGCAGACCGTCAGGCACCTGCTGGAACAGCTCACCGGCGCGGGCATCCCGTGGCTCGCCATCGAGCCCGCCAAGTCCGAGTACGCCTCGATGGGCGGCCGGATCGAGCATCTCGCCCCGGTGACCGTGATCAACCCGTCGGCCCCGGAGAGCGTGCCGTTCAGCGTCAACCCGCTCGCCCCCGAGCCCGGCTATCCGGTGCAGGCCCACATCGACATGGTCCGCGCGCTGTTCATGGCGGCCTTCGACGCCGAGGAGCCGTTCCCGCAGATCATGTCGCTCGCCCTGCAGCGGGTGTACGAGGCCAACGGCTGGGACGTGGTCACCGGCTGGGCTGCCCCGGGCGCCGCGGTCAGGCCCGCCGTACCGACCCTCGAACAGCTCCAGCGGCACGCGATGGACGTGATCAAGGAGATCGGCTACGGCCGGGAGGTCCAGGCCGACGTGGAGGGCTTCATCTCGCTGCGGCTTCGGTCGCTGCGGGTCGGCTCCGCGGGCCGGTTCTTCGAGGGCGGGCACCCCGCCGACATCGGCGACCTGCTCCAGCGCAACGTGGTGCTCGCCATCGAGGACGTCGCCAACGACGAGGACAAGGCGTTCCTGATGGGCACCTTGATCATCCGGATCGTGGAGCACCTGCGGATGCGGGCCAGGAAGGAGCGCAGCAGCGGGCTCAAGCACGTCATCGTGATCGAGGAGGCGCACCGGCTGCTGCGCGACCGGGGCGCGGGGCGGGCCAGCACGCACGCCGTCGAGCTCCTGGCGGGCATGCTCGCCGAGATCCGCGCGTACGGCGAGGGCATCGTGGTCGCCGAGCAGATCCCCACGAAGCTGGTCTCCGACGTGGTGAAGAACACCGCGCTGAAGGTCATCCACCGGCTCCCCGCCGAGGACGACCGCCAGCTGGTCGGCGCGGCGACGAACCTGAGCGAGGAGCAGTCCCGGCAGGTCGTCTCGCTCCCGCCCGGCGTCGCCGCGGTCTTCGCCGACGGAATGGACCGGCCGCTGCGCATCCAGGTGCCGCTGGGCGAGGACCGCGAGCGCCCGGTCCCCGGCCACATGCCGCCCATCTGCGGACGCCGCTCGGCGGCCTGCGGGCAGGAGTGCCGCACCGGCCGGGCGTGCACGCTGGTCGAGCTGCGCGAGGCGGACCTGCTCGCCGGGGCGTCCGAATGGGCCTGGCTGCGGATCTGGACCGACACGCTGGTGCTGGCGTTCTGCACCAACCGGCCGGTGCCCGGGGTGCCCAGGGCGCTGGCCGACCTGTGGGCGGAGCTCCCGCCGCGACGGCGCGAGTGCCTGCTGGCCACGGCGGTGGAACGCTGCGTGGGCCGCCGCGCCTGGTCGCTGCGCACCGTCAGCGACCCGGCCAAGCTGACCGAGCAGGTCGCCACGATCGCGACCAGGCTGCTCGGTCCCGACCGCGACCCCGGCGAGCGGCCGGGGCCCGCCTGGGTCATCCCGCAGGTGCGGTGGCTGCACGAGGTGGACAGGCTCTTCCCGCACGGACAGCCCGCGCCCAACCCGCGCGGCTCCGCACCGGTCATGGAGTACGCCCTGTTCAACCGTCCCGCGGGCGGCACCGAGCTGCTCGGCCACCGGGCCAAGGCGCTCCGCCACCACCCGCTGTCCATGGAGGTGGACAGGAACAGGGAGCTGGCCTGGCGGGTGATCCTCGGCGACGACGAGCGCGAGAGCGTGGAGCGCGACATCCTCACGGTCACCATCGGCGTCGACCCGGCCGACCGGCTCCGGCACGTGTCCCAGACCATGGGGGCGAGCTGGCTGGAGAGCGTGCTGTCGTGGCCGCACCGGTTCGTGCTGCCCTTCGACGCCGACTCGCCGGAGCCCGCCGAGCTCGCCTTCGTCGAGCCGTGAGGGCGGTTCGGCCAAGGTGTCCCCCGGCGTGCGGAAGGTTCACTCCGTGAGCTTTGCCGTGAGCTTTTCCCCGAACTCCGCCATGAGCTCAGCCCGGGTCTTTTCCGGTGTTCTCCGGCAGGGTCCGAGGGCTCGCGTACCTCACCGTCACCGGGGGGTGTGTGTGACGTGCCGCCGGGGGGTGACGGTGCCGAAGCAGGGCTAAGATCTGCGGCATGAACGATTCGGTGATTCCGGTCCCGCGGCCGGGCCGGTCGGCCGCCGGGTCGTCCCGCGACGGGTCGCCAAGCGAGGAGACGGCATGACTCAGCTTCCGCTGCGGGCGCAGCTCGCCACCGCTCTCGGCCGGACGGCCGCGACCCTGTCCCGGGTCACCGGGCGCGGAGACGGGTCGGTGATCGGGGGCCGGGTGAGCCTGGTCCTGGAGCCCGACCTGCTGCGCAAGCTCGCGCACGACCGCAAGCTCGCGCTGGTGAGCGCGACCAACGGAAAGACCACGACCACCCGCCTGATCACCTCCGCGCTGTCGGAGCTCGGCGACGTCGCCACCAACGCCTTCGGCGCCAACATGCCCGCCGGGCACGTCTCGGCGCTGTCGTCGGCCAAGCACGCCCCGTACGGCGTGCTGGAGGTCGACGAGAAATACCTGCCCGAGGTGATCGACACCACCGGTGCCGGGGTCATCTGCCTGATGAACCTCAGCCGCGACCAGATGGACCGGGCGGGCGAGATCTGGCTGCTCGCCCAGAAGTGGCGGCGGGCGCTGGCCGGCAGGAACACCCATGTGATCGCCAACGCCGACGACCCGCTGGTGGCCTGGGGCGCCTCCACGGCCGCCTCGGTCACCTGGGTGTCGGCGGGCCAGCCGTGGAAGGAGGACTCCTGGTGCTGCCCCGAGTGCGGCGGCCCCCTCGACCGCAAGGGCATGGAGTACGTCCCGCCCGGCAGCGTCGGCGCCGGTGCCCCCTCGAAGTCGGGGGAGAACGACTGGGCCTGCCGCGAGTGCACCTTCCGGCGGCCCGAGCCGTCCTGGATCCTCGACGACGACGCGGTGATCGACCCGCGCGGGCGGCGCTGGGTGCTCGACATCCAGCTTCCCGGGCGCGCCAACCGGGCCAACGCGGCGATCGCGCTGGCCACCGCCGAGGTGTTCGGCCTGCCCGTCGAGCGGGCGCTTCCCCGGCTGCGCGAGGTCAGGTCGGTCGCCGGCCGGTACACCACGGTGGAACGCGACGGCCGGCACGCCCGGCTGCTGCTCGCCAAGAACCCGGCCGGGTGGCTGGAGGCGTTCGACGTGCTCGACTCCTCGCTTCCGGTGATCCTCTCCGTCAACGCCCAGGGGCCCGACGGCCGCGACACCTCATGGCTGTGGGACGTCGACTACCGCGTGCTGCGCGGCAGGCCGGTCTTCGTGGCCGGTGAACGGCGGCTCGACCTCGCCCTCCGGCTGGACGTGGCGGACGTGCCGTTCCAGCTGGCGGGCTCGTTCGAGCAGGCGCTCGCCGCGCAACCGCCGGGCAAGGTCGACGTGATCGCCAACTACACCGCCTTCCAGCAGATCCGATCGGAGTTCGGTCGTGCAGTCTGACAGCGCCCTGCGCCTTGTCTGGATCTATCCGGACCTACTGAGCACGTACGGCGACCAGGGCAACGTCCTGGTCCTGGAGCAGCGCGCCAAGCGCCGGGGCATCCCGGTCGAGACCGTGCACGTGCGCTCGGCCGATCCGGTCCCGGAGGGCGGCGACATCTACCTCATCGGCGGCGGTGAGGACCGGCCGCAGATCCTGGCCTCAGAGCGGCTGCGGCGCGACGGCGGCCTGCACCGGGCCATCCAGCGGGGCGCCGCCCTGCTGGCCGTGTGCGCGGGCTACCAGATCATCGGCACCACGTTCGGCGGCGAGGAGGGCCAGCCGGTCGACGGCATCGGCCTGATCGACATCTCCAGCGGGCGTGGTCAGGGCCGGGCCGTCGGAGAGCTGGCGGGGGAGGCGGACCCGGCGCTCGGCATCCCGACGCTGACCGGCTTCGAGAACCACATGGGCGTCACCCGGCTCGGGGCCGGGGTCCGGCCGCTGGCGCGTACGGCGGTCGGCACGGGCAACGGCGACGGCACCGAGGGCTGCTACATCGGCAAGATCGTCGGCACCTACCTGCACGGCCCCGCGCTCGCCCGCAACCCCGGCCTCGCCGACCTGCTGCTCACCTGGGCGGTGGGTGCCCAGCTGCCGCCGATCGACGACGCCTGGTTCGACCGGCTCCGCGAGGAGCGTCTGGCCGCGGTGCTGCCCCGCTGATCGGGCGTCGTCCCCGCCGACGGAGGTGTCTCACCGGCGGGATCGTCTTCATGACGGTGTCGCCCTGTCGGCAGGGACGTCTCACTGGCGGGGTGTCCCACCGGCAGGGTCGTCTCCCCGACGGTGGCGTCCCGCCGGCTGAGGAGACCGGCTGCCCGGCCTCGCCGGGCGGCCGGCGGCTCGACGGCCGCGGGCTCGGGACGGGCGGTGCTCCGGCGGTCTCAGCGGGCGAGGGCCTGCTCAGTAGACGAGGGCCTGGACGCCCTCGCCCAGCACCTCTTCCACGAAGGTGGGGGCGCCCGCGATGCGGATGCCGTCGATCACGTCGTCGACCGTGATGTCCCGCCGGGCCGCGCACTGCGTGCACAGCGTCACCTTGCCGCCCGCGAGCACCGCGTCGAGCAGGTCGCCGAGCTGGGCCGCGTGCGGAAGGCTGAACTCCTTCGCCCGGCCGGGAAGGGCGAACCAGGCGGATTCGCCCGTCAGCCAGAGCGAGACGGGGACCCCGCTCGCCAGTGCCGCCACAGCCACCGTGAACGCCTGATTGCAGCGCTCAGGTGAGTCTTCGCCTGCGGTAACCTTGATCACCAGTGATCGTGCCATGTTCGCAGCCTATGCGGCCCGGCGTCACCGGCGCGAACCATACCTGAGCGGCCCTAGGCTCGTTTCATGGACGTTCCCGAACTGCATCCCGATCTTGAGCCGATCGCCTTCCTCGTGGGCCGATGGGAAGGCGCCGGGGTCGGGGGATATCCGACGATCGAGAGTTTCAACTTCGGCCAGGAGATCGTCTTCGGTCACAACGGCAAGCCGTTCCTGACCTACACCAGCCGCACCTGGCTGCTCGACGAGGCGGGCGGCAAGGTCCGCCCGCTGGGCACCGAGACCGGTTTCTGGCGCCAGCTCCCCGGCCGCCAGCTCGAGGTGTGCCTGTCACACCCCACGGGCATCGTGGAGATCTACGTCGGCGAGGTGGTCTTCAACAAGATCGAGCTTCAGACCGACGTGGTGGCCCGGACCGCGACCGCCAAGGAGTACACGGCGGGTCACCGCCTCTACGGGCTGGTCAACGGCAACCTGATGTGGGCGTACGACATGGCCTCCATGGGGCAGCCGCTCCAGTCCCACATCTCGGCCGAGCTGAAGCGGGTCGGTGACTTCGTCCCCGACGAGGTGTGAGGTCCGCACCCGGGGCCGGGTGAGGTTCCTGCCCGACGCCGGGCGGAGGCCCTGGCCTCCGCCCGCCGCCCGTGGCGGGGTGAGGCGGGACGCTGGTTACCCTCTGAGCATGAGCACCCCCTTCACCCCCGACGTGGTCGAGGCGATCAAGCGCCACATGAACGACGACCACGCCGATGACGCGCTGCTGATCTGCAAGGGCCTCGGCGGGCAGCCCGAGGCCACCGGCGCGACGACGACCGGTGTCGACGCCGAGGCGATCGAGTTCGCCGCCGTGGTCGGCGGGCGGGACGTCACGGTCAAGGTTCCCTGGAGCACCACGCTGACCGAACGCGCCCAGGTACGCACGGAGGTCGTCCGCCTGTACCGGGACGCCTGCGCCGCCCTCGGCGTCCCGGCCCGCGGCGAGCACTGACCGGCGGATCCGCGTTCTCCCTCCGCTCTTCGTACC
This sequence comes from Streptosporangium sp. NPDC023825, assembly GCF_040639575.1. Lineage (NCBI taxonomy): Bacteria > Bacillati > Actinomycetota > Actinomycetes > Streptosporangiales > Streptosporangiaceae > Streptosporangium > Streptosporangium sp. NPDC023825. The sequence goes on along the minus strand of NZ_JBFAAE010000017.1, from coordinate 116,591 downwards.
GCCCGCGCGCCGGGCCGGATTCGGCGGGGGCGGTGATGTGAAGGCAGTGATGCGAAGACGGTGATGTGGAGACGGTGATCCGGCATGGCCCGTGCCGTCCGGCCGACGCTCGCCAGGGACTCTTCTCCCGAACGGGAAACGGGAGGAGCAGGTGGGCCGGTTGATGACGGTCCGGTCACTGTCGAGACCGATCGTGACGTTCGTGGAAAGCTCCCAAATACCAAAATTTCCTGAAAAGGAGGCGCGGTGAAACCACGAGCACTCGTACTGGCGCCGATGCGAGGTCAGGAGTGGAACCGCCTGAAAGAGCTGATCGACGTCCACTACGACCCGGCCGACCACCGTCCCCACCCGGCGGCAGAGCTCGCCCGGCAGCTCGTGGACACCGGCGCGCGCATCCTCATCACCGAGTCCGACGAGGTCGCCGGTCCGGTCCTGGACCTTCCCCTGCTGGTGGTGGGCTGTGCCCGCGGCGAGGCGGGGAACGTGGACCTCCCGGTCGCCACGGCGAAGGGCATCCCCGTCGTCTGCGCCCCGGGACGCGACGCCGACGCGGTCGCCGAGCTCACCCTCGCCCTGATCCTCGCGGTGACCCGCCGGGTGGCGGTCGGCGACAGGGAGATCCGGCGGGGCATGGCCTCCTACCGGCGGTACCGCGCGTGGGAGCTCGCGGGCCGGACCATCGGCCTGGTCGGCTACGGGGTGGTCGGCCGCGCGCTGGCCTGGCGGATGAAGGGGCTGGGCATGCGCGTCATGGTCCACGACCCCGACGCGGCGGAGAACCGCTACGGGCTCGACGTCCTGCTGGCCCAGGCCGACGTCGTCTCCGTGCACGCCTCCGCGTCCGCGGGCCCGTTGGCCGGGGCGGCGGAGTTCGCCGCGATGAAGCCAGGATCGATCTTCGTCAACACCGCGGACGCGGCCCTGCACGACATGGACGCGCTCGTCGGGGCCCTGAAGACGGGCCATCTCGGCGGAGCGGCCCTCGACCGGTTCACCGGGGAGTGGCTCGACCCGGCCCACCCGCTCGCCGACATGGACAACGTGGTGCTGACCCCGCATCTGGGCTCGGGAACCTACGACACCGAGATCAACCACACCCGGATGATCTGCGAGGACATCGTCAGGGTCCTCGGCGGTGAGCGCCCGCTGCACTGCGCCAACCCCGGCTTCCAGGAGTGAGGGCCGGCGCGACCTCGTGCTGAGGAGACGGTCTCTCGGAGGCGGGCGGCCTCCGGAAGGGGGCTTCGCGGAAGCGGGGTGATCGAGAGGGAAGGCGCTGGAAAGGGAAGAACCCCGGGCCACTTCCCCCTGCTCGGCAGGAGGGCCGGTGGACTACAGGCGGGATCGCCCGCCTCCGGCGGCCCGGGGTTCCGGTGATTGTCGTGGATTCGCCGAACGTCGCCAGACGCCCGGACAGAGTCCGGTCGCGGCGTCCTAGCGGACAGCCACCTCGCTAGCCCAACTATGATCAACCATCGTTCGGACCACCTCCTTTCGGCGTGCCTGTACGTTATGAAATTCCGCGCCCCCAGGGCAAATGAATTTCCCGGCCTCCCGCCTTCACCCGGAGTCGGCCCTCTGACCAGCCATGATGGCGGATGGGAACGAAGGGGACCGGCGCGCAGACGCTTGCACCCGCTCTGTCTCCGTCGTCGCTCCCTGAATGAGAGCCGATGCCGTCGGCCGCGTTCAGGGCGCCGGGTGCGACCGGCTCGCGGGCCGGTGCTCTTCGTCATGTCAAGAGATGATCTTCAGGTGGTGCGCGAGTCAGGTGGCGCGCAAGACGCCGGGGTGTGCGGCGAAGTAGTCGGCGATCGTCGCGGGCCTGCGACCGGCCAGGCGTTCGACGGCGTGCGTGGTGACGTCGAACCAGCCTTCGCGCTTGTACGCGCCCAGCCCCGTCCACCCCTGGACGTATTGCTCGGGCAGCCCGCGTCCGGACAGCGTCGAGGCCAGTTCGGCGTCCGTGACCTGTTCGCAGCGCACCGGGCGGCCCGTGACCTGGGACAGCGCTTCGGCGACGTCCGCGTCCGTCACCGCCGCGGGGCCTGTGACCTCGACGAACTGCCCTTCGCACCCGCCGTCGGCGAGCAGGGCCGCGGCGACGGCGGCGCTGTCGTCGCGGGTGATGTGCCCCACGCGGCCGTCACCCGAGTTGCTGGGCAGCACCCCTGTGGCGACGGCGCCGGCGGGTATGCCGACGAGGTTCCACATCTCCGGCCACTGGTTGAAGCGCAGCGCCGTGAACGTCAGCCCCGACTCCGCCAGCAGCCGCTCGGTCTCCCGGTGGTTCTGGATGAGCGCCTGGGGCTGGCCCGGCTCGCCCGCCCTGGCGAACGACGTGTAGATCACATGGCCCACGCCCGCCTTGGCCGCCGCGTCGACGGCGTTCGCGTGCCCCGGGGCCAGTCCGGTGAACGAGCCAAGGCTGATGATCAGCAGCCGTTCCGCGCCCTCGAACGCGCCGGGCAGGCCGGAGGGGTGGTCGAAGTCGGCGTACCGGACGGTCACCCCGAGATCGGCGACGTCGTCCGGGGTACGGGACAGGGCCACGACGCGTGCGGCGTCCACCCGCTGGAGCAGGTGCCCGACGGTGAGGCGTCCGAGCTGACCGGACGCTCCGCTGACAACGATCACGGTGAATCCTCCTTGGAGGTCGGTGTGCTTACCCTGATCCTCGACCGGCAGGAGAACAGTCCGAAAGAAGGCACATTCATGTCCACTGTCCCCGTCCCTGTCACGATGGACGATCACCGGAACTGTCCCGCGACGAGTGTGCTGCGCCGGGTGGGCGACAAGTGGAGCGTTGTGATCCTGTCGATCCTGGCGCGTGGCGCCCGCGGCTTCAACGAGCTGGACAGGTCGGTGGAGGGCCTCAGCCGCCGCATGCTGACGCGAACGCTGCGCGGGCTCGAAGAGGACGGGCTGATCAGCCGCACCGTGCACCCGAGCGCGCCGCCGCGCGTCGACTACGCGCTCACCGACCTCGGACGCTCCTTCCTGGAGCCTGTGGTCGCCCTGGGCCTCTGGGCCGTCGACCACCAGCCCAGCCTCGAAGCCGCCCGTACCCGCGCCCGCCATGATCGCGCCATGCGGGTCACGGCCCGCTGAGGGCGTGTTCCGCAGGCCATCGAAGCGGGCCGCGGAGCCGGCCGGCGCCGCCTCCGGTTATCTCGGACCGTAGGACGACGGGGAGAGCCCCGGTGCTCATAGACTCTCGGTATGACCGAGACGTCGTGGCATGAGGAACTGCGGGCGCGCGGTTACCGGGTCACTCCGCAACGCCAGCTGGTGCTTGAGGCGGTCAAGGCCTGCGAGCACGCCACCCCCGAGGAGATCTGCACCCGGGTGCGGGAGACCGCGCGCGGGGTGAACATATCGACCGTCTACCGTACCCTTGAGCTCCTTGAGGAGCTCGGCATGGTCACCCACTCCCATCTCGGGCACGGCGCCCCCACCTACCACCTGACGGCCGAGGCCGATCATGTGCATCTGGTCTGCCGTGGCTGCGGGGAGATCAGCGAGGTCAGCCCCGACCTGGTGGAGAACTTCGTCGCCAACCTCGACCAGAAGCTCGGGTTCCTCACCGACGTGCACCACCTGACGGTCTTCGGCCGCTGCCGCAACTGCCGCTGAGCCGCAGGGGAGGCCGTCGCCGGAGTACGTTCGCCGGGTTGCCGGGGAAGCGGGCCGCAGGGCCGTCGGGGAACCGGTGCCGGGGTACGTCACCGAGCCGCCGGGGGACAGCCTCGGCCTCTGTCCCGCCGAGCCGCCAAGGTGCGTCGTACGGCCCGGACCCGCCGGGGGAAGAGCCGCCGCCGCTCTCTTCGGCGAGGCCTCGTAGGCTGTGTGCATGCGAAGCCCTCTGCTGGACACTCCCGGCGCGGTCGCGGCTGAGACCCCCGACGCCGACGTCGCCGGACACTACGGCGATCCGTTCGCCGAGCAGCGCGCGCTGCTCGCCGGGGAGGCGATGGTCGACCGGAGCAACCGCGAGGTCGTCCGGATCTCCGGTCCCGACCGTCTGAGCTGGCTCAACAGCCTCAGCTCGCAGAAACTCGACGACCTGCAACCCGGCCGGCCCACCGAGACGCTGCTGCTGGACGCCCAGGGCAGGGTGGAGCACCACCTCGTCCTCGTCGACGACGGCGAGGCGGTGTGGGCCCACGTCGAGCCGGGCACCGGCGCGGAGGTGGCCGCGTTCCTCGACAAGATGCGGTTCATGCTGAGGGTCGAGGTCGCCGACGTGACGGATCGCTACGCCGTGGTCTCCGTGGCGGGGGAGGCGCGCCCCGACCTGCCCGAGGGCGCCGTCGCCGTCGGGCGGGACATCCTGCTCCCGCGTGACCTGCTGGCCGGGCATCTCGGGCTGAGGCTCGCCGGGCTCTGGGCGTACGAGGCGCTGCGGATCGAGGAGCACCGCCCCCGCCTGGGCTTCGAGACCGACCACAAGACGATTCCGCACGAGGTGGGCTGGATCGGCACGGCCCTCCACCTCAGCAAGGGCTGCTACAAGGGCCAGGAGACCGTGGCCCGCGTGCACAACCTGGGCCACCCGCCCCGCCGGCTGGTCTTCCTGCACCTGGACGGCAGCGTCGACACCCTGCCCAAGCACGGCGCCCCGGTGACCCTCGACGGTGCGGAGATCGGTTTCGTGGGAAGCTCGGCGCGCCATCACGAGCTTGGTCCGGTCGCGCTGGCCGTGGTCAAGCGGACCGTGCCGGTGGACACCACGCTGGAGGCCGCGGGAGTGGCCGCGTCCCAGGAGGTCATCGTGCCGCCGGACGCCGGGCGCAACGTCCAGATCGACCCGAGCCTGCGCCGCCGCATCCGCTGACGTCTGACGGCTCACGCCTGACGCCTGACGCCTGACGGCGTCGCGTCCCGGGCGTGCCGCTTCCGGCCTGCCCGGATGCCGCCGTCATCGTTCCCGGCTGTCCGGTCCGCCCGGATGCCGCCGTCACGGTCCCGGGCCGCTCAGCCCTCTCAGGGCGCGCGTGCGGTCCCGGGCGGTCAGACGTCCCAGGGCGTGCGGTCCCGGGCGTTCAGACGTCCCAGGGCGCGCGGTCCCGGGCGTTCAGATGTCCACGACCAGGGTGATCGGGCCGTCGTTGGTCAGCCCGACCTTCATGTCGGCACCGAACACCCCTGTCTCCACGCGGGCGCCCAGCCCGCGCAGCTCGGCGCAGACCGCCTCCACCAGCGGTTCGGCGACCGGACCCGGGGCGGCGGCCTGCCAGGTGGGACGGCGTCCCTTGCGGGTGTCGCCGTACAGGGTGAACTGGCTGACCACCAGCAGGGGCGCGCCGACGTCGGAGCAGGACTTCTCGCCGGAGAGGATCCGCAGGCCCCAGAGCTTGGCGGCGAGCCTGGCCGCCTCGGCGCGCGTGTCGGTGTGGGTCACGCCGACCAGGACCAGCAGTCCCGGCTCGTCGATCGCCCCGACCGTCACGCCGTCCACCACCACCGACGCGGAACTCACCCGCTGTACGACCGCACGCATGCCCCCATCATCCCGTGCTCCCGGGCATCTCTAGACTTCGGGCGAAAGGAGACAAAGGTGTCTGCTGAGTCATTGTTGGTCGAAGTCGTCCGCTCGGGGTTCGTGGAGTCCACTCATCGGGCGCGGATGCTCGCGGTGGCCGCCGACGGGTCGCTGGTGCGGGTCCACGGGGAGGTGGACGCGCTGGTCTCACCGCGCTCGTCCATGAAGCCCCTGCAGGCGCTCGCCATGGTCCGCGCCGGCCTCCCCCTGGAGGGGGAGCTGCTCGCGCTGGCGTGCGCGAGTCACGCGGGGGAGCCGTTCCACGTGGACGGGGTACGGAGGATCCTGGCCGGGGCCGGGCTGGACGAGAGCGCGCTCGGCTGCCCGGAGGACCTGCCGGAGGACGTCGCCTCCCGCGACGAGGTGCTGCGCTCCGGAGGGAGCCGGGCCAGGGTCTACATGAACTGCTCGGGCAAGCACGCGGCGATGCTCGCCACCTGCGCGGTCAACGGCTGGCCGCTGGAGACCTACCTCGATCCGGCGCATCCGCTGCAGCGGGCCGTGCGCGCCACGGTCGAGGAGCTGACCGGCGAGCGCGTCGCCGCCAGTGGGGTGGACGGTTGCGGCGCCCCGCTGTTCTTCGTCTCGATGCTGGGCGTGACGCGGGGGTTCCGCGCCCTCGTCCGGGCCGACCCGGACACCCCGGAGCGCCGCGTCGCCGACGCCTTCCGCGCCCACCCCGAGTGGACGTCGGGAACCGCCCGCCCCGAGGCCCGGCTGATGCGGGCGGTCCCCGGGTTGCTGGTCAAGGCCGGAGCCGAGGCGTTCGACGCCTTCGTCTTCACCGACGGCCGCTCGGGAACCGTCAAGATCGAGGACGGCGGCCAGCGCGCCCGGGTCCCGGTCACCGTCGCGGCCCTGACCGCTCTCGGTTTCGAGGCCCCCGGGCTCGACGAACTCGCCGCCGGGGTCCTGCTCGGCGGGGGGCGTCCGGTGGGCGAGATCCGCGTTCGGTAGCCGCCGCGGATTCGCGTACGGCGGTCCTCACAGGGAGCGGAACTGGCGGGTGGTGGAGATCGCCCCCGAGGTGGTCATGGTGAAGGTCCGCATCGAGTCGGCGAACCTGGACAGGTCCCACTCGGCCGGGCCGTGATACCAGTACAGGTGGTCGGCCTGCTGGCCGTTGCCGGTGACCGAGGAGACCACGCGGGCCCAGCGGTCGACGCTGTCGAAGATCACGGCGTAGGGCAGGTAGCGGGAGAACAACTCCACCCGCTGGGCCACCGGGACGTCCCCGCCGATGTCGGCGCCGGCCAGATACTCCCTGAAGCCCAGGGTGTGGGCGAGGGCACCCGCGCCCTTCGCGGTCTTGGCGGGCATGTACTGGCCGCCCACGGCCAGGGCGGCACCGGCGATGATCAGAGCCAGGCCGAGCACCCCGTACGTGGTGAACCAGGCCAGCGCGACGGTGGCGAGGACGCCGAGCCCGGTGAGGACCACGCCGATGGTCGTCCAGCGGGTGCGGACGGTGTCGGGGCGGCGGGCGAACCAGCCCTGCGTGACCACGTCGCGGTAGAGCGCCTCGCGGACCTTGCCCAGCTTGGTCCCGAACGATCCCTTGAGCTCCGACAGCAGCACCGCGTCGTGGCCGTCGAAGATGGCGTCGTAGAGCTCCCGCTCGTAGGGCATCAGCGAGGCGACCTGGGCGGCGGGCATCCGTACCAGCCTCCAGTCGGGGGTCTCGTACGTCTGCCGGGGCTGCTCGTCGATCCTGAGGTAGCCTCGGACGGCCAGGTCGACGATCGTGGCGGTCACGTCGATCACGTCGGCCTGCTCGTCCATGAGGGTGCCGATCTGGCCGGGGCGGACGCCGTCCGGCGGGGCGAAGTGACCGTTCTCGACGCCGCTGAGCGAGCCCGACTCGTGGCCGACCACGCGGGCGTCGCGGCCCCGGGTCCAGTAGAGGAGGCCGAGGCCGCCGAGCAGCAGGAGCAGCAGACCGGCCAGCGCGCCGCCGGTGACGGCGTTCAGGGTGAAGGCGTTGGACAGCTCGAAGCGGCGCTCCAGGATCGGCGCGCCCTTGGTCGCACCGGTGGGGTAGCCGACGACCACGGTGAGGACCTCGCCGGCGCCGAGGTCCTGCTGCCCGAACTCGGCGGTGACGCCCGTGTGGTCCATGGAGGCCTCGGTACAGGCGATCGCCGAGCTCAGGGGGCCGGCGAAGCACGACAGGTTCTGCATCGTGGCCGGCCCGCTCACGCTGACCTTGGCCTGCTCGACGGGGACGGACCAGGCGCCCACCGCGTACCACCGCAGCTCCTGGGCGTCGGCCAGTGGCGTGACGGCGCCCTGGACGTCGTACTCCAGGGTTGCGCTTCCGGTGCCCTTCAGGGTGATGGTCTCACCGGTCAGCGTGGCGTCGCCCTTGAGACCGGTGACCCGGTAGAGCCGGTCGCTGCCGTCGTCGTAGCGGGTCCGGTCGACGAGGTCGCGTGACGGCGCGTCACCCTCGAAGGCGACCTCCTCCTTGACGTGGAGTACGCCGTCCTGCCGGAGCTGCAGTTGGACCGTCGTGCTCGTCACCTTGCCGGCCTGCGCGTGCCGCGCGGCCTGCGCGAGCCGGGAGGACTCCGCGCCCGGGCCGCTCGCCGGTGCCGAGGACGCGAGGGCCGAGGACGCGAGGGCAGGGGACGCGCTGAGGGTCAGCGCGAGGATGGCCGTCGCGGCCAGGCTCCCGGCTGCTCGGCGGAAGAAAGCCGTCCTGCGCGGGAAAGCCGTCCTGCGCGAGGAAGCCGTCCTGCGCAAGGCAGTCGCTCGGCGCGAGGAAGCCGCTCGGTGCGAGAAAGATGCCGCCATGTGTCGGGAGCTTAGCGAGATCCACCGGTCCGTGATGACCCACCGCGTATTCATTTTTTCTCGCCCATAAACCCATATGTGTATATATCCGCTAGATTGCCGCCCGGAGATCCACTCTTTGGAGAGGCGGTCGCATGCGCCCACGGGGGTCGAACCCGCTGGCCTTCGGCGTACTCGGTGTTCTCGCGCTGGCGTTCGCCACGGTCGTGGTGATCGCCGGTCTGGCCGGTGAGGAGAAGGCGGAGGTTCCCGCCGGTCCCGGGACCGCACCGGTGGCGACGGGAAACGCACCCCCTCGGCAGACGGGGGACACCGAGATCACCACGCCGGACTTCACCCCGCCGGAGAAGCTGGACCTCGGCTCGCTGGGCGGCGCCGAGATCGCGCCGGTCGCAGCGGCGCGGAACATGGCCGTCGACCTCCGCTACATGCGGCGCTCGGACACCACGGCCCGGCTCAAGCGCAACCCGCTGTACGGCACGGGCCTGATGCGCCCGACCACCTGCCGCGCCCCGCGGCCCTCGACCCAGCCCCGCGACATGCTGTCCTACCTCAACGCCGTCACCGGCTGCCTGGAACGGGCGTGGTCGGCGAAGTTCTCCCAGGCCGGCGCGGTCTTCCTTCCGGCGCGCAAGGTCTACTGGTCCCGTCCGGGCCGGGGCCCCTGCGGGACCTACCCCGACGACTCCGCCTCCGCCTACTACTGCCCGTCCAACCGGGGCATGTACATCGGCCTGAGCCATGTGATCGAGCAGAGCGGTGACCGCGACCCCGCCAGGAACCACGTGCCCTACATGGCCGTGCTCGCCCACGAGTACGCGCACCACGTGCAGAACATGGCCGGTATCGGCGGAGCCTGGTGGTGGGAGGTCTCCAACAAGTCCCGCGCCGCCCAGGACTCCCACTCCCGCCGTCACGAGCTCCAGGCGCAGTGCCTCTCCGGGGCTTTCATCCGCACCGTACGGGAGCCGATGGGCGTCACCGCCGCCCGCTGGCAGGAGGTCCTGCAGACGGAGTTCGGGCGCGGCGACGACCAGAGCGGCAACCCCCGGCGCGACCACGGCAGCGGCGAGCACTACGCCGCCTGGCTCCACCAGGGATGGAAGTACGCCAGGATCGCCTACTGCAACACCTGGGCCGTCGGCCCCTCCGAGGTGAGCTGACCCACCCTCGTCCCCGCGCCCCGCCCTCGTCCCCGCCCCGCCCCGCCCCGCGCCCCGCCCTCGTCCCCGCCCCGCGCCTCGCCTCGGCCCGGTGGGACGGAGCCCGGACCGTCACGGCCCGGCGGTGCCGCCCCGACGCCGCCGGGCCGTGACGGTCCGGGCGATGCCGTCGCGGCCGATGAGCCGCCCTGATCCGGGGCGGCCGGGCCGGAACCGTGGGTCCGATCGTTTTCATGAGGCCGAGTCGCCGCGACCGGCGGCGGACATCTGCAATCATGTCGGGAGTCCGACGTTTCCCGAGGTGGCATGCGCGCGCCCGTACGTAGACGACCGTGGACACCCGCGGTCGCGTTTCTTGTGGCGATTTCCTGCCTTATTTCGGGATGCAGCCTTGGTGGTGGCGCGACCACGCCGCCGGCCGCCGGCACGGGCCTTCCACCCACCTCATCGCTCCCGGCCCCGCTCGTCATGATCGTCGGAGACAGTTTCACGGTCGGATCGGGTCCCGTACGGGCATGGGACGGCTACGCGGCCAGGGTCGCGCGGGAGCTGGGCTGGCAGCTGATCACCGCGGGCGCCGCGGGAACGGGCTTCGTCAATCCCGGCCGGGTGGGCCGGACCTTTCAGGACTCCTTCGTCAAGGAGCTCTCCTGGCGCCCCGAGCCCAACATGCTGATCATCTCCGGCGGGCGCAACGACCGCCGGATCGGAGCCGCGAGGATCGAGAACGCGGCCGTCCACCTGCTGGAGCTGGTCAGGCGGCGATGGCCGCACACCAGGATCGTGCTGGTCGGCCCGATCTGGATGACCAAGGCTCCCCGGTGGGCCTACGACGTGCGGGAGGCCGTCCTGCTCGCCGCCGACCGGCAGGAGGTGCCCTTCCTCGACCCGTTCGAACCCCTCGGCCCGCACGGCCGGGGCTGGGGCCGCGGAGCGGTCCTGCCCGACGGCGTCCACCCGACCCTCACCGGCCACGTACGCCTCTCGCGCTGGATGGTCTCAACGTTGCAGAAGCACGGCATCGAGGCGCGCCCTTCCTGAGGGCGCGGGCCCGTTCGTCTGCGTGATCTTCGCGGACCACACTCCTCGATAGCACATAAGGGACATTTCGCCATAAAGCTACCCTTAAGTGTTCTGCGATCCTCATAAGCCGACAATCGTAGTGCAAAAGGATCGAATTATCGTTTATGGGGACAGACGGCAGGAAAGTATGACAAGCGGGGATGGGTCATATCTATCCATCGCTAATGATTTCCGACTGATCCAGAAATGTCGGCAATCGGGGTAATTGAACCTTTCGAGGGGAAAAGCAATGCCCAAGTTCAAGAGTGTTATCGCAGGGCTCGCGTTCAGTGTGGCGCTGACCGGCGGGGTTGTCGGAGTGGGCGCGGCGACCACCGTCGCGAGCGCCGCCGCGACGACCACCGCCGTCACCGCCGCGGCCTTCCCGACCTGGGGCGGGGGCGGCTGCCGCCGCGGCTGCGGCGGCGGCTGGGGCGGCTGGGGACGGCACGGCGGGGGCGGCCGCCACCGCGTCAAGGTACGGATCAACAACCACAACAACAACCACAACTATCTGTCGAACAGAAACAGCAGCGGCGGCTTCGGGTTCGACGACTGACCGGATCTCCCTGTCGCCGGAGCACGCTCGCGACCTGATCCGGGCGCGGCGCGGGGAACCCCGTGGCCGGTGTGAACCGGCCACGGGGCCGCGGCGAGACCACCGGTGACGGCGGCCTCGCCGTCGGCGTGCGCCCTGGGAGCGACCGGCGTGCGCCCGGGGAGCGACCGGCGTGCGCCCGGGGAGCGACCGGTGTGCGCCCGGGGAGCGACGGGGGAGCGGCCGGAGGGACGGCTCGGCCGAGCACCCTGGCGGTCACGTCCCGGGGCCGGCAGTGGCGCGCCCTCGAACGCCCGCGACTCTCCCCCGCGATGGTCGAGGCGCATGTGGACAAGGCCCAGGAGCTCGCGACGAGTCACGATGCCGGGCTCGAGGTGGCCACGGACGTGATGATGCTGACCCTCGCGCTGGCGCAGGCCTGGAACGCGACTCCGGTGCCCGTCCGCACGCCGAAGGGGCCGGAGAGCGCCGCGCCGCTGAAGCGCCACCGGGCGTCGGTGGTTCGGGCCGCGACCGTGATCGCCCGTGAACTGCTCGGTTGAACTTCCCCGGCCCCTGCCGGGACGGGCATCCGCGGGCGCGGTGTCCGTACGGTCGTTCAGGGCGGACCGGCAGAGCGGCCGGCCGCGTGAGGGGAGGTCACGCGGCCGGCCGCCCGTCCGCCACGACGGTGTTCCGAACCCCGGGGTTCTGGGGGTTCGAACGTCGGGCGAGCCCGGGGAGCAGCTGGGTCACGTCCAGGAGACGGTGGGAGCGGGCGGGGCGCCGGTGCCCGACCAGGTGCCGATGAAGCCGAAGGTGGTGGATCCTCCGGCGGGGACGGATCCGTTCCAGGCGGCGTTGGCGAAGGTGAAGACCGGAGGGGTCGCGGAGAGGATGGAGCTCCACGCCTGGCTGATGTTCACGCCCGAGGGATAGGTGAGGACCGTTCTCCAGTTGGTGACGGCCGCGGTGCAGCTGACGGTGACCTCGCCCTGGAAGCCGCCCTGCCAGTGGTTGGTCGTGCGGTACGTCGAGGTGCAGCCGTCCGGCGGGGTCGAGGTGGTCGTGAAGGTCGTCGCCGCCGAGGCGGCCGAGGTGTTCCCCGCGGCGTCGCGGGCGACGACGGTGACGGTGTAGGCGGTCTGCGCGGTGAGGCCGGTCAGGGCGATCGAGTTGGTCGCGGACGAACCGAGCTTGGCGGTCCCCCGGAAGACGTCGTAGCCGGTGACCGCGCGGTCGTCGGTGGAGGCGGTCCAGGACAGCCGGGCGCCGGTCGAGGTGATGTCCGAGGCGGCGGGGGTGCCGGGGCGGGTCGGCGCCTCGGTGTCGGGGGTGCCGGTGCCGCCGTAGATCGTGGCCTCGACGGAGGTCTGCGCGATGCCGTTCGCCCCGTTGAACAGGCGCTGCCCCCAGGTGGTGAGGTTCGCGACGTTGAAGTTGGTCACCTGGTCGAGATACTCGACGCCGCCGCCGTTGCCGCTCCACGACCAGCCGAGGTAGCCGACCCCCCTGGCCTGCGCCTGGGCCATGATCGTGTCCTCGTCGGGGTTGCCGTCGGAGTGGTTGAAACCGAACTCGCCAATCACCAGCGGCAGCCCCGCCGTCTGGAACGCCTGCAGGTAGGAGGTGATCTCGGCGGCCGTGTCGAACACCCCGTACATGTGGACGGAGAAGACCGTGTTGCGCTGCGGGTCGGCGGCGGCGACCGTGGCCGCGTTGTCGCGCATGGTGAAGTTCCAGTCCTGGCCCCAGTTGGGCGCGTCCACCATGATCAGATGCTGGAACCCGTTGCTCCGCAGCCGGGTGATCGCGGCCGAGGTGGCCTGAGTCCAGCCGGGGGTGGTCGCGTTGTTGCCGAAGGGCTCGTTGCCGATGTTGAGGACGACGTAGTCCTCCTGGCCGACGATCGCGCTCTTGACGCCGATCCAGTAGTCCACGGCCTGGTCGAGGGTGTACGCGCCGCTCTGCTCGCCGTACCCGGTGGTGTCATGATTTTCCAGGACACAGATGAGCTTGTTCTGCTTGCAGAGCGAGACGACGTTCGCCACGTCGGCCGCGCCGTTGGCGGTCCACCGGCCGCCGCTGAGCACCACCCTGACGGTGTTCGCGCCCAGCGACTTGATGTCCGCGAACGAGCCGGTCTGGGTCGCGTACCAGGTGTGCGCGTGGCTGGTGCCCCGCATGACGAACGCGTTGCCGTTCGCCTCGAGGATCCGCGTACCGCTCACGTGGAGGCCGGTGGCGGCGTGGGCGGGCGGCATGGAGAGGAGGAACGGGAAAAGGAGCGCCGCGAGCAGCGCAAGTCTGACGCGCATGACCTACCTCGGTGGGGGAGTGCCCGGCCGGGCGGAGGGGTCGTCGCGCCCGGCCGGGGCGAGGAGGCGTCCGGGGATCCAGAGGATCCGGGGGAGGAGCGGACGCCTGGACAACGTGGAACGAGGTGCCGGTTCGCGGTGCGGACCGGCGGGGTGAGGGGGTCGGAGCGCCCCGCCGGCCCGCGGCGCGGGCCGGCGGGACCGGGAGGTCAGCCGGTGGTGCAGGCCACCGGGGTGGGGACGCCGTTGGTGCCGTTCTGGGTCCCGGTGAAGCCGAAGGACGTCGAGGCGTTCGGGGCGAGTGTGCCGTTCCAGTTCAGGTTCTTGACCGACACGTCCGCTCCCGTCTGGGTGTGCGCGCCGCTCCAGAGCTGGCTGATCGTCTGGCCGTTGGGGAACCTCCAGGTCACCGTCCAGCCGGTGATCGTCGAGGTGCCCTCGTTCTTGACGGTGACCTCGCTCTGGAAGGCGCCCTGCCAGTCTCTGACGACCGTGTACGTGGCCGTGCAGCCGCCCGCCGGGGCCGTCGTCGTGGTGAACGCGGTGCTCTCGGAGGCGGTGGAGGAGTTGCCGGCCGCGTCCCTGGCCACCACGGAGACGGTGTACGCCGTCGAGGGGGTCAGCCCGGTGAGGGTGTGGGAGGTGCCGGTGGCGGTGGCGACCTTCGTCGTTCCCCGGTAGACGTCGTAGCCGCTGACGCCCACGTTGTCGGTCGAGGCCGTCCAGGTCAGGGTGGCGCCGGTGGCGGTGATCGCCGAGACGGCGGGCTTGCCCGGCCGCGACGGGGCCTCGGTGTCGTCCTCCGGGGGCGCCGTCGTGGTGAACGCGGTGCTCTCGGAGGCGGTGGAGGAGTTGCCGGCCGCGTCCCTGGCCACCACGGAGACGGTGTACGCCGTCGAGGGGGTCAGCCCGGTGAGGGTGTGGGAGGTGCCGGTGGCGGTGGCGACCTTCGTCGTCCCCTGGTAGACGTCGTAGCCGCTGACGCCCACGTTGTCGGTCGAGGCCGTCCAGGTCAGGGTGGCGCCGGTGGCGGTGATCGCCGAGACGGCGGGCTTGCCCGGCCGCGACGGCGCCGCGGTGTCCACCGGCTCGTCGCCGGGCGGGTTGCCCCACACCTTCGTCGTGCCCGCGTAGACCGTCATGTTCTGCGCCCGCACCGGGGTCGCGCCCGGCGTGGTGGCGATGCCGGTGTACGACCAGTCGTTGGACGGGTCCCACGTCCCGGTGCTGGCGATGCGGAACTGCACCTCGCGCCGGTGCTGCGACTGCCCCGCCGGGGCGATCGAGGTGTTCGAGCAGTCGACGGTGACGTAGTAGGTCTTCCCGGACAGCAGGGTCGGCCCGGTCGGGGCCTTGCACTGGTTGTAGGCGGACGACACGGAGACCTGGCTCGCGGTCGTGGTGCCGTCGAGGGTGAAGTAGTAGCGGAACGAGCCGTTGGTCAGCGGGCGGGCCGGCCAGGCCGACTGGTTCCGCACGATGGCCTTGATCTCGGTGAACGCCGAGCCGGAGGCGTTCACCCCGGCCTCCACGAAGATCTCGGGGCCGTCGGGGGTCTCCGCCACGGGGAAGTTCGCGGCGGGGGCACCGCCGTACTCGCGGTAGAGGCGGGCCAGGGCGCTGGTGAAGCCCGCGTTGTAGTCGGTGGCGACCTCGTTCATCACGTAGTCTTCGCGCTTGTCGGTGTACTTGTCGTCCGGGTCGGGCGGGCCGCCGACGAGGGCGCCGTACAGGGTGTGGCGGGTCTCGACCGGGTTGGTCATCTGGTCGGTCCACGAGCCGTGCGCGGTGCGGTGGTGCGGGTTCTTCGGCGGGTTCGTGCCGAACCCGATCATGTACGAGGAGTTGCGCGGGTTGTCGCCGAGCGCGTAGTTGATCTGCCTGACCGCGAAGTCGTGGTATCTCGCCTTACGCGTCGCGTCGGTGATCGTGTCCGAGTGGACCAGCGCCGCGAACGAGGTGTTGGCCGCGTAGCGCAGCGACCCCCACCGGTCGAGAACGGCCTGGCCGCCGGGCGAGTACCTGATCCGCTGCCCGTTGACCCCGACCGTCCAGAAGTCCAGCCATCGGTTGGCGTCGTCGAGATACTTCTGCTTGCCGGTCAGCTTGTTCAGCAGCACGTAGGCACCGTAGGACTTGTCGTCCCAGGCGATCGTCCACTTGTAGGACTTCGTGGTGGACTGCGGCTCGGTGCCGAGGTTGTCGTAGTACGACTCCGCCTTGGCGAGGTAGGAGGCGTCCTGGGTGGCCCGGTGCAGCCAGATCGCGCCCCAGACGAGCTCGTCGTTGTAGCCGCTCCACGACTGGTAGTACCCGGACGCGTCGGTGATGCAGTCGCTGTACTTCTTCCGCACGGTGTCGGCGAAGGTGTAGAGCTGCTTGGCGTGCGTCACCAGCGTGTCAGCATAAGTCGGATTTGTCGGGCGGAAGACGATCGACGAGGCCGCCATCGCCGCCGCCGTCTCCCCGGCCAGGTCCGACCCCCCGCACGAAGCGTCGATCTTGTACGCGGGCCGCTCCATCTGCATCGCCTCGGCCGGCCCCCACCAGGCGTGGTCCTTGCCGCCGTTGCCGACCTGCCCGTACAGCACGTTCGCCGACGGGTGGGCCTTGATGAAGTAGTCGTTGACGAACTTGAGGTTGTTCAGCAGGTGGGTGAGCTGCCCGGAGGAGGCGTACGCGTCGCGGTACTCCACCGCGCCCCAGGCCAGCATCGTCGCGCTCGCCGCCATCGGCAGGCCGAACTTGACGTGGTCGCCCGCGTCGTACCAGCCGCCGGTCAGGTCGAGCCCGACGTCCTGGCCGTCGCCGAGCCCGGAGGGGCCGCGCCAGCTGACACGGTTCCAGCTCGGCAGCGTCCCCGACTGCTGGGCCTCGTAGAACCAGATGGACTTCTGCAGCGCCTCGCCGTACGCGAAGGCGGGCGCCGCGGCCTGGGCGCCGGTGGCGGGCACCGTCACCGGCACGGCCGCCAGCGCCAGCAGCGCGAGCGCCGCCAGACTTCTCTTCATGGGGGGTGTGCCTCTCGGAGGTGGTGCTCGGGGCGTGGCAGCAGGTCAGGGGTGCCACCACGCCCCGAGGTCTCAGGGGGTGGAGCCCGGGTCAGGTTCGGCCCGGGCTCGGGTCGGGCCCGGGTCCGGCCCGGGGGAGAGCCGGACCCGGGGGCGGGGGGTCAGGGGAAGAGGCGGCCGTACTCGGCGAGGGCGACGGCCACGTCCACCTGCGCCCAGAACCGGTGGTAGTTGAAGGACGGCGCGGGGCCGGTGCCCTTCAGGTAGGCGTCCACCTTCGGCCAGTCCGGGTCGTTCTTGTAGAAGGACCGGATCGACATGAAGGTCGAGCTGGAGTTGATCGTGTCGCCGTTGGGCATCTTGCCGGTCCAGCCCGGGGGCACGTAGACCGGGTCGTTGAGGCGGCTGTAGTCGGCCTTGGTCTCGGTGACCGACACGCCCTTGGCGTCCTGGTTGTTCTTCCACAGACCGTCGAGCAGGCCCTTGGCGACGGCCTTGGCGGTGGCGTTGCCGGACTTGGCCGCGTAGTACATCAGCACCTTGGCGTACGAGCCGGCCACGCCCACGTCGGTCGTGTAGTCCCTGATGCTCACGTGCAGCCCGGAGTTGGTGCCGGGGTTGCTCGGGTTCCAGGTGTCGGGCTGACCGGTCCACACCAGCGTCGAGGGGATCTGGTAGGTCCCGTCGGCGTTGATCGTGGTGTTGTCGGTGGCCCACTTGACCCACTTGTCCAGCACGATCTTGGCGTCGGCGTTGCCGGTCGCGTAGTACAGCTCCGCGACCCGCTCCATCGACCACGCCTGGAAGCCGAACCACTGGTTGGACGGCGGGTCGTGGTAGACCGGCTGCCAGTCGTAGGCCATCCCGTAGAAGGTGGGCAGCGTCGACGGCGGGGCCGCGTAGTGGCCCTGCCAGCTGTTGGTGGCGCCACCGGCGATCGCGCCCTCGGACGACTGCAGCCAGCGGTAGAACTCCATCTGCCGCTTGGTGCTGGTGGTCCAGTCCTGGACGGCGGTCGCGCCCTTGGGCTTGAGCGCGTCCACGCTGGACAGCACCCACGCGGCCATCGGGTTCTGGTAGCCGGAGTGGTTGTGGCTGGAGCCGATCCGCCAGGCCCAGCCGGCGGAGGTGTCGTAGGCGCCGCCCCAGGCGTAGTACCAGCTCAGCAGGTAGGCCGAGCTGTCCTTGCCGGTTCCGGCCGGGCACGAGGTGCTGGTGCAGCCCTGCTTCTTGAAGTACTTGTCGTACATCGCGTAGCGCAGGTAGTCGCCCATCTTCGCGGCCTTGGAGATCGTGGACGAGACCTGGGCCTCCTTGCCCTGCTCCTTGGCCCAGGTGTGCGCCCAGTAGGCGACCTGGACGGCGCGGGCGTCGGCGTCGGGGGCGTTGGTGTACTTCCACTGCTTGGCGTAGGAGCTGTCACCGGTGAACAGGTCCAGGAACCCGTTCGGGCCGCCGTGCTTGAAGGTGTCGCAGGACGGCTGCGGGATGGTCTCGAAGACCGACTCCTCCGGGCCGCGCTGGTAGGTGTTGATGTACGCGGGCTTGGTGGTCCCGTCGCCGCAGCGGCCGAAGCCGTAGGTGTTGTCCACGTCCAGCAGCCAGTGCATGCCGTAGACGTCGCTGGTGCCGTAGGCGGTCTTCAGCTCGTTCGCGATCGGGTCGACGCCGACGCTCACGCCGCCGTCCAGCTTGGACGGGTACTGCTTGATGTCGTCCCACTCACCGGCGTACGTGGCGGGCTTGGACGGGTTGTAGTTGGCGTTGGTCGGCTGGTCGGCGGTGGCCGGGATGATGTACTTCTCCATCGAGGCCCAGGCCTCGTTGAACTTGGTCCAGTCGCCGGTCACCTTGCCGTACGCCGCCTCCAGCCACAGGTAGTAGCTGTAGGCCTCGGAGGTGGTCTCGTGCCCGTGGTCCGGCGCCTCGACCAGGAAGGTCTCGACGGAGTGGTAGGGCACGCCCTGCGGCGAGAAGTAGCCGTTCGCCGGGTCCTTGATCTTGTTGTACATCGCGGTGAAGCGCTCGATGTACTCGTTGTCGCCGCCGGTCGAGTCGTTGTCGACCTCGGTGGCGGTCGCCTTGGCCGCGGTGTGGCCGGTGGCGGTCGAGGTGAACTCGGCACTGCCGGAGGCCTCGTCGGCGTCCTCCGCCGCCTCGACCCGTACCGTCTGGGCCGTGTTCCAGTTGGCGGTGGTGAAGGTCAGCGACGCGCCGGAGGCGACGGTCAGGTCGGTGTCGCCGCTCGTCCTCGCGGTCGCCACGGTGACGCTCGCGGACGGGGCCTTGGAGAGCTTGACCGAGAGGTTGGCCGAACCGCCCTCGGGGACGGCGACCGTGGCCGGGGTGACGACCACGGCGGGGGGCAGGTCAGCGGTGGAGGTGATCCCCACGGGGGCGGAGGTGGTGGCCTCACCCTTGTCGTCGGTGGCCCTCGCCGTGATGGAGTAGCTCCCGGCGGCGACGCCCGTCCAGTTGTAGGCGTACGGCGCGGTGGTGTCGGTGCCCAGCAGCGTGGTGCCGTTGAAGAATTCGACCTTGGCGACGGTGCCGTCACTGTCGGCCGCGGTGGCGGTGATCGGCACCGTCGCGGGCGCGGCGAAGGTGGCCCCGGCCGCCGGACTGGTGATGCTCACCGTGGGCGGCAGGTTGACGGGGGTGCCGCCGCAGGTGGTGCCGTTGATCGTGAAGGCGGTCGGCTTGGGGTTGGAGCCGGACCAGGTGCCGTTGAAGCCGATGCTGGTCGAGGCGCCGGTGGCCAGGTTGCCGTTCCAGGCGAGGTTCCGGGCGGTGACGGCCTGGCCGCTCTGCGCCCAGGTGGCGCTCCAGCCCTGGGAGACCCGCTGGGTGGTCGTCGGGAAGTTGAACCCGAGGGTCCAGCCGGTGAGCGGGTCGCCCAGGTTCTTGATGGACACGTTGGCGGTGAAGCCGCCCTGCCAGTCGGTGGTGTTGTACGTCACGTCGCAGGAGACGGCGGCGAGGGCTGGGGAGGCTGCCAGGGCGGTGGTCGTCCCGGCCGCCAGGCTGATCAGCGCCAGCGCGGCGACCCGTCTCCGGAAGCGTGGGAGCGCTCCCGCTTTGCTGGGGAACAAATGCATGAAATGGGCCTCCGTGAGTGGGGATCGATGCGAAGTCGCTGGTGGTGGCGCCGCATCGGATCAAGCAAGGGAGAGAGGGGGTGGGAGCGCTCCCATAAGGGATTCTGGAGACGGTGAACGGGATGTCAATGGCATGCGCCCCCGGTTACGCCGATGTTTCGTGGCCCATGCCGTCAGGCTGCTGCGATCCGGAGGGCCTTTTTCGCGGACCGTGAAAGTTTCATGACTTTCGATCTTGCTGCCCGAGTGCTTGCTTGTGGACACGCGTTCGGGCCCTCACGGCCCCGCGGCCCGTACCCGGCGCGGCCGATAACGATCTGACGGAAATTTTGGATCGCGACTGATGTGCACGGGTGTGTCGCTCCTGTGGGTCCATCGGTGCGTCTGGTGGGATCTGTAAGTGACCCCCGTCTGTGTCCACCAGCGGGGTCGCGCCCTTTCGCCGGCAGGCGGCGTGCGGTCCCGGACGGCTCCACCCGGGGCCCGAGCCGAGGAGCGGTTGATGTTCCTGCACACCAAGCATTTGCAGTTCGAGGCCAAGCCGGAGAAGCCCGACCCGGTCTATGCCCACAAGCTCCAGGAATTGCTCGGCGGCGCCTACGGCGAGATGACCGTGACCATGCAGTACCTGATGCAGGGCTGGAACTGCCGGATGCCCGGCAAGTACAAGGATCTGATCATGGACATCGCGACCGAGGAGATCGGTCACGTCGAGATGATCGCCACCATGATCGCCCGCCTCCTGGAGGGCGCGCCCGCCACCGCGACCACGAAGATGGCCGCCGCCGACCCCGTGGTCGGTGCCGTGATGGGCGGCATGGACCTCCAGCAGGTCATCGTCTCCGGCGGCGGCCCGCTGCTGGCCGACAGCAACGGCTATCCGTGGAACGGCCGCTACATCGTGGCGAGCGGCAACCTGCTTGCCGACTTCCGCGCCAACGTCGCCGCCGAGGCGCAGGGCCGCCTGCAGACCGCGCGGCTCTACCACATGACCGACGACCCGGGCGTGCGCGACATGCTCAAGTTCAACCTGGCCCGCGACACCCTGCACCAGAACATGTGGCTGAAGGCCATCGAGGAGCTCCAGACCGACGGCCTGGAGGACGTCGTCGTCCCGGACGACCTGTTCGACGAGGAGTACGCCGAGCACGCCTCGGCGATCTGGGACCTGTCGGAGGGAACCGAGGGAACGCAGGGGGGCTGGGCGTCCGGCCCGCAACCGGACGGCCGCCACGAGTTCTCCTACCTCCTCGACCCCCGGCCGCTCGGCGGCCTCGCCACCGCGCCACCGCCCGACCCCAAGCTGTACGCCACCTACGACGGCAGCATGGGCGATCCGGCGGGCCCGGCCCTCGGCACCGAGGCCGGCCCCCTGGGCAAGCTCAAGGACAAGCTCACCTGACCCGCACGCGACGCCCGCCGGCGGCCCGCCCCACCGGCCGTCGGCCGGTGGGGCGGATTCACAGTTCTCCGTCCCGTCCTGTCAGCGTGCGTGGCGATGCTGCCGGAATCGTGGGTGGTGGTGACGCTTGCGTTCGCGGTTCTTCGGCCCGAACAGGGTGTAGCTGCGCGGACGCTTCACGGCGCCCCGGCCCTTCGCGCCGTCGCCGGCGGTGGCGGCGGGAGCGGGAGCCGCCGGACTCGCCGGTGGCGCCG
The DNA here is from genome assembly GCF_040639575.1 of Streptosporangium sp. NPDC023825. Lineage (NCBI taxonomy): Bacteria > Bacillati > Actinomycetota > Actinomycetes > Streptosporangiales > Streptosporangiaceae > Streptosporangium > Streptosporangium sp. NPDC023825. Next base: position 95,401 of record NZ_JBFAAE010000017.1, on the reverse strand, counting down.
GGCAGATGCCCTCGGGGCCGACGGGCACGGTCAGCACCGATGAGGCGCTGGGCTCCAGCCGGTTCGTGCCCGTGAAGGCCGCCATGAACTCATGGGTGCGCGGCGGGATCTTGTTCACGATCAGTTTCGCGTGGCCCGCGGCGTCCGACGGGGACTGGTCCTGGCGCACCCCGTTGGCGAAGAAGTCGACCGGCCCGGCCGCGGGGGCCGCCCCCGAGGTCGTGACGGTCGCGATGAGGGTGAGGTGACCCGGCGCCCCCGGGTCGCAGAACGCGGCCAGCTTGGTGGCGGTCCTCCGCTGCGGCACGGTCGCGCAGGCGGATCGTGTGACGGTGGCGCCGTCCAGATTGACGGTGCCCAGGCGGGCCAGAAGGCGGCCGTTCACGGTCGTGCCACCGGCCGCGGTGATCGAGGTCAGCGCGAGGACGCTCCCGGCGAAGCGGGAGCCGGACCCCAGCGAGGCCGAACCGCCGACCTGCCAGATGACGTTGCACGCCTGTGCGCCGTTGACGAGCCGTACGGTGCTGGCGGGCGCGGTGACCAGGGCGGGAGCCCTGAAGACGAAGACGGCGTTCGGATCCCCCCGCCCGTCGAGGGTCAGTTCCCCGCCGATCTGGAAGGCGCCCGAGATGGAGTTGTAGACGCCCGGCGCCACCGTGGTCCCGCCGAGCTGCGCCGGGAGGGAGGCGGTGCCGGGTCGCCTCGCCGCGTTGACGTAGGCGACGGCCAGGTCTTCCTGGGCCTGTTCGGCGACGGAGTCGTCCAGGTAGACGGCGCCGACCACGACGCCCGGCGGGAATCCGGCGGTCGTCGAGCCCGGGCTCACCCCGACCTCGCCGGTGACGACGGTGGCTCCGGTGCCGGCGACCGTCGTGCCCGCCAGGACCGCGAATTCCGCGGCCGCGCCGAGCGCCACCGGTACCGGTACCGGCGCGCTCGCCGTGCCCGCGGCGCCTGTCGTGCGCGCCGCGCTCGCCGTACGCGGTGTCGCGGCGACGCAGCCCAGCGCGACCGCGACCGTCACGGCCCCTGCCAGCCAGGAACGGACGGTATTTCGCGAAACGATATGGGAGTGACCAATGACTGTCACGGTTTCATCCTTTTCTTTTGGTATTTCTCCGTCCAGGCGCATTGCCGATGATGCGCCGTTTTTCCGAGACTACTGATCGGCGGCGTCGTGGTCGTCGTACGACATGCGGGTTGTTTTGTCGCGTTACTTATTCGTGGACAAATGAAAATGCAGTCATGTTGTTGTTTGTAGCGATATTCAGTGGGATGTCGTCCCGCCGGCCACGGTCCGGCGGCATTCGCGGGTCCGTTTCCACGAAGAGAGGGCGTGCCGCTCTGCGGCACGCCCTCGATGGTCTCGAAGCGCGGGAAGGCCGGACACGGACGGGCCCGGGGACGGCACGCGAACCGGCGCGCGGATGTGCCGGGTGAGTTCCCGGCACGGGGCCCTAGCGCCGGTGGCGGCAGCACCTGGCCCACGAGTGGTGGCGGTGATGCTTGCGCTTGCGGTCCCTTATCTTGATCGCGTTGCCGCTGCTCTGGTTGTTCCTGATGCTCTGACGGTCCTTGTCCTTCCGGTTCACCGCCGCCGCCGGTGGTGCCGGTGGCGGTGCCGGGCAGAGGCCGCGCGGGCCGATGACCAGGGGCAGCGGTGTCGAGGCACTGGCATCCAGATCCGCGTTGCGGAAGAAGGCGGCCACGAGGTAGGTCCCCGGTCCGAGGTCGGTCACGGCCAGGGTGGCGCGGCCGTTCGCGTCGATCTGGGCCGTGCCCAGGCGCACCCCGTTGGAGAAGAACTCGGCCGGTCCCGTGGGCGGTGTCGGCCCGGAGGCCGTGACGGTCGCGGTGAGGATGAGCCTGCCCGCCACCCTCTGCGAGCACACCGCGCTCAGCGTGGTGGCGGTTGTCCTGTCTTCCCTCGGCGGCGGACCCTCGCACTCGGCCAGCGTGACGAAGTTGGTGTCCATGGTGACGGCGCCGTTGCGGGCCAGCAGGCGGCCGTCGACGTTCACGCCGGTGGTCGCGGTGATCGAGGTGAGCGCGAGGATGTTCCCGGCGAAACTGGAGCCGGTGCCCAGCGTGGCCGAGCTTCCGACCTGCCAGAAGACGTTGCACGCCTGGGCGCCGTTGATGAGGTTCACCGTGCTGGCGGACGCGGTGACCAGGGTGGAGGCGGTCTTGAAGATGAAGACGGCGTTCGGGTCACCCTGCCCGTCGAGCGTCAGCTCCCCGGTGATCTCGAAGGTGCCCGAGGCGGAGTCGTAGGCGCCCGGTGTCACGGTGGTCCCGCCGAGTTCCGTCGGGAGGGAAGTGGCGAGCTGCCCCGCCGCGTCGTCATAGGCGGCGGTCAGGTCGACCTGGGCCTGCGCCGAGCCGGTGTCGGCGGAGTGGATGGTGCCGACCACGACGCCGGGCGGGAAGCCGGTGACCGCCGTTCCCGGGCTCACCCCGAGATTCCCGGTGACCACGGTGGGGCCGGTGCTGGTGACCGTCGTCCCCGCCAGGACCGCGTAGTCCGCGGCCGTCAGAAGGTCCGGTGCCGTCGCCGCGCTCGCCACCCGCGGTGTCGCGGCGACGCAGCCCAGCGCGACCGCGACGGTCAGGACCCCGGCCAGCCAGGAACGGGCGGTATTTCGCGAAACGATACGCGAGTGACCAACTCTTGTCACAGTGCTGTCCTTTTCTTTTGGTATTTCTCCGTCCAGGCGCATTGCCGATGATGCGCCATTTTTTCTGACCCTACTGATCGGCGGTGTCGTATCTGTTATACGACATGCGGGATGCTTTATTGCGTAGTTATCGAGGCATATAAGAGAGATATGGCTATGTTTCTTTTTGTGAGGGTGACCGGGATATTCCGGCGGGGACGGATCCGGCGGCGGAGACGGCGTCCGCACGGCGAAAAGCCGCGTCCGCACGACGAGGGGCCGCGTCCTTGTTTCCGGCCACGGTTCACACCACGAGAGGGCGTGCCGCTCGGCGGCACGCCCTCGACGGTTCCGTGAACGAAGAGTCGAAAATCAGGTGCAGGTGATTCCGGATGCGCCCGGGGTGGAGGGCCCGTTGGCGGTGAAGCCGACGACGACGGACTGACCCGCCGCGAGGTTGGCGGCGTGGCTCGGGGCCTTCGCGGTGAAGGTGGTCCCGCTCTGCGTGACGGTGGCGTTCCAGCCGCTGCCGAGCGTCACCCCGGATGGCAGGGTCCAGCTCACCGACCAGTTGTTCCAGGCCGAGGTGCCGGTGTTCTTCACGGTCAGCGCGGCCTGGAAGCCTCCCTGCCAGGAGTTCGTGAGCGCGTACGACGTCTCGCAGGCCGTGGTCCCCGGGGTCGGCGTCGGTGTCGGGGTGGGTGTCACGCCGCCCCCGCCGACCGGCGGGATCAGGTACGGCTGGAGGATGTCCTGCTTGTCCTGGTTGATGGAGGTCCAGTCGTCCTTGGCGATGCCCCCGGTGTCACCCGAGTTGGGATTCCACGACCAGTAGGTGAACGACATCCCATTCACCCCGGTGCCCAGATATTTCATCAGCTCCTGGAGCCAGACCTTGTCCACGGCGGCCTGCATGGTGGTCCCGAACTCGCCGAGCATGATGGGGGCGATGTTCTGCTTGTAGAGGTAGCCCCAGTACTTGTCCCAGATCGCGGGCATGTTCGCCGGATAGTTCGGCGCGTCGAACCACGTCTGGCGGTAGACCGAGGTGGCGTAGTCGTGCGGCGAGTAGACCAGCCGGTTGGCCACGTTCAGCCGCACCGGGAACTCCCCGGCCTTCGACAGGTTGCCGCCCCACCAGCCGCAGTCCTCGTCGTTGCTCGGGTCGTTGTCCCAGACGTTCGACAGGCCCCCGCTCGGGCAGCTCACGCCCTCGACGAAGATCAGCCAGTTGGGGTTGACCGACAGCACCGCGTTGCCCGCCCGCTCGGCGGCCAGCCGCCAGTCGCGCGCGGTGTCCCCGCAGCCCCAGCACGCCCCGGTGGCGGCCGGATTGGTGCCCTCGGCGTGCGGCTCGTTGTGCAGGTCGGCGCCGATGACGGTGGTGTTGCCCGCGTACCGCTGGGCGAGCGCCTTCCAGTCGTTGATCCAGGTGCTCTCCGGCGTCGCGGCGACGTACCACAGCGGCGACTGCCCGGCCGCGGTCGGCCGGTGCCGGTCGAGGATGATCCGCATGCCCTTGCTTCCGGCGTACGCGATGACCTTGTCGAGGATCTGCAGCGGGCTGTTGCCGACCAGGTCCGGGTTGACGAAGTCGTTCACGCCGCTGGCCACCGCGCCGGGCTTGAGGGCGTCGTTGGAGAACGGCACGCGGAGGGTGTTGTAACCGAGCGAGGCCATCTTGTCGATCTGGCCTCTCCACGGGTTGTTCGACCACAACCCGTGGAAGGTCTTGTTGTCGGTCTCCATGCCGAACCAGTTGATGCCGGTCAACCGGACGGTCGCGCCCGTGCTGTCAACGATCTTGTTACCGGAGGTGCGCAGGTAGCCGGTGCCGGTTCCGCCCGCGGCACCGGCCGGGGAGGAACCGAGCGCGACCGCCAGCGCCGAGGTGACCACGAGCGCCGCGAGCGCCGCCGGCCACCTGCGAACACGCAGGACTTTCATCAAGAGCCCTTCGAGGACGGGAGCTGTACGCGGGGGGAGGGCCCCGCGATCGAGAGGTGCGGCCGGTCGCGCTCGCCATGGTTCGGCGCCCACCTCGTTCCCGTCAACCGCCGCCGGCGCCGGCGGCACCCTTCCACGGCGGCCGCGACCCCTCCCATCTCGCCCTGTACGACGATCGCCGCGGCGGGCAGAGGTGAAAGTTTCACCGGCCGGTGTCGCGGGTGGCGGGAGGGACGGGCACGTCCGCGCGAGGCTCGCCGGCGTTCGGAGGCCGGCGGGAGTCGCGCACCGCGGCCCGGCCGGCGGCTCCGAAATCGCGAACCCCCGGCGGCCGGAACCCGGGCCCCCTCCACCGGAGGATTCGAGGGGGCCCGGCCGTGTGTTCCGGCTTTCCAGCCGGTCAACGAATTCCCAGCCACTTCCTAGCCGGTCAACGCGAGCGACATGAGCAGGAGCTGAGCCTCCAGCGCGTGGCGGAAGTCGTCGGGCAGCGAACCCTCCCGGTGACGATCGGCGATCTTTCCCCGGATCGGGGCGAGGTCGCGGGAGCCCCAGACGCTGTTGGCCAGCACCTGCCGCAGGTCCAGGGCCACGTCCGGACGGATCCTGCCCTCGTCCTCCCCCCTCGCCAGCACCGCGTTGAAGCGCCGCACGCTCTGGTTGAGATTCGGGGCGTGGGAGGGGATCGCCTCCACGCCCGGTACGGGCTCCGCCACTCCCGGTACGGGTTCCGCCACCTGCCCGCCCCGCCTCGGGGAGGCGCCGGACGGAGAGGGACTGGGGCGTGGCGTCGTACCCGGTTCGGGATAGGCGGTGGTGGGGTCGAGAACCGTGGGCGGCACCGTCCCGCGACCCGGTGGAGCGGCCACCTGTTCCTCGTAGGAACCGGAGATCCGGCTCCACACCAGGAGACCCGCGAGCAGCGCCGCCGCCGCCGCGACCACCGTCCAGCGCACCAGCCCGCTCCCGCGGGCCCAGTGGACCGGGGTCGCGGCCGGGGGCCTGAGGACCGCGGCCAGGTCGTCGGCCACCTCCTGCGCCCTGGGCCTGGCCTCGGGCCGGTGCGACAGGCAGACCTGGCAGAGCGCGCCGATCCGGGCGGGCATGCCCGGCACCTCCGCCACCGGCGGCGGTCCCTCCCGGCGGACGTTCTCGATCTCCTCCCAGGTCCGTTCCGGGTACGGGGGATCGCCGGTGAGCATCTCGAACAGCAGCACGCCCAGCGCGTAGACGTCACTCGCCGGGTCCGCGACCGTGCCGGTGAGCCGCTCGGGCGCCACGTAGGGCGGGGTCCCGTAGTCGGAGGCCCGGTCGTCGGCGTCCTCCCCGATGAACGCCGCGATGCCGAAGTCGAGCAGCTTGGCGCCCGAGGAGGTCAGCAGCACGTTCTCGGCGGTGACGTCCCGGTGCACGATGCCCCGCTCGTGGGCGGCGGCCAGCACAGTGGCCAGCCTGGCGGCGATCGTCGCCGCCTCCGCCCACGGCAGCGGGCCCTCGTTGATCCGGTCCGCCAGCGGGCGCCCCTCCAGCAGGCGCATGACGACGTACGCGGCCAGGCGACCGTGCGAGGTCACGCTCTCCCCGTAGTCGTAGACCTCGATCGCGTCGGGGTGGATGAGGCGCGCGGTGGCACGCGCCTCCCTGCGGATCAGCTCGCGCTCCCCCTGGTCGACACCCAGCTCGCCGTCGAGCAGCTTGACGGCGACCATCCGCTGGAGTGACTGGTCGAAGGCGCGCCAGATGACGCTCATGCCACCCCACGCGATCCGCTCCAGCAGCAGGTACCTGCGGGTGAGCAGGTCTCCCGCGCGAAGCCCGACCTGGTCAGGCGGACTCACGGACCACCAGCTCAGTGGGGAGGACGGGATTGTCACGGGGAGTACCGGCCGAGCCCATCGAGAGCAGCAGCAGCCGGGTGGCGAGCGCGGCGAAGTCCTCCACCGGCTGGCGGACGGTGGTGAGCGTGGGGGAGGTCCGCCGGGCGGCGGGTGCGTCGTCGAACCCGATGACCGCCACGTCCTCCGGCACCCGGCGACCGGCACGGCGCAGGGTCTGCAGCGCGGCGGCCGCCATCACGTCGGAGGCGGCGAAGACCGCGTCGACGTGCGGCATCCTGCGCAGCAGCCACTGCATGCCGTGCACCCCCGACGTGTGGCTGAAGTCGCCGTACGCGACCGGCACACCGGTCATCCCGGCCAGGGCGAGGGTCTGCATGAACCCGTCGAGCCGGTCGCGGGCGGCCGGAAGGGCGGGTGGGCCCGCGATGACACCGATGGACCTCCGGCCGCCGAGCAGCAGGTGTTCCGCCGCCTGCCGGCCGCCGTCGCGGTTGTCCATGTCGACGTGGGGGAGGTCGATGCCGTCCGGGGGACGGCCCGCACTCCGTACGGGAATGCCCGAGGCGGCCAGGGTCACCACGAGCGGATGCCTGTCACGTGCGCCGATCAGCAGGACGCCGTCGATGCCTCCGGCGACGAGCGGCGGTGTGGCGATGGTGGAGGTGGCCGCCGTGGCGGTCATCACGGCGAGTGGCACGCCGTGCCCGGTGAGGACCTCCTCCGCGGCCGTGATCATCCGTGCGTAGAATGGCTCGGTGAAGAGCCGGTGCGCGGGTTCGCAGACCACGATGGCCACGACCTGGTCGGACCGGCGGCCGGAGCCGCCACGGGGAGCGCGATGCCTTACGTAACCGAGACGCGATATTGCGTCATGCACCTGCCTACGAGTCGACGTGCTGACTCTGACTGAACCGGTGAGTACCCGAGACGCCGTGGCGGGGGAGACCCCTGCCTCTGCGGCGACTTGGGCAAGTGTGGGTAGATCGGTCATAACTTCCTCCACACCAAGATCCTGCACAGGTGGGAGCGCTCCCAGTGAACCTAGCATTGTTTCGGAAGTGTCAAAAGATGTTTCCGAAAAATCACCATGTGTATGTCAAATTTCCCTGACAACCCAGTCAGGGGCAAGTATCGCCATGATTACGGAGTCATACCATTCCCCGTTTAGACGCAGGGCGTCGCGGCAGACGCCCTCCTGGACGAATCCGATCTTGCGGTATACGTGCGCTGCCCGCTCGTTGAAGGCGTAAACCTCCAGGGCCACCCGGTGCAGCGGCGTGGTGCGGAAGACGTGGTCGAGGGTGAGCCGGATCGCCTCGGTGCCGTATCCCCTGCCGTACGCCCGGGGGCCGATCAGCGCGATGCGCAGGTTGCAGGAGAGGTTGTCGGCGTCGAGCTCGTTGAGCACGATCTCGCCCACGTAGGCGTCGTCCCCGGCGGCGCAGATCGCCAGGTCCAGCCGGTCGCCGTGCTCGCCCCGCGAGCCGTACCAGGCCTTGAGCCCCTCGTAGTCGGGTTTGCCGTGCGAACCGGTCAGCCGGACGGTCTCGGGGTCGTTGACCAGCTCCCAGAGGCCGTCCACGTGCTCGGGGCCGACCGGCCGGAGCGTCACGTGCTCTCCGGGGAGCGTGGGCTTGCGCGCGAACATCATCCGGTGTGTCTACCGGCCGGAACCTCGCCGGGCAACCCGGTTTTCCGGAGCCGTCCAGGGCCCGCGCGAAACGGCGGGCCCGGGACCGGTTCACCAGGGTCCGTACGGCCCCTGGTTGCCGCCGCCCTTGCCGATCTCCCGCACGGCGGGACGCACGTCGGCCAGGTAGATGCCCGAGGCGATGACGGACGCGATCGTGAAGATGCTCAGCACGGGGAGGTACTGCACCGCGGCGGCGAAGCCGAACAGGGCCGCCAGCCCGAGGATGACCAGCCACAGGTTCTTGGTCTGCTTGCCGGTGACCGCGAACGCCCGTGCCGGGGTCTTCACCGCGTGCACGAGCGCCCAGCCCGACAGTGCGAACACTCCGACGGCCAGGATCCAGAAGACCAGGTCCAGGGCACCGTGGATTTCGATCATCGTCTCTCCAGAACGTTCGCCTCGCCGGTCTCCCTCAGCCTAATGCCGAAAGCCCCGTTCGGGTCGTCCTCGGCTCGTACCGGCCGGGCTTGGCGGCCCGTTCTCGCGCCCGCTCGTTCCGGCCCGCTTTCCCGCCCTCGCCGGGCGCGGGCCCTCGGACGCCGAAGGCCCGCACCGGAGACGATGCCGGGGCGGGCCGTGGAACCGGAGTCCGTGAGGGGACTCGCTCAGCCCCTGGGCGGGGTGGACCGGCCGGTCGTGGTCGACCTGCCGGTCGTGGTCGGCTTCGAGGTGCGGGTGCCCTTCTTGGGCGTCCGGGCGGAGGCGATCGCGGGCTCGGCGGCCTCGGAGACCTCCTCCAGCTCCAGGGCGATCTCGCCGCTGGTCTTGGAGACGACCTTGCGGCCGCGGTTGGCGAACTCCTCGTAGAGCTCGTTGGCCCTGCCCGCGATCTGGTCGGCGTAGTCGCGCGCCTTCACGGGGAAGTCCTTGGCGTATCCCTCGGCCTTGCCGGCGAGCTGCCTGGCCCTCTCCGGGAGGTCCTTCGCGGCCTCGCGGATCTCCTCGCGGCGGCCCTGCAGCCTCTGGATCTGCTCGGGAAGCTCGAGGAGCTTCTCGACGGCGAAGTCGCCGGCCCCGGCGACGGCGTAGAACGGCTTGGACTCGGCCAGCTTCTTGACTTCGGCGGTGATGGGCATGGGTTAACCTTCCTTGGTTTCCTCGGTGATGTGGCCGTTGCTCGGGGGGACCGCGTAGGGCTTCAACGCGGTGAGGTATTCCCCGGGGAGCGGCGCCTCGTCGTCAGGCGAGGAGTCCGCGTCACCCCGCCGGGGCTCCGGTGCGAGACGTGCTTTCTGGGAGGTCTGCACGTCGTCGTCCGGGGCCTCGGCCTGCTGGTTCTCCTTGCGGAACGACTCGTAGATGTCGATCAGCACCTGGCGCTGGCGCTCGGTGATGAGGTGGTCGGCCCTGATCGCGGTCAGCACGTCGCTGTCCGGCTCGCGCTCCTCGATGAGGCCCGCCTGGACGTAGAGCGCCTGCGACGAGATGTGCAGACCCTTGGCGATCTGGTTCAGGATCTCGGCGCTGGGCTTGCGCAGCCCGCGCTCGATCTGGCTCAGGTAGGGGTTGGAGACCCCCGCCGCCGCGGCGAGCTGTCGCAGGGAGATCTTCGCGTGCGTGCGCTGCTCGCGGATGTACTCACCGATCGAGCCGACCTTGGGTAGTGCCATGGCTCGAGTCTGCCGCATCGTGCTTGCTATTGCAAACGGGTTGGCTAACACTTGCAAGCACTTTGGGGTGAGCTTGGCTATAGACGGACGAATCCGGCCGGAACTCCAGGGGGAGACCTGGGCTCGGTATGCGAGCCGGCCGTATTTTCAAGGCGGGTCGACGTTTTCGAGGCGGGTCGGCGCGAGGCCGGCCCCGGCGGGTCCCGCCACGGGTCGCGGGACCGGCCCCGGAAGGGCCCGCCACGGGTCCTGGCGCGGCTCTCAGTACGGAACCAGCCACAGCAGCGGTGCCGACGACGTCAGGGCGACGGAGAAGGCGACGATGGCGTAGCGGATCCCGCGCGGCAGGACCGGGATCGGGTTCACCAGGCGCTCGACCCTCGCCATCACGGCGGCGGTGGAGTTCGCGGCGCCCAGCGCGCCGTGCGGGGCCGGGACGGCGCCCGCCGTGCCGAAGCGCAGCAGGGCGGTCGCCAGGCGGCGCGCGGAGCAGCAGCGGCGGGCGACGTCGTCGGCGGCCATCTCCACGAGCAGGCCGACCTCGCTCTGCGCGTCCCTGACCACGCGCGACCAGGGCAGCGCCCGGCGCAGCGCGGCGAAGGGCAGCAGCACCAGGTCGTGCCGCTCGCGCACGTGTGCGGCCTCGTGGGCGAGCACCGCGCTCAGCTCGTCGGCGGAGAGCAGCTTGAGCGCCCCCTCGCTGACCACCACCTGGGAGCGCAGGCCGGGCACGCAGTAGGCGGTGGCGCCCGGGTGGTCGAGCACCCGCACGCCGGGGACCACCGGGTCCTCCCTGGCGATCAGGGCGAGCAGGGTGCGGTGGCGGTGGCGGGCGCGGAACGTCTGCGCGCCCGCGGCGAGAAGCACCAGGATCAGCACGGCCAGCGCGGTGAGCCCGGCGGCGAGCGCGACGATCCTCGGCAGCTCGTACGGCCGGGGGAGCCCGCGTCCGCCGGTGAGCGAGGAGGCCGCGAACTCGTGCAGGCCGTGCAGCACGCCCTCGCCGTAGGGCTCCAGCGCGTAACCGAGCAGGGCGCCCGTCCCGGCCAGGCCCCAGGTGACCCCCAGCGCCTGCCACAGGACGATGGCCACGTGCGGAGCGCGGTAGGTCCACCGCGCCCGGGTGAACCGCCAGGCACCGACCGCGCAGACCAGGGCGAGCGTCGCCAGGGCTGCCGCGGTCATCTACTCGTCCTCCAGCTCCTCCAGGTCCGTCAGGGCCCTGCGCAGGATGTCGGCTTCGGTGCCGGTGACGGCCTGGGCGAACCGGGTGAGGGCCGCCGACCGGTCACCGGTCATATCCAGCGCTTCCAGCATAAGCTCCGCGACGTAGGCGTCGCGGCTCTCCGCCGGTGCGTACCGCCACGCGCGCCCGTCCCGGGTGCGGAGCAGAAACCCCTTGCGGGTGAGCCGGTCGAGCACGGTCATCACGGTGGTGGGCGCCAGATCGCGGTCGGCGATCAGACGCCCGACCTCCCGCGCCGTCACGGGAGATGGCTGTGCCCAGATGATGTCCATGATGCTGCGTTCAAGCTCGCCGAGACCCTTCACGCATCCAAGCCTAACTCCCGCACCACGAGGGGTAGTACTACGGGTTGTCGAGTGACCTGTGTCACAGCTGTTTGACCATGTAGATCTCGTCCCGGTCGTCGCCCGGAGCGAGGCGGATCGCCCGCGGGATCCGGCCGACCTCCACGTATCCCAGCCGGCCGTAGAAGCCCTCGATCCCGGTGCCGCCGCGGACCGTCAGGTGCAGCGCCTCCACCCCCAGGTCGCGGGCGGCGTCGTCGGCGGCCCGCATGAGCAGCGTCCCGTAGCCCCTGCCCTGGTGCTTGGGATCGACCATCACGCGCCACACCCAGCGCCAGTGCGCCCGCAGCCACGACTTCCCGTCGCCCAGGACCAGCCAGCACGCCACCCGGTCGTCCGCGTCGAACCCGACGAGCAGATGGTCGGGGTCGTCGCGGGTGACGTCGCAGGCGGCGAAGGTGGCGGTCGCCGTCTCCAGGATGTCGTCGGAGGTGACCGGGGGGACGAAGCCGACCGACCCTCCGGCGTTGACCACCTCGGTCCAGCACTCGACGAGCTCGCCGGTGAGAGCCGGGGTGAGTTCGGGGTCCACCACGAACCGCAGTTCTGCCATATGCGGACTTTACCAAATATATGCGGACAACTTAGGGTTGCCTTACCAAAGTTTCGACGTCACCTCGGGGCGACCGCGGCCCAGGGAAGGGTGATCTCGCCGAGCCGCCAGCGCCCCCGGCCGCCCAGCGGCGGGTGCCCGGCCAGCGGCCAGGTCCCGGCGAGCGTCTCGGCCGCGGCGATCCAGCGCTGCCGGGAGCCGTACGAGCTCAGGGGGGCGTTGACGGCCCAGGCCCGGTCGAAGTCGCGCAGGAAGGCGTGGACGGGCTCGCCGGGGACGTTGCGGTGGATGAGCGTCTTGGGCAGCCGGTCGGCCAGGTCCGAGGGGCGCTCGAAGGCGTCGAAGCGGGCCGAGAGGGTGAGCGTCCGGGGCCCCGAGCGGTCGAGCCCGGCCCAGACCGCGCGGTGGCCCATCTCCGAGCAGGTGCCCTCGACGATCACCCCGCCCGGCGCGAGCCGTTCGGAGAGCATCGCCCAGTACTCCCACGCCTGCGCCTCCCCGTACTGCCGCAGCACGTTGAACGCCCTGACCAGCAGGGGCGGCCGCGACACCGGCAGCTCGAAGCCGCCCAGCGTGAACGACAGTCCCGGACGCTCGTACGGCTTGGCCGCCGCCACCCTGGCCGGGTCGATCTCGACGCCGACGACCTCGACCGAGGGGCAGATCACGCGCAACCGCAGGAACATCTCCAGGGTCGTGGTGTGCGAGGCCCCGTACCCCAGGTCGACCACCAGCGGGCGGACGGCGGAGCGCAGCAGGCGGCCGTGCGCGGCGACGATCCAGCGGTCGGCCCGCCGCAGGCGGTTGTGCCCGGTCGTCCCCCTGGTGATCGCTCCTACCGGCTTCTCCGTTGGCCTCCGCACGATCAGACGCGGTGGACCTTGTGCTGGGCGGCCTGGGCCCGGGGGCGGATGACGAGGCGGTCGATGTTCACGTGGGCCGGGCGGGTCACGCACCAGGCGATGGCGTCGGCCACGTCGTCGGCGGAGAGCGGGTCGGGCACACCCTCGTAGACCCGTCCGGCGGCGGCCGAGTCGCCGCGGAAGCGGTTCAGCGAGAACTCCTCGGTGTGGACCATCCCGGGGGCGACCTCGACGATCCTGACCGGCCGGCCGACCAGCTCCAGCCTGAGCACCTCGGTCATCGAGGTCTGCGCGTGCTTGGCCGCGTTGTAGCCGCCGCCGCCCTCGTACGAGACGAGCCCGGCCACCGAGGTCAGCATCAGCAGCACGCCGTCGCCCGACTCGATCAGCCTGGGCAGCAGCGCCTGGGTCATGCGGAGCGTGCCGATCACGTTGACGTCGTACATCCGCTGCCAGTCGGCGACCTTCCCGCTCGCCACGGGCTCCAGGCCGATCGCGCCCCCGGCGTTGTTCACCAGCACGTCGCAGCGCTCCAGCGAGGCGGCCAGCTCGTCCACCGACTCCTGTGAGGTCACGTCCAGGGTGACCGGGCGGATGCCGGGCACCTCGGCGGCCAGCTCGTCGAGCCGCTCCCTGCGCCGCGCCGCGGCCACCACCTCGAAGCCCTCGGCGGCGAGCCTGCGGGCCGTCGCCTCGCCGATCCCACTGCTGGCCCCTGTCACAACGGCTGTCCTCTTCATGGATACCCATCCTGCCAGGAACCGCCGGGGCCGCCCTGCCCGGACCTGGCGCGGCTATGTGTCGGGAATGTTGCGGATTTTTCCATGGTTGAGCCCTCTCGGAGGTGGTGTCGGTGAGGCGACGGCGGGTCAACCGGGTCGCGACGATCAGCATGCACACGTCCCCCCTGGACCAGCCGGGGACCGGGGACGCGGGCGGGATGAACGTCTATATCGTCGAAGTGGCGAAACGCCTGGCCGAACTCGGGGTGGAGGTGGAGATCTTCACCCGGCAGACGTCCCGGGACCTGCCACCGGTCGCGGAGATCGTCCCGGGCGTCTCGGTCCGCCACGTCACCGCCGGTCCGTACGAGGAGCTCGACAAGGGCGACCTGCCCGGCCAGCTCTGCGCCTTCCTGTCGGGGGTGCTGCGCACCGAGGCCATGTACGAGCCGGGCCGCTACGACGTCATCCACTCCCACTACTGGCTCTCCGGCCAGGTGGGCTGGCTGGCCAAGGAGCGCTGGGGCCTGCCGCTGGTCCACACCATGCACACCATGGCGAAGGTGAAGAACCTCCTGCTCGCCGCCGACGACAGGCCGGAGCCGGCCGCCCGGGTGCTGGGCGAGCAGCAGGTCGTGGACGTCGCCGACCGCCTGGTGGCCAACACCCCGACCGAGGCCAGGGAGCTCGTCGAGCTGTACGGAGCCGCCCCGGCCCGCGTCGAGGTCGTCAACCCCGGCGTGAGCCTCAGGGTCTTCCAGCCCGCCTCCCAGGGCGCGGCCCGCCACAGGCTCGGGCTGCCGCAGGACGCCCACGTGCTGCTGTTCGTGGGCCGCGTACAGCCGCTGAAGGCCCCGGACGTGCTGCTGCGCGCGGCGGCCAGGATGCTCATCGACGACCCCTCGCTCAGGTCGAGGCTGGTCGTCGCCTGCGTCGGCGGCCCCAGCGGCAACGGTTTGGCCAGGCCCTCCTACCTCACCGACGTGGCCGCCTCGCTGGGGATCTCCGACGTGGTCAGGATCGTTCCCCCCGCGCCCCAGCACGAGCTGGTCGACTGGTACCGCGCGTCCGACGTGACCGTCGTCCCCTCCCACAACGAGTCGTTCGGCCTCGTGGCCCTGGAGTCCCAGGCCTGCGGCACCCCGGTCGCCGCCGCTTCCGTGGGCGGGCTGCGCACCGCCGTACGCGACGGTGTGTCCGGGGTGCTCGTCGAGGGGCACGACGCCCATGACTGGGCGCGGGTGCTCCGCCGGTTCATCTACGAGCCCGCATGGCGGGAGACGCTGTCGGCGGGCGCGGTGGCCCACGCGGCGGCCTTCGGCTGGTCGGCCACCGCGGCCCGGCTGGCGGACGTCTACGCCGGGGCGATGACGAACCTGCACCGCCTCCCGATCGCGGTCAACTCCTGAAGACCCGCGCGCGGGGCGCTCGCGGAGCGGACGGCGCGCTGTTCGTGAGGCCCGCTCGTAAGCTGGGCCCATGCGTGAAGTGATCGAGGCGGCGCTGAAGAGCGCGGACGCCTCCTACGAGCAGCCCCGGCCGGGGGCCTTCCTGGTGAAGCTCCCCGGCCAGCACAAGCTCGCCACCATGACCTGGCTGATCGTCGGCGACCAGGCACTGCACGTGGAGGCGTTCTTCTGCCGTCAGCCCGACGAGAACCACGCCGAGTTCTACCGCTGGCTCCTCACCAAGAACGGCTCCATGTACGGGGTGCACTTCGCCCTCGACCCCATCGGCGACGTCTATCTCGTGGGCCGCGTCCCGCTGGGGGCGGTCACCGACGAGGAGGTCGACCGCCTTCTCGGATGCGTGCTCACCTACTCCGACGAGGGCTTCGACCGCGCCCTGGAGCTGGGCTTCGCCTCCTCGATCCGGCGCGAGTGGGAGTGGCGCGCCAAGCGCGGCGAGTCGCTCGCCAACCTCCAGGCCTTCGCCCGCTTCGCCGACCCCGAGCGCTGAGAGCGACCTTTCCGCCGCCCCGGGGGCGGGGAGACCCCGGGAGCGCGATTCCGAGGGCCGGGCTATCGCGAGGGCCGGGCCTGGGCCGCCAGGCCGCGTCGACGGGCCATGCCCAGGGCAGCCCAGGTCGGGCCAGGGCAGCCCAGAGCAGGCTGAGGGCAGTTCAGGGCAGGCTGGGGGCGGGCTCGGCAGGTTGAGGGCGGGCTCGGGGCGGGTGGAGTGCCGGAAGCGCCAAGCAAGCGCCCACTAAGCTTGTCGGCATGTCGACTTTGGTGCTGCTTCGGCACGGTGAGAGTGAGTGGAACGCAAAGGGTCTGTTCACCGGATGGGTGGACGCGGGGCTCTCGGCCAAGGGCGAGGAGGAGGCACGCCGCGGCGGGCGGCTGCTGCTCGACGCGGGGGTGCGTCCCGATGTGGTGCACACCTCCCTGCTGACCAGGGCGATCCAGACGGCCAACCTCGCGCTGGGCGCCGCGGACCTGCTCTGGCTGCCGGTCTCCCGGTCCTGGCGGCTCAACGAGCGCCACTACGGCGCCCTGCAGGGCAAGGACAAGGCGCAGACGCGGGCCGAGTTCGGTGACGAGCAGTTCATGCTCTGGCGCCGCTCCTACGACGTCCCGCCGCCCCCGATCGCCGACGACGACGAGTTCTCCCAGGCCGGTGACGCCCGCTACGCGCTCCTGCCGGGCGAGCTGATGCCGAGGACCGAGTGCCTCA
Organism: Streptosporangium sp. NPDC023825; assembly: GCF_040639575.1. NCBI lineage: Bacteria > Bacillati > Actinomycetota > Actinomycetes > Streptosporangiales > Streptosporangiaceae > Streptosporangium > Streptosporangium sp. NPDC023825. The sequence continues at coordinate 79,252 of NZ_JBFAAE010000017.1, read as the reverse complement.
AGGACGTCGTCGAGCGCATGCTGCCGTACTGGTACGACCAGATCGTGCCCGACCTCGCGCAGGGGAGGAACGTGCTGGTCGTCGCGCACGGCAACTCGCTCCGGGCGCTGGTCAAGCACCTGGACGGGATCGGCGACGACGAGATCGCCGGGCTCAACATCCCCACCGGCATCCCGCTCCGGTACGAGCTGGACGACGCCTTCCACCCGGTCACCAAGGGCGGGCAGTACCTCGACCCCACCGCCGCCGAGGCCGCCATCGAGGCCGTGGCCAACCAGGGCAAGTAGCCCCGGCGTCCCGAAACGGACGAGGGTCATCGGGAACGGAAGAAAAGTCACCCGGAACGGAAAAGCCATCCTGAACGGACGAAAGGAGGGAGGGCCCGCCGGATCCGGCGGGCCCTCCCTCCTTTTCCTTTCAAGAAGATGTCCGTGGGGACCGGCGAAGGGCCGGCGGGCGTCAGAAAGCGGAGGTGTCCTGGGGGCGGGAGCCCGTCACCAGGTAGACCACGTCGTGCGCGACGCGGACCGCGTGGTCGGCGTAGCGCTCGTAGTAGCGGCCGATCAGCGTCACGTCGATGGCCGGTTCGACGCCGTACTTCCAGTCGGGGGCCATCAGGACCTTGAACAGCCTCCGGTGCAGCTTGTCCATGGCGTCGTCGTCGGACTCCAGCTCCAGGGCCGACTCCACGTCGCGCGAGGCGATGCAGCTGCCGGTCTTGGTGACGAGGCGCTCGGCGATCTGCCCCATCTCCAGGATGGTGGAGCGGACCTCCGGCGGGATGGCGGAGTCGGGATGGCGCAGCCGGGCGATCTTGGCCACATGCTCGGCGAGGTCGCCCATGCGCTCCAGGTCGGTACCCATCCGCAGTGCCGCGATGATCATTCTTAGGTCCACGGCCACGGGCTGCTGCCTGGCCATCAGGTCGAAGATCGAGGCCTCGATCTCCGCGAAGATCCGGTTGACCTCCTCGTCCTGGGAGATGACGCTCTCGGCGAGGTGGATGTCGGCGTCCAGGAGGGCGGTGGTGGCCCGCGATATCGCCGACCTCACGAGCCGGGTCATCTCGACCAGCCGCTCGGTGAGGGCGTCGAGTTCTTCGTGATAGGCGTCGCGCATGGGACTCACCGTAGGGCGGTGACGGTGAACGAACCTCGACCGTAAAGTGAACTTTATGGGAAAGGCCGTGGTCATGCCCCCTTAGCAGTCCTCAATGGGAAAAGCCCGACCTACCATCGAGGGCGTGAAGCCTACGGGAGGACCACGTGAGTGAGCTGATGGCGAGCCTGGCCGCACTGGCCGGTTTCGTCGTGGGAGCGCTGGCCGTGATGGTCGTCCGCCATACCCATGGACAGCGGAGTGCGATGACACCGGTTGACGGCGTCGAGCCCGGCGCGCTGCCACAGGGGGTCGCCTCGGTGCTGGCCGTGCTGCCGTCCTCGGCGGTCGTGCTCGACAAGGAGGACCGCGTGCTGCGGGCCAGCTCGGCGGCACGCGCGTTCGGCCTGGTCAAGGGAGATCACCTGATGGCGGCCGAGTTGCTCGCCCTGGCCAGGAAGGTACGCAGGGACGGCGAGATCCGCGAGAGCGAGATCGAGGTGGCCGGCCACAAGTTCGGCCAGGAGTCGACCAACTTCGCGGTGCGGGTCGCCCCGCTCGGCTCGTACGGCCAGGTGCTCGTCCTCGCCGAGGACCAGACCGAGCACCGCCGCGTCGAGGCGGTGCGCCGCGACTTCGTGGCCAACGTGAGCCACGAGCTCAAGACGCCGGTGGGCGCGCTGTCGCTGCTGGCCGAGACCATCCAGGACGCCGCCGACGACCCCGAGGCGGTCACCCGCTTCGCCGGGCGCATGCAGCACGAGGCGGCCCGGCTCACCTACCTCGTCCAGGACCTCATCACCCTCTCCCGTATCCAGGGCGCCGAGCCCATCCCCACCCCGGGCCCGGTCCTGATCGACGAGGCGGTGCACGAGGCCATCGACCGCTGCAACACCACCGCGGCGGCCAAGGACATCACCCTCGTCGCCGGCGGGGTCGAGGGCCTGCGGATATGGGGCGACGACGAGCTCCTCGTCACCGCCCTGCGCAACCTCATCGACAACGCGGTCGCCTACAGCCCCGAGCACACCCGGGTCGTGGTCAGCGCCCGCGCGGCGGGCCCCAACACCGAATCCGTCGAGATCAGCGTGAGCGACCAGGGGATCGGCATCCCCGAGAGCGCCCAGGAGCGGATCTTCGAACGGTTCTTCCGCGTCGACGCGGCACGTTCGCGGGCGACCGGTGGCACGGGCCTCGGCCTGGCCATCGTCAAGCACGTGGCCGCCTCCCACAACGGGGCGGTCACGGTGTGGAGCAAGGAAGGTTCCGGTTCCACCTTCACCCTCCGCCTGCCCGCCTTCGGCGGCATGGCGGTCACGGAACCAGCAACAGTCACGATTCCCCTGGAGGCCGCGCAGTGACTCGCGTGCTCGTTGTCGAGGACGAGGAATCGTTCTCCGACGCCCTGTCATACATGCTGCGCAAGGAAGGCTTCGAGGTGGCCGTGGCCACCACCGGGCCGGAGGCGCTGGAAACCTTCGACCGCAACGGCGCCGACCTGGTGCTGCTCGACCTGATGCTCCCCGGCCTGCCGGGCACCGAGGTCTGCCGCTCCCTCCGGCAGCGCTCCAACGTGCCCGTCATCATGCTCACCGCCAAGGACAGCGAGATCGACAAGGTCGTCGGGCTGGAGCTCGGCGCCGACGACTACGTCACCAAGCCCTTCTCCTCGAGAGAGCTGGTGGCCCGCATCCGCGCGGTGCTGCGCCGCCAGGGCGACGTGGAGGAGCTGGAGTCGGCGGTGCTGGCCGCCGGTCCGGTCCGGATGGACGTCGACCGCCACATCGTCGCCGTACGCGGTGAGCCGGTGCAGCTGCCCCTGAAGGAGTTCGAGCTGCTGGAGGTGCTGCTGCGCAACGCCGGGCGGGTGCTCACCCGGGGCCAGCTCATCGACCGGGTCTGGGGCGCCGACTACGTGGGCGACACCAAGACCCTGGACGTGCACGTCAAGCGGCTGCGGGCCAAGGTCGAGTCCGACCCCTCCAACCCGCGCTGCATCCTCACCGTGCGGGGACTGGGCTACAAGTTCGACCCCGCCGAGGTCTGACCTGCCGAGGTCTGACCTGCTGAGGTCTGAGCCGCGGAGGTCTGAGTCACCCCGCCCGCGCCCGGACGGTCGCCCCCTTCCGGGGCGCCGCCCGGCCGGGCGGGCCCGCCCCGGGCGACCGCTCGCCTCCGGACGATCCGAGGGGCCGTACGGCGTGCCCGCGCCGTACGGCCCCTCGGCGTGTCCGGAGGCCGTCACCGGCCCCGGAGGGTCAGTGGCCCGAGTGCTCGTCCCCGGTGGCGGAGGGGGTGGGCGACGGCGTGGGGGCCGCGGAGGCGCCTGGAGCCTGCGGGTAGGCGGTGAACTCGCGGCTGCGGGTGATGACGGGGATCGTGAGCTGCACGATGCCGGCGTTGGCGAACTGCAGCTGCACCTTGAGGCCCTCGCCGCCCTTGAGCGGCTTCTTCAGCCCTTCGATGAGGATCGTGGGGGTCGGCTTGCCGACGTTCACCCGCTGGTCCTGAGGGAGCGTCACGGGCGCGCTCACCTTCGCCGTACCGAGGGCGGGGTCGATGCCGAGACCGACGAGCTGGTCGGAACCCGCGTTGGTGTTGACCACCGACAGGTAGAGCGGCGTGGCCGCCCCGGCCGGCAGCGTCGCGCCGGAGTCCGGACCCAGGAAGAAGGCCTGGGAGATGTCGATGCCCTTCGTCTTGACCGAGAGCGCCTCGGTCGGCGAGTAGGGCTTGTTGGTGATCGCGTCGGATCCGGCACCGCAGCCGGCCAGGGCCGGAGCGGCTGCGAGGAACGCCGCGGCGACGATCGCCCGGTGGCGGATGTTGCGGGTCACGGTGCGAGTTCTCCTTGTCACGCGTGAGATAGGGCAAGGGCAACCCTATCGGCGACGTTTACCGGGTTTCCCGCCGACCCGCCTCATCATCCGAAGCCGCTGAACGCAGGTCATAAGTGCTTTTTGCCCCTCTGATTCACACACTTGAGCACTTGTCAAGTCATAAGATGCGGCTTTGACCTGCAGTTATGGTGATTTCACTGTTCCGGGAGGCTGTGGATACGTGGTACTCTTGAGTACAGCGGAAGGGGTACTTGTCACATGACTTTCCAGGTCGGCGACACTGTCGTCTACCCCCACCACGGGGCTGCTCGGATCGAGGCGATCACGACCCGAACCATCAAGGGTGAGGAAAGGACCTACCTGGTTCTTAAGGTCGACAAGGGCGACCTTACCGTCCAGGTGCCGGCTGACAACGCAGAACTCGTCGGTGTTCGCGATGTCGTCGGACAAGAGGGCCTTGAGCGCGTCTTCGACGTGCTTCGAATGCCTCACACCGAAGAGCCCACGAACTGGTCCCGACGCTACAAGGCGAACCTTGAGAAGCTGGCGTCCGGTGACGTCAACAAGGTTGCCGAGGTCGTTCGCGACCTGTGGCGGCGAGACAGGGAGCGCGGACTCTCCGCAGGAGAGAAGCGAATGCTGGCGAAGGCCAGGCAGATCCTCGTCAGCGAGCTCGCGCTCGCGGAGAAGACGAACGAGGACAAGGCCGAGGCCCTGCTGGACGAGGTTCTCAACTCCTGAACAAGACATTTCCACGGGTGGGCGTCGGGGTCGACGTCCACCCGTTCGCTTCTGGCCGCGAGCTTCACCTCGCCGGTCTGCACTGGCCCGGCGAGACCGGCCTGGCCGGTCACTCCGACGGTGACGCCGCGGCCCACGCCGCCTGTGACGCCCTGCTGTCCGCGGCGGGTCTCGGCGATCTCGGCGGCCTGTTCGGCACGTCCGATCCCCGGTGGGCCGGCGCCTCGGGTGCCGCCCTGCTGGAGGAGACCGCGCGCAAGGTGCGTGCCGCGGGCTTCGAGATCGGCAACGTGGCCGTCCAGGTGATCGGTAACCGTCCCAAGCTCGCCCCCCGCCGCGTCGAGGCCGAGAAGGCCCTCAGCGCCGCCGTGGGGGCCCCCGTGAGCGTCAGCGCCACCACGACGGACGGGCTCGGCCTCACCGGGCGCGGCGAAGGCGTGGCGGCCGTCGCGACCGCGATCGTGGTGAACCTGTAGCGGGTGTCAGGCGTCTTCCATACGGAACGTGGAAAACGTTCCGGCGGGCGGCGCGGAATGCTCGTCGATCCATATCGAGGCGGTGGCCCGTTTCCTGGCGCGGTACGGGCCACCCCTTCTTTTAGCGTGATCAATGAATGCGCTGGGTAACCCCTTGGTGACCGTGTCTCGTAACAGGGGGAGCCGGACATGATCGTCTCGATTGTCTCCGCAATCATCATCGGCGCCATCATCGGTGCCCTGGCGCGTCTCATCCTTCCCGGGCGTCAGAACATCAGCATCGGCCTGACGCTCATCGTGGGCATCGTCGCCGCGCTCATCGGCTCGCTCATCGCCGGAGCGCTCGGTCTGGCCAACACGCGAGGGATCGACTGGTGGGAGCACATCATCCAGCTGGCACTCGCGGTGCTCGCGGTGCTCCTCGTCGTCCAGATGCAGGCGAGAAAGACGCACTGAAGGATTTTTTGCCGCCGGTAGGAATAACCGTGACTCAGGGGGTAGCCACCTCCCTGTGAGAGTGAAGGTCTCACGATCACTGGGAGGTTGAACATGACTATCGCGTCCATTCTCGGGGCAATCGTTATCGGCGCGGTCGTTGGCGCCCTTGGTCGTCTCCTGCTTCCCGGTAGGCAGGCGATCGGAGTGATCCTGACCGTCGTCGTCGGCATCGTCGCCGCGCTTATCGGTACCGCCCTCGCCCAGGTCCTCGGCGTCGCCACCACGGACGGTATCGACTGGATCGAACTCGTCATGCAGGTGGGCCTCGCCATCGTCGGTGTCGGCCTGGTCGCGGGTCTCAAGCGCTCCAGGGTCTAGCGAACACCCGGGTGAACCATTCCGGTGACCTCGCCGAGACTCGACTGGACCCCCTCCGGTCCGGAGGCAATCGCGGTGACGCGCACGATGTCACCGCGCTCCGGGAGAAGACCCGCTCGGTTCCATCTGGCCTGCCGAGCGGGTCTCGGTCGTTCAAGGCCGGTTCGAGCAGCCTGCCGAACCGGCTTCCGGCCGACCCTGACCCGGGCCCGGAGGTGAGCAAATCGCCGGTCCGCAGCGGGGCGCCGTTCACACATGTGTGAGCGAATAGCTGCGGGCCGGTCCAGCACCCGATGGTGAACGGCGGTTCCGGCAGGAGACCGCTGCTCGGTTCCATCGCGGCGTGCGGCCCCGGCCCCGCCGCCGCCCGGCCGGCCTGTCCGGCGGACGGGCGGCGGCGGGGCCTGACGCCGGGCGGCGGCGGGGCCTGACGGGGCCTGACGGGGCCTGAACGGGCCGTACCCGCCCCGGCCGACTCCAGCTGCCCCGGCGGGACCCACCACGAGTCACCTCGAGCGGAACCGCCCGCGGAGCGACGGACGGCCCGGGGAACCGCCCGCGGAGCGACGGACGGCCCGGGGAACGGCCCGCAGGCGTGGCCGCCCGGGCCCCGGGCGATGAAGGCCCGGGATCACAGGCCTTCTCGCACGGAGAACGTGGTGTTCGAACGCCTGGACCACCCAACCAGCGCGTGCGGCGGGGCCGAAAGGACGCCGACCACGTAGCCGATCTCAGCGGTCTCGGCCAACCCGGCCGAGAGCCCCTGCTGAGCGACGGCCCGAGGACCGGGTCAGCTCCTCCCAGGCCCCGGAGCTGACCCGACGGGCCTACGACCGCAGCACCGGGGCACCGGACGCGGTCACGCCCTACCGCCTTGCCGCCCCCGCCCGACGGGCGTCCGCGGCCGGTCGCGCGGCACCGGACCAACGGACCGACGGGCCGTCGGACCGACGGGTCCCGGGGGAGCCGGGTCGCCGGAACGTCAGGTTCGGGGTTCGTGTCGTGCTCGACGGCCACCTGGAAGCGGATCGGATCCGCCTCCTCCTCCCGCGATCAGGTCCGTTCCCCGGCTCGCCCTCGTCTTCGACGCACCCTCGATCTCTCACTCACCCGGGGGTACGGGCGTGCTGCGCATCCGCCCGGAGGGCGGTGCCGCGGCGCCGGCCTCGTCGTGCGACCGCGCTTCGGCGTCCTCCCCGGCCTCGGCGGCCTCGGCGCCGTGCGCCGGGTCAGGTGACTTTCCGGTCTTCCGGCCCGTGCGCCTCTCCCCCGCCACATGCGCCTTCGCGGCGCTCCCCGAGGCCGTCTCCGCGGGCGTCGTCGCCGCCTGCTCCGCGGTCGTCCCGCCCGGCGGGACACTCGCCGGGCGGTCCTTCACGGCGAGGATCGGCTGGGTGTCGGCGTCGCGCTCGCTCACCTCGGCCGCCTGCTCCCGGGGAAGGTCGGTGTCGCTGTCCCACGTCTCCACCCGCTCGCCGACCCTGCCGCCGCTCTCGGGCTCGGGTGCCCGTACGGCCGGGCGGGGCGGGTGGACGAGCAGGTCGCCCTGGCGCGGCCGGACCAGGTCGCCCCAGCGCATCGGCTTGCCCGGCCGGGGAGCCGCGGGTTCCCGCGAAGGTGGCGGGTCCTGCGGGATGTCGGTGACCTCGGGCGTCTCCGGTGCCGCGGTAGGACCAACCACCGGCTCTCCCACCGGGAGGTCGTGGTGCGGGGCGGCCTCCAGGGGAGGCGCGGAATGCGGGTCGAGCATGATCTCCGCCGCGGAGTGGTGCACCAGATGCCCCGGATGCACTGGGTGGCCCGGACGGTCCCCGTGACCGGGGTGGTCCCCATGACCCGGACGTTTCCCGTGACCCGGATGGTCTTCATGGCCCGGACGGGCTTCGTGGCCGGGGTGCTCGGGGTGGGCCGGCGGGTCCTGCCACCGCTCCTCCGGGTCGGGCGCGCCGGGGCGGTTCGGGGCCGCCCGGCTCGCCTCGGGGAACGGCACGATGTCGCGCTCGGACGAGGGCAGGCCGTACGGGGCCGCGTCGCTCGCGGCCCTCCGGGCGGCGGCGTGTTTGATCAGCAGGAGCCAGAGCCACAGGGCCAGGATCAGCATCACCCAGGGGGCGACGGCGACCACGACGGCCGCGCGCCCCTCGTCCACCGCCATCCGCATGGCGGTGGACACCTCGGCGGCGGCCGCGCCGGCGAACAGCAGCGTCAGGATCACGCCCGCCTGCAGCCGTACCGGCCACCGGCCGCCGCGCAGCAGCAGCACGCCGATCATCGCGATGACGAGCAGGGCGTCGAAGGCGGCGGGATACAGATACGCGAGACCGACGGGCGCCCTGCCCGCCACGGCGAGGGCGCGCAGATCCTCGAAGGAGAGCACGCAGGCCGCGGCGGTGAGCGCGGCCACGCCGACTCCGGTGACGGCGATCCCGGCGCGGCGCAGGGCGACGGACACCCGGCTCGGCTCGGCGGCGGCCGCGGTGGGCAGGGGCGGGGGCGGGGACGGGCGGGAGATCGAGCCTGCCGCCCTGGGGGATTTGACGTCCATGGCCCTTTGAGCCTACAGAATCGGCATCTAGCATGATCGGAGAAGTTTTCGAGGGCGGTCGAGGCAGAGGGACGGCTCCCTGCCAGGCCTTACCGCCACCTCATCCACCTCATCCATCTCAGCCACGTCATCGCTGCGTCATCGTCGCGCGGAGGTGAGAGGGACGGCCACCTCGACAAGGTGATCCCGACGGGGCGCTCGTCCAGGAAATGACGCGCGAACACCGGGGGCGGGATGGGGCGGCGGGATGGGGCGAGCGGAATCTCCAGGTGAAGAGGGTGATCGCCAGGATCACTATCGGCCGCGCCCTCTGTCGCGATGCCGTTCTGCCAGATCAACTGAGCGACATTCGCCGCCAACGGTCATAAAACACTCTGCTGAGTGTCTTCAACGTCCCGCAACTCGGTTTGTGAGGGGAGGTGAGGCATTAGCCTTGCCTTCGTGAGCCTGCAGCTATACGACACCAGCGTACGCACTGTCCGCGAATTCGTCCCGGTCGAACCCGGCCGGGCCTCGATCTACCTGTGTGGTGCCACCGTGCAGGCTCCCCCGCACATCGGGCACATCCGCTCGGGCGTCAACTTCGACGTGCTCCGCCGCTGGATGATCAGGTCCGGCTACGAGGTGACCTTCTGCCGCAACGTCACCGACATCGACGACAAGATCATCAGAGTCGCCGCCGCGGAGAACGTGCCGTGGTTCGTCGTCGCCGAGCGCAACCAGAGGGCCTTCACCTGGGCCTACGAGGTGCTGGGCTGCCTGCCCCCCACCGTCGAGCCCCGCGCCACCGGTCACGTGCCCGAGATGATCGAGCTGATGGACCGGCTGATCGCCGCCGGACACGCCTACGCCGCCGAGGGCGACGTCTACTTCGACGTCATGTCCTATGCCGACCGGTACGGCTCGCTGTCCAACCAGAAGCTCCAGAACATGCGGGCCGCGGGTGACACCGACACCGACTCCTGCAAGCGCGACCCGCGCGACTTCGCGCTCTGGAAGGGCGAGAAGCCCGGTGAGCCGACCTGGCCGACCCCGTGGGGCCGGGGCCGCCCCGGCTGGCACCTGGAGTGCTCGGCCATGGCGACCAAGTATCTCGGGCCCACCTTCGACATCCACGGCGGCGGCGTCGACCTGATCTTCCCGCACCACGAGAACGAGCTGACCCAGTCCCAGGCGGCCGGCGACGGCTTCGCCCGTTACTGGATGCACAACGGCATGCTCAAGATCGGCGCGGAGAAGATGAGCAAGTCGCTCGGCAACTCCCTGCTGATCCCCGAGGTCACCAAGAAGGTCCGCCCGGTCGAGCTCCGCTACTACCTGGCGGCCCCGCACTACCGTTCCTCGATCGACTACTCGGAGGAGGCGCTGTTCGAGGCCGCCTCGGCCTACCAGCGCATCGAGGGCTTCGTCACCCGCGCGGCCGAGGTCATCCACGACGTCGACGCCCACGCGCCGCTTCCTCAGGCCTTCTCCAACGCCCTCGACGACGACCTGGGCACCCCCCAGGCGCTCGCCGTGGTGCACGAGGTGGTCCGCGAGGGCAACGTCGCGCTGGCCCAGGGCAACAAGGAGCAGGTGGCCAGGCTGCTCGCCGAGACGCAGAACATGCTCGACGTCCTCGGTCTCGACCCGCGTTCGGAGCAGTGGCGCTCCTCGGGCGGCGAGACCGGCATGCGGGCGACCGTCGACGCGCTGGTCGCCGTCGCGCTGGAACAGCGGCAGGCGGCGCGGGCGCGCAAGGACTTCTCGGCGGCCGACAGCATCCGTGACCAGCTTTCCCACGCGGGCATCCACGTCGAGGACACCCCCCAGGGGCCACGCTGGGAACTCTCGCGGTGAAACCAGGCCGTACGCTATAGACCATGGCTGGTGGGGGTAAAGGGTCCGGGCGACCCGCGAAGAAGAAGAGTCCGACCAAGGGCACGGGCGGCAACGTCCGTCGTGGCCTGGAGGGCAGGGGAGCCACCCCGCCGGCGCATCTGCGGCACTGGCACAAGGACAAGGCGCGCACCGAGCGGATCGAGCGCGAGGAGAAGACCGGCAGGTCTCCCTCTCCGCGTACCCCGGTCCGCACCCGGCGGAGCGACGACGCGCCCGAGCACATCGGCGGGCGCAACCCCGTCGTCGAGGCGCTGCGGGCCGGGGTTCCGGCCAGCACGCTCTACGTGGCTCTACGGATCGACAACGACGACCGCGTCAAGGAGTCGGTCCGCATCGCCGCCGACCGGGGCATCGCGATGCTGGAGGTCGGCAGGGAGAAGCTCGACCGCCTCACCGAGGGCGGGATCCACCAGGGCATCGCCCTGCAGATCCCGGCGTACGACTACGCCCACCCCGACGACCTGGTCCGCGTGGCCCAGGAGGCCGCGGAGGTCCCGCTGATCGTCGCTCTCGACAGCGTCACCGACCCCCGCAACCTGGGTGCCATCGCCCGCTCGGCGACCGCGTTCGGCGCCCACGGCCTGGTCATCCCCTCCCGCCGCTCGGCAGGGGTCACCGGCGGCGCCTGGAAGACCTCCGCGGGCACGCTGGCCAACCTGCCGGTCGCCCGCGCCGCCAACCTCACCGCCACCCTGCGGGAGTACCGCGATGCGGGCCTGTTCGTGATCGGCCTGGACGGCGAGGGTACGGTCGACATCGGTGAGGCCAACCTCCTCGACGGCCCGCTGGTCGTCGTCGTGGGATCCGAGGGCAAGGGCCTGTCCCGCCTGGTCCGCGAGTCGTGTGACCTGGTCGTCCGCATCCCGATGCACGCCGCCGCCGAGTCCCTCAACGCCGGGGTCGCCGCCGGCATCGCCCTCTACGAGGTCGCCCGCCACCGCCGTTCCTAACGGTTCGCGATCGGCAGGGCATACCTCGGTGACGTAGGGGGAGTAAGCCGACTACACTCGTCTGGCGACCGTGCCGACGTAGCTCAATCGGCAGAGCAACAGTCTTGTAAACTGTAGGTCAGGGGTTCGATTCCCCTCGTCGGCTCGCAACAAAGGGCCAGGTCACCGGCATACGGTGACCTGGCCCTTTGATCGTTGAGCGGACTTCTCGCCCTTCGGTGCCACCCGCGTGCCACCTTGAGAGCCTTGCCCAGAGCCTCCGCGATGGCCTTGTCAGGTCCTGACCGGCGTGCCGGTAGATCAGCGCCGCCCGCGTGGAGGAGCGCCCCCAGCTCTTTGAGGCTCGCCCCGCTGGAAGCGGCCAGGGCGTTGCCGACGTGGCGGAGATCATGAAAATGGAGATCGGGAAGCCCTGCGGCCGCGCGGACACCGCTTCTCGGCGATGCCCGGACCGCAGACGCCCTGCTCGAGAAAGAGGGCCTTCGCGGCCGGATCGTCCTCACTCCGTGAACCGGCCACAGGGACGAGCGGAATTCGGTTCCCGCGAGTTGGGCCCGCGACATCCCCGCGAGTCGGGCCCGCGACCCGATCACTCCGGCTGGTTGGGGGTTCCGTGTCCGATCTCGTAGGGAGTGGAGACCCCCTCGTAGGCCAGGTGCGTCACCATGCCGTCGGCCGCGTGGCCGAGGTCGTGACAGTGGTCCATCCAGACGCCGGGATTGTCCGCGCGGAATCCGATCTCGTAGGTTTCACCAGGTTGGACGGCCAGGGTGTCGATCCACCAGGGGCTCCCGGTGGTCGGGCGGCCGTTTCGGGAAAGCACGAGGGCGTGGTGCCCGTGCAGGTGCATCGGGTGGACCTGGTGGCTGCGGTTCACGAACGTCATACGGACGACTTCACCCTGCCGGACCATGTGGACGGGGGTGTGGGGAAAGCCGCGCCCGTTGACGGTGGGCAGGAAATGGAGGGTGCCGTCGTGGAAGCCGATCCTGTCGTCGATGATGACCGTGAAATCGCGGTCGAAGCGGGTGAAGGGGGCCGGAGCCGGCGTGCCGTACGTCGCGGGGTCGAAGAGCGGCGCGTCAGACGGAATCGAGGGCGCGGTCGCCGGGCCGTCGGAGCCGGGACTCAGGAGCAGTCCGGCCCGGGGGTTGGCGAGGTCGGCCAGGAGGACCGGCCGGTCCGGCATGACGAAGGTCAGGTCGTACCGGCCGCCCTCGGCCACGGAGAGCCGCACCCCGTCGAGTTCGGAGGGGCCGTCGAGGTCGACTCCGTCGATGGCGGCCACCCGGAAGCGCGTGCCCAGCAGTACGAGGTTCCTGGACTCGACGTCCGACCAGGCGTTCCTGTCGGTGTTGACCACGCGTAGCCGTACCGGGGTGCCGGGTCTCACCGGTCGGCGGTCGAGCGTGTCCGACGTGCCGAACGCCGCGACCAGCCCGTCGGGACGCTCCCAGTTGTGGGCCATCACGGTGATGTCCTCGCCCGCGGTGCCTTCCGGGGGGAGTACCACGAGCGAGCCGAACAGCCCGCGCCGCACGCCGACGAGGGGGCGCTGGTGGGTGTGATACCAGAATGTGCCCACCTGGTCGGCGCGGAACCGGTAGACGTGGCTCTCACCCGGCTGTACGGCGTCCTGGGTCACGCCCGCGACGCCGTCCTCTGCGTTGGGCACGTCCAGGCCGTGCCAGTGGATGGTGACCCCCTCGCGGGGAAGCCTGTTGACGAGCGTCACCTGGACGAGGTCGCCCTCGCGTACGGTCAGCGCGGGCCCGGGTACCTGGCCGTTGTAGGTCCAGGCGTCGAGGACGGCGCCGGAGCCGAGCCGGATGCTCGTCTCCTGGGCCGTCAGGGTGAATACGCGGTCGGGGGTGCCCGTGCCCGTGCGCGGGCCGGTGAGGTCGGCGGCGTTGACGGCCTTGACGGCCGGGACGCCCGATGCCCGGCTCCCGTGGTGGGAACCGCCGGGACCTCCTCCGTAGTCCACGTCGCCGTGGCCCATCATGGACATCCGGTCGGGCAGAAGGCTCGTCCGCATCCCGTAGACGCCCGCACCGGTGATGGCCGTCGCCACCAGGGCGGTGACGGCCACGGCCCGCCTGGTCCCGGCCCGGCGGGGGCGGGGGTTTCGCCCCCGGGACGCCGCCGCGGCCACGAGGAGGACGCCCGCGTAGATCGCCATGTCCGCGCCGTACGGCGGGAGCGGACGGGAGAGGTACTCCATGAAGGCGCCGAGCAGGGCTGCCGCCGCGGTCGTCCGCACGGAGACCCGGACGGAAACCGGGAAGGGCGCCGGCGGTGCTCCCGCCGTCTCCGGTGTCCTCTCCGTCCTTGCCGTCTCCGCCGTCTCCGCCGTTCCGTTCGTCGCTCGACGTCGACCGGCGATCCGCCGCAGCGCTGGGACGGCCAGCGCGAACATCGCCACCATCGGGACGGCGAGCAGGGGGAGCGCCACCAGCACCCGGTCGGCGACGAAGACCCAGCCGTTCGACCACAGCAGGCCGGTGCCGATGCCCCGGGCCACCGTGACGACCGTCCCCACGCCGATCAGCACGAGGAGGAGCCGGGCCCGGCGGCGCGTTGGGAGACCTCCCGCGAGGAGGCCCGCGGCGCTCCAGACGACGAGGAGCAGGATCACCAAAATGCTGTCGACATTCACCGCGAACTCGTACATGGGCGCCGACGCTAGGTTCCCGGCGGGGGCGCTCGCATCCGCCCGATGCCGACACCGGCTACGCGAATCACCGTATGGACGGCCGGGCGGGAGCCGTACGGTGCCGGGTGTGTCCTGACCGCCGGGCCGTTGCCGCCGGGTGTTCCCTCGGGTGTGTCCCGGCCGTCGAGTGCGTTCTGGCGGGATATTTGGATTGTCTGGCGTGTTCTGGTTGTCAGGCGTGTCCGGGGCGGACCAGGCCGGTTTCGTAGGCGATCACTACGAGTTGGGCCCGGTCGCGCGCGCCGAGTTTCACCATCGTCCGGTGAACGTGGGTGCGTGCGGTCGCCGGGCTCATGGACAGGCGCTCACCGATCTGCTCGTTGCTCAGCCCGGCCGCCACGAGCGCCATGACCTCGCGCTCCCTGCCCGTGAGCCTGCCGAGCGCGTCCGTGTCCCGAGGGGCCGGCTCTTGGGCGAGGAACCGGGCGATCAACCGGCGGGTCGCGGCCGGGGACAGCAGAGCCTCTCCCCGGGAGACCACGCGCACCGCCTGCCGGAGGTCGGCGGGTTCGACGTCCTTGGTGAGGAAGCCGCTCGCGCCCGCGCGAAGGCCGTCCATGACGTACTCGTCGAGATCGAAAGTCGTGAGCACGATCACGCGAACCGCGGACAGCGTGTCGTCCCCGGCGATCCGCCTGGTGGCCTCCAGCCCGTCCATGATCGGCATCCTGATGTCCATGAGCACCACGTCGGGACGCGACTCGCGTACGAGCCGGACCACGTCCTCCCCTGTCGTGGCCTCCGCGACGACCCTGATGTCGTCGCAGTTCTCCAGGAGCCCGCGCAGGCCCACCCGGACCATCGTCTGGTCGTCGGCGACCAGTACCCGGATCACGCGGGGTCTCCGATCGGCAACCTGACGAGGACGGAGAATCCGCCGCCGGGAAGGGGCGCCGCCGTGAGCGTTCCGCCGAGGGACGACGCGCGCTCCCTCATTCCGCTGAGCCCGTATCCCGAGGTCGCCCCGGCTTCCGGGTGTTCGTCTCTCCGGTCACGCCCCTCGCGGGGACGTCCGTCGTCGACGACCTCGACCTCGAGCGCGTCCGGCTCGTAGGCCAGGGTGATCTGTACCGTGCCGGCGTTCGCGTGCCGGATCGTGTTCGTCACCGATTCCTGCACGACACGGAACGCGGCGAGGTCCACGGCGGGGGGCAGCCGCCGTGCCTCACCTTTCACGATGACCGTCGCCTCCAGACCGGCGCTCCGCGCCCGTCCGGTCAGCTCGCCGACCTGGCCCAGGCCCGGAGCCGGTACGCGCGGCGGGGTCTCGCCGTCGTCCGTCCTGAGGAGTCCCAGGGCCGACCTGAGCTCGATCGTGGCCTCCCTGGCGGCCGTGCGGATGGCGCGCAGAGCCGTCCGCGCGTCGGTCGGCCGATTGTCGAGCATCTCGTCGGCCAGCGCCGCCTGGATGGTTATCCCGGTGATCGTGTGGCTCAGCACGTCGTGTATCTCCCCGGCGACCCGCAGCCGCTCCTCCGCCGCCCGCCGGGCCGCCTCGCGCTCCCGTCCGGCCTCCACCAGGGCCAGCCGTTCCCCGGCCTCCGCGAGCCGTACCCTCCGGCTGCGCATGGTCTCGCCCAGCAGGACGACGGCGAGGAGCAGCCCTGCCTGGGCCGTCATGTCCGTGAGCACAGGCAGGATCGGTTCGCCGAGATGCAGGGGGCGGATCGTCAGCCCCAGCACGACGAAGAGCGCGGCGACACCGAGCGACCACACCAGCAGTCCTCCCGATGCCGTGGTGTAGAGCGCGAGGGCCAGGGGAACGGCTGGGGTGATTCCTGGATATTCCAGCCCGTAGTACAGCAGGAGGCACGCGGCCGTGACGAGGAGCACGCCCAGCGGCGAACGTCTGCGGAACAGGAGAACCCCTCCGACGACCGCGGCGAGACCGTAGGCGATCGCGTCGGGAGGCCGTGATCCGAGGACGGGCTCGGTCGCCACGCTCATCGCGATGCCCACCAGGATCCCGACGAGCATCGCCAGGCCGGTGTCGGCGGCGGCGCGCGTCCATCGACTCATGGCCACACCCTAAACGCGCCCTGAAACGTGACGGGCGAGAGGCCGGGGAGCCCGACGTCGCCGAGCCGTTCCTTGCGCCGGCGCCGCACGTCGGCTTCATTGACGCTCGTCTGCTCGGATCGTCACAGCTACACGAGTGACCGGCCGAATCGTTCTTACGGGTTATCAAGGGGCGGCGCCGCGCGCCGCCGCACGGCCCGCCGCCCGCCCGCCGGGCATGCGGCGTGGGCGCCGGTCCCGGCCGGTGGCGGGACTCAGGGCCGCGCGCCGCACCTCGCACCCGCCATACCCGTCCCGTCCGCCGTAGATGGGCCACACCGCCGCCACCCGTGCAAATCTCGGCCGCCATGCGACGTTCGACATCCCACGCAGCCAAGACTGTGCCGTCATAATCCGACCCGTGAGACTCGAAACAGACCCAGAACGCAAGGTCCACACAGGAACCTGCGACTGCTGCGGAACTCCCTTCGAACGCGTGACAGGGTTCGTCAACGGCGACGACGGCGCCTACGCCATCTACTACGCCTCCTGCTACCACCACGATGGCGTTCACGAGGCATGGATCGATGTCGTCTTCGACGACGCATGGGACCCGGACGACCCCGTGACCCCCACCGGCTCCAACCGCGTCACCTTCGGATGCCGTGTCGGCCCCGTCGCAAACAACCCCGACCCCGCATGCACCCTCGTTCCGGCCGCCTCCCTCGTACCCGACAAACCTCTCTACGGCCACAAGCTCAATCGCGACGAAGCCCTCCGACACCCCTGGCTCTCCGCCTACTGGCACACCGTCGACCACATCCTCGAACACGACACCACCGTCCGTCAGCACCTCTACGGGGTCCCCGCAGACGAGCATTGACAAGACCAAGAAGCCTCCGGCAGGGATCTCAGACTCAGGGATGATCCAGGTTCTCAAAGCAAGGTCCGTAGGTGGAGAGGGCCGGATCTTCCCGCCACCGATCCCGACCAGGGCGCCGGCGACCCGAAACACTCCCTCATCAAGGCGGCGGCTGCGCCACCGTCGCTCGCACGGTCCTTCCCGCGCGAGCTGCGGCCTGGGGGCCGGTCTCGCACGGGCTGCAGCCACGGCGTCGAGTGACCCAACGGCAGGCGCCCTTGAATTTCATTAGCGTGACCAGGTGCTCAGCTACAACGACCTTGTCGAACAAGACATGCACGCATCCCCGCACGGATGGACTTCAGCCGGCCACGCGACCGAACGAGTGGCGGGAGCCCGTCATGGCGATACACCGAGCGGGCCTCGGTGCCTCTCTCGGCGGCAGAAGCAACACTGCCTGACATCTGACGGCCAAGCGTCCCGCATTCCGAACGGCGACCCGCAACGGTCACGCCTCCGGCGGGGGCCTCGGTTCCGGGACGGCCGGCGTTGCATCGCGAGAACCGCAAGTGGTTGAGGCGGAAGCCGGATCTTCCCGTCTTGGGCGCCTTGCCCAGGCCTCCGCGATGGCCTTGTCGCGGTCCTGACCGGCATGCTGGCAGATCACGCCCGTCACGGATGGTCTGCGCGGAAGACATTCCGAGCATCATCCTGTCCACCGGGCTAGGGTCCCTCGCATGGCAGCCACCCCCTCAGCCGTGGATCTCCGGCATCAGGCACCGGACAGAAGTCGATGGTGGCGATCGGCGCTCGTCTTCGGTCCTGCTGCCGTAGGTGCCGTTTTGACGCTCTTCGCTGCGGCTTATCCCGGCGGCAACCAGTTTCTTGCTCTGTCGGCCCTCCCCGCGTGGCTCCTGTCCGGCCTCATATGGATCTCTCTCCTCATTACCCGGGACAGCGGCTACCGGCGTAGCCCATGGATCATCGCGATGCCCCTCATCGGAGTGCTCGCGTTCGCCCTGGCGAACTCCCGGCTTCCGATGCGGGCGGCTTTCCTGATCTCCGAGCCCGCTCTCACCGGCTATGCGCGGTCGCTCCCCGAACAGGAGGGGTTGTCGCTCGAAGAGGAGCGCGTCGGCCTCTTCACCGTCGACACCGCGCAGCGCTGGAAGGGCGTCACGCGTCTTGATATTGCCGATGCCGGTGGAATGCTCGTCAAGTGCGGGTTCGCCCATGTCCCGGATGGGCGTGTGGAGGATCTCGGCGTGTCCTCGTTCGATCATTTGACCGGCGATTGGTACGCGACGTGCACCGACTATGACTGACACATCGGGTGCGATTCATGTCGCGCCGTACGTCCAGTCCTGATCGGTGCTTCACCACGGCGAGTGGTCGCCTCCCGTCCGGAGTCCTCGCCGCGCCCAACCGCGTGACGGAGATCGGGCCGATCCGGCGCGGGCGAGAGTCGCGAGGCGCCGGCGGCGCGGGCGACACGTCCCCCGGAGCTTGCGCAATCTGTGATCAAATAACTACCATGCGTAAAAAAGATCTTGAGGGGATCTTTGGCCGAGGGGTGTCCGGGATCCCGCCGGCGCTCGCGGGCGCGGTGACGGCGAGTGCGGTGGCGGGCCGAGCGTCCGGCGAGGTGTCCGGCCGGGGCGTGGCGGCCCGGGCGGGCCCCGGCGGCGTTCCACGACGGTAGGGGGATGTGCGGTGGCCGGAGGGCTTCGGCGCGGGATCGTCGCGTTTCTCGTTGTGGGCTGTATGGCGTCGGTGACGGGTTCCGGGGCTTCCGGCGCGTCCGGCCCGGCCCCGGATCCGGACTTCTCCCTGACGGTGAGTCCGGCACGCCTGGTCGTCGGTCCGGAGGAGATCGACCTCCCCCAGTCGTTCCAGGTGGTCAACCGGGGTCGGTCGGCGGTCGACATGGTCGTCGACAAGGCGAGTTTCAGGGTGGGCGGGACCGGCGAGATGGTCTTCGAGCGCGACGCCCCCCGTTCCGCCGCGGGCTGGCTCAGGGTCACGCCGGCGGACTTCCGTCTCGCCCCCGGCGCGGAGCGGCGCGTCACCGTGCGGATCGACCCCCCGCCCCGGCCCGAGCCCGGCGGGTACCAGGTGGCCCTGCTCTTCGCCGTCCCCGCCGGAGCCGGCGGGGGCGACATCAAGCTCGACCGGGTGATCGGGACGCCGATCTACCTCACGGTTCCGGGGCCGATCGACACCTCCGTGAACGTCGGCGACCTCACCACCCCCAGCGGTTTCGCGACGGGCGGTCCCATCGACTTCACCGCCACCGTCGACAACGTCGGGACCGTTCACCGGGACTTCCTCGCCCCGCGGAGCCTGAAGGTGGGGGTGAACGGCTACGACGTGCCGTTCCCCGACTTCACGCTGCCCCGCGGGGCCGGCAGGAGCGTCACCGCCAGGTGGGCGGATCCGCCGTTCATGTGCGTCTGCCGCGCGACGGTGTCGGTTTCCGGCAGCGGCGGGACCTCCCGGCGGAGCGTCACGCTGGTCATCTTCCCGCTCCACTTCCTCGGGGCGCTGATCGCGGTCGCGGCGGCCCTGTACGTCCTCGCCTGGCTGTCGCGCCGCCGGCGCCGGCACGCGCTCGAGGCGGCCCGGGGGCCGCGCGGTCGTGACGACCCCGCTCGCGACGACCTCGACGGTGATGGCCGGGACGGTGACGGTCGGGGCGGCGAGGGTCGGGACGTCGGCGGCCGCGACGTCCCCGCCCGGGCCGGTGACGAAATCCGGTGAGGTTCGGCGAGGCCCGGTGAGGTCCGCGGTACGCCGCAAGTCGTACGAAACGGTCGTTTCACTCCCTATGCGGTCTCCCGCGCCGGCAGATCCGAGGGGGCAACCCTGTGGATTCGCCCCGTACGGACGGCCCTTCGTCACATACTGAGACGCTAGATAAGCGGAAAGTGACCGACGAGGGGCGCGGCGGTGACAGTAACGATCCTCCAGCGAGTCCGCACGGAGCGGGGCGGCTGCGATATCACGAGCACGGAGCGGGGCGGCCGTGACATCACGAGCGAGGAGGCGATCCGGTCCGACGTCGACGTCACCGTGATCGTCCCCCTCCACAACTGCAGGCCCTATCTCGACAGGTGCCTGACCTCGCTGCTGATCCAGCGCGTCGCCCTGGAGGTGGTGGTCGTCGACGACGGTTCCACCGACGGCGGTGACGCGCTGCTCGACCTGTACGCCTCCTGCCACCGCGGGGTGATCCGCGTCGTCAGGCAGGAGGCGTCCGGCGGCGCGGGGCGCCCGCGCAATGTCGGGCTCTCCCACGCGCGCGGCAGGTACGTCTTCTTCTGCGACGCGGACGACTATCTCGGCCCCCAGGCGCTGGAGCGGATGCTCGCGATGGCCGACCGCAACGGCTCGGACATCGTGCTCGGCAAGATCGTCGGGCATGACCGCAAGGTGCCGATCTCGATGTTCAAGGAGAACGCCGAGCGGGTGCCTCTCGGCGACAGCGCGGTCTACAACAGCCTGAGCTGCTTCAAGCTGTTCCGCAGGGAGATGCTGGAGCGGCACGCCATCCGTTTCGACGAGACCCTCCTGGTGGGGGAGGACGTCGTCTTCACCACCCACGCCTACTGTCACGCGAACGTGATCTCGGTGGTCGCCGACTACGACTGCTACCACCTGGTCGCCCGGCCGGACGGCACCAGCATCATGCAGCGGCAGGGGAGCCGCGACCCGGTCTCCTGGCTGCGGATGATCAGACGGCCGATCGAGCTGATGCTCGCCCACGTACGCCCCGGGGATCTCCGCGACCACCTCCTGCGGCGTCATTTCCGGATGGACGCCTTCGGCAACCTCGGCAGGCCCTTTCTGGAGGCCGGGGAGGTCGAGCGCAAGGAGATCGCCGCCGAGGTCGCCGACATGTGCGAGCGGTGGCTGACCGACGGGGTCCGCGAACGGCTCCCCGCGATCGACAGGAGCCGGATCGCCGCGCTGCAGGACATCGACCGCCTGGTGCGGCTGGCGCACATCGAGTCGGCCTCGGTCCGCAGGGAGCTCACCGCGCTTGGCTGGGAGCGCGAACGGGAGGGGCGGCTGGCGATCTCGGGCAAGGTCGCGCTGAGCACGCTGGAGCGCCACGACCGCCCGGAGATCACCGGCGGGGACCTCGCCCTGGTGCTGCGGCGCCGGCACGTGGACCCCGGCCCGTCCGACGAGGTCGTGGTCCCGGTGACCGGCGACTGCGCGGGGTTCACCGGGATCGTCGACGTCACCACCCTGTCCTCCGGCATCTGGGACGTCCACGTGAGCGTCGCCTTCGAGGGCGTTCCCCGGCTCGCGCGCCTGGGCGCGGACGGGGAGGGGCTGATCGCACCGCCCGCGCCGCGCGTGGTCGGCGACGTCGTCGCCCTTCCGTACTTCACCCACCCGTACGGCAACCTCAGCCTCGACATCGGCGGGCACGTGGTCGCGGTGCCGGGCGGCGCCAGGCTGGTGCGCGCCCGCTGGGCGGCCGGGCACCGGCTGGTGCTCGACGGCGAGGTCAGCGTGGGGGCGGCGGCCCCGGCGGCCGACGCGGTGCGCTCCCTGGTCTGGCGGGAGCGCGAGTCGAGCCGGGAGCGGCGCGAGCCGGTGACGGTCGGCGCGGGCGGCACGTTCACGGCCTCACAGGCGATGGGGCGGCTGGGGCCCGGCACCTGGGACGCCTATCTGGAGCTCGACCTGGGCGGGCCGCCCGCGCGCTTCAGGATCGAGGCGGTGCCGGAGGTGATCGAGCAGCCGCGCACGTGGTGGCGCGGCGCGATCCGGTGGAGTGTCAGGCCCTACGCCACGGCGGGGAAGGGCCGGTTCAGCACGGTGGTCCGCACCCTCGGCCCCAGAACTTTCATCAGACGTATCGTTCGTTAATGCCACATTCTTGCAACTACAAGCCCATGGCCTAAAGTTGGGAGCAAATCCGCATCTCGGAGGCTTGTTGTGCACGTACCCGATGGCTTTTTCAACGCCGCCGTCTCGGTGTCGGCGGGAGTGGTGGCCGCCGCCGGCGTGGCCGTCTGCCTACGTGGCGCCCGTCGTGAGCTCGACGACCGCACCGCTCCGATGGCCGGACTGGTCGCCGCCTTCATCTTCGCCGTCCAGATGCTCAACTTCCCGGTCGCCGCGGGTACCAGCGGTCATCTCCTCGGCGGCGCGCTCGCCGCGATACTCGTCGGCCCGTACACGGCGGTGCTGTGCGTGGCCGTGGTCCTCCTGGTGCAGGCGTTCTTCTTCGCCGACGGCGGGCTGACCGCGCTGGGCGTCAACATCACGCTGATGGGCCTCGTCGCCGTGCTGGTCGGATGGGGCGTCTTCCGCCTGATCACCCGGAGCGTGCGGAGCAGGGGCGCCGTGGTGGCGGCCGCTTTCGTCGCGGCGCTGGTCTCGGTGCCGGCCTCGGCGCTGGCGTTCACCCTGCTGTTCTGGGCCGGCGGCACCGCGCCCATCGAGATCGGCACGGTCGCCGCCGCCATGGGCGGCGTGCACCTGCTCATCGGCGTGGGAGAGGGCCTGATCACCGCGGTCACCGTCAGCACCGTGCTGGCGATCCGGCCCGACCTGGTGTACGGCGCCCGCGAGCTCGTCGCGCCACTGGTCCTGCGGGGCGCGGACGGCGACGTGACCGTCACCCCCGGGAGCCCGAGCTCCTCCGCGTCTCCGGCGCCGGTCGCCGCCCGCCGTCCCGGCTGGTTCCTGCCCGCCGGAGTCGCGGTGGCGGCGCTGCTGGCGGGCCTCGTCAGTTTCTACGCCTCCTCCTCGCCCGACGGCCTGGAGCGGGTCGCCGAGGACAAGGGTTTCATCGGCCAGGCGGCCGACCACGCGCTGGGCGAGCAGCCGCTCGCCGACTACGGGGACGTGGGCGGCATCCCGGTGGGCGTGGCCGGGCTGATCGGCGTCGGGGTGACCCTGGCCGTCGGCGGCGGGGTGTTCTACGCCGTGCGCCGACGCGGTGACGACGCCGACGGCGCTGACGGCACCGGCAGGGGCGACAGCGGCGAGAAGGTCTCCGCCTGATGGGAGCGGGCCACCGTCACCAGCTGCACCGGCCGGGCGACACGCTCGTGCACCGGTTGCCGCCCCAGTGCAAGCTGGTGGCGGTGGCCGGGTTCGCCCTGGTCGTGGTCGCCACCCCGCGCGAGTGGTTCTGGGCCTTCGGGCTGTACGCCGTGCTCCTGGCCGCCGTGGCGGCCCTCGCGCGCGTCCCGGCGGGGTTCGTGCTGCGGCGGATGGTGGTCGAGATCCCGTTCGTGGTGTTCGCGCTGGCCATCCCGTTCATCGGGTTCGGCGAGAGGGTGACCTTCCTGGGCCTCTCGCTCAGCGTGGCGGGCCTGTGGGCCGCCTGGAACATCCTGGCCAAGGCGACCCTGGGCGTGGTCGCGAGCGTGCTGCTCGCGGCCACCACCGAGCCGCGGCTGATCCTGCTGGGCGCCCAGCGCCTGAGGCTGCCGCCGCTGCTGGTGCAGATCGCCATGTTCATGCTCCGCTACATGGACGTGATCCTGGACGAGATGCGCCGGATGCGGGTGGCGAGGGAGTCGCGCGGGTTCGCGGCCAGGGACGTGCGGCACATCCCGGTGGTCGCCAGGTCGGCGGGGGCGCTGTTCATCCGCTCGTACGAGCGGGGCGAGCGGGTGCACCTGGCGATGCTCAGCCGGGGCTACACCGGATCGATGCCGGTCATCCAGGATCTCTCCGCCGCTTCGCGGCAGTGGCTCGCCGCCGGTATGTTGCCGGGTGCGGCACTCGCCGTGCTACTCGGGAGCTGGGGGTTCGCGTGACCGTGCCGTCCTCGCCGCCTGTGCCGGCCTCGGCCGCGTCCCCGCCGCCGCCCTCGCTCGAGGTGAGCCGTCTGGCGTACGCGTACCCCGACGGCACGCAGGCGCTGTTCGGCGTGGACCTCCGGGTGGAGCGCGGTGAGCGGGTCGCGCTGCTCGGGCCGAACGGCGCGGGCAAGACCACGCTGGTGATGCACCTCAACGGCATCCTGACCGCCGGGCACGGCACGGTGGCCGTGGCGGGGCTGCCGGTCGGCAAGGGGTCGCTCATGGAGATCCGCAGGCGGGTCGGGCTCGTGTTCCAGGACCCCGACGACCAGCTCTTCATGCCGACCGTCCGCGAGGACGTGGCCTTCGGCCCGGCCAACATGGGGGTCGCGGGCGAGGAACTGGAGCGGCGGGTCAAGAACGCGCTGGAGCGCGTGGGCATGCTGGAGACGATCGACCGGCCGCCGCACCACCTGTCCTTCGGCCAGCGCCGCCGGGTCGCGGTGGCGACCGTGCTGGCCATGGAGCCGGAGATCCTGGTCCTCGACGAGCCGTCGTCCAACCTGGACCCGGCCTCCCGGCGCGAGCTCGCCGAGATCCTGCGGGGGCTCGACGTGACCGTCCTGATGGTCACCCACGACCTGCCGTACGCGCTGGAGCTGTGCGAACGCTCGCTCATCCTCTCCGGAGGCGTCATCGCCGCCGACGGGCCGACCCGCGAGATCCTCGCCGACACGAGCCTCCTCGCCGCGCACCGGCTCGAACTGCCGTACGGTTTCGCCGCGCCCTGACTTCGGGATCTTCGAACCTGGGATCCCGTACACCGGAGCGCGGTCGGCGCGAACTTGCTGTGAACAATCGCGCATGACCTCGCGCGGAGTGACGGCGAAGTAAAGTAGGTCTGCCCTTCGGGCGCGAGGAGGACTGATGAAGCTACGGCTGGCTCGCCGCGCCGTCGGGGACGCCGTGGTGGTGGCTGTCGAGGGCGAGCTCGACCTGTTCACCGCTCCCTTCCTGCGGGACGAGGTTCGTGACGCGATCAAGCTGGACGGCGCGCGGCTGGTCCTCGACCTCACCGCCCTGTCCTTCATGGACTCCAGCGGCCTGTCCGTGCTGATCGAGGCGTGGCGGCTGGCCACGAGCGAGGGCGGCGGGGTCTCGCTGGCGGCCCCCCAGGCGCCGGTGGCCCGGATCCTCCGCACGACGGGGCTCGACCGGCGGATCAAGGTCTATCCCGACGTGAGCAGCGCCGTCGGGGAGATCTAGCCGGTACCGGCCATGGGCGTCGGTCACGGAGAGTTTTAGCCACCCCCAGTAGAACTTCATTCGGTCCGCGCGTTAAAGTCCGCTCATGGACCTGAACGGAGCAGCAGCAATCATCTCGGGCGGTGCCAGCGGCCTCGGCGAGGCCACGGCCCGCGACCTCGCCGCGCACGGCGCCACCGTCGTCATCGCAGACCTCAACGAGGAGCGCGGCAAGTCACTCGCCGACGAGCTCGGCGGCGTCTTCGTCAAGGCCGACGTGTCGGACGAGGAGCAGGTGCAGGCGGCCGTGGACGCGGCCGTGGCGACCGGCAGGCCGCTGCGCGTCGTGGTGAACAGCGCGGGCATCGGCTGGGCCAGCCGGACCGTCGGCCGTGACGGCTCGCCCCACGATCTGGCCTCGTACCGCAAGGTCATCGAGGTCAACCTGATCGGCACCTTCAACCTCATGCGCATCGGCGCCGCCGCGATCGCGAAGACGGAGCCGGTCGACGAGGACGGCCAGCGCGGCGTGGTCATCAACACCGCCTCGGTGGCGGCGCTGGAGGGGCAGACCGGCCAGGTCGCCTACTCGGCTTCCAAGGGCGGCATCGTCGGCATGACCGTCCCGGCCGCGCGCGACCTCGCCGCCATCGGCGTGCGCGTCAACACCATCTGTCCCGGCATCATCGACACCCCGATCTACGGTTTCTCGGCCAACGCCGAGGAGTTCAAGGCCAAGCTCGTGGCGCCGGTGGTCTTCCCCAAGCGCATGGGACAGGCCGCCGAGTTCGCGCACCTGGTCCGCTCGCTGATCGAGAACGACTACATGAACGCCGAGACGGTCCGTTTCGACGGCGGCATCCGCTTCCAGCCCAAGTAGGAGTCACCCGGTGTCTGACGAGGTTCTGGTCGAAGTCGACGGCGGCGTGGCCGTCATCACGATCAACCGCCCCAAGGCCAGGAACGCCGTCAACGGCGCGGTGGCCCGGGGCGTCGCCGGCGCGCTGGACGAGCTGGAGGAGCGCAAGGACGTGGCGGCCTACGTCCTCACCGGCGCCGGCGGCACGTTCTGCTCGGGCATGGACCTGAAGGGGTTCCTGACCGGGGACTTCCCGGTCGTGGAGGGGAGGGGCTTCGGCGGCATCGCCGAGGCGCCGCCGAGGAAGCCGCTCATCGCCGCCGTCGAGGGCTACGCCCTGGCCGGAGGCTGCGAGCTGGCGCTGGCCTGCGACATCATCATCGCCTCCGAGGACGCCAAGTTCGGGCTCCCCGAGCCCAAGCGGGGGCTGGTCGCGGGGGCGGGCGGCGTGATGCGCCTGCCGCGGCGCATCCCGTACCACGTCGCGATGGAGATCGCCCTGACCGGCGACCACTTCCCCGCCTCCCGGCTGTACGAGCTCGGCCTGGTCAACCACGTCACGCCCGCGGGCGAGGCGCTGGCCACGGCCGTCGAGCTCGCGAAGCGGATCGCCGCCAACGCCCCGCTGGCACTCGCCGCGACCAAGCGCGTGATCGTCGAGTCGGCGGACTGGAGCCGCGACGAGATGTTCACGAGACAAGGGGAGATCATCAGCCCGGTGTTCGGTTCCAAGGACGCCATGGAGGGGGCGGCGGCCTTCGCCGAGAAGCGCGCTCCCCGGTGGAAGGGCGAGTAGCCCTTCCGGAAGAGGCTGAAACGCGGAAACGCGGAAACACAGCGCGCCGGGCGCGATCCACGGGGTCGCGCCCGGCGCGTTCACGGCCAGGAGTGCGTACGGTAAAGGTGTGGACGGGTGCGGCGGGGGCACTTGACATCCACGCCACCGCTCCAAGGCCAGGAGAGTGCATGAACGACCACCCGACCGGGATGTCCCCCACCGGCCGATCCTCCGGCGATCTTCTGAAGCGCAGGGCGGGAAATCTGGCCGCGGGCGCGCTGGGCGCCGCGATCATCAACGTCCTCATGGTCGGTGTCATGTGGGCGATCGAGGTCGCCGACTACGTCCTGCCGGGAGAGTTCGACGTCTACGGCATCCGGGCCTGGGATCCCGAGGGCCTGGGCGGCATCTTCCTTGCCCCCTTCCTGCACGCCGGATTCGGCCACCTGATGGCCAACTCGCTGCCCCTGCTCATCCTCGGCTTCCTCGCCGCGCTGCGCGGGATCGGCCGGTTCCTGGCCGCCAGCCTGATCATCGTCCTGGTCAGCGGGCTGGGCGTCTGGTTCACCAGCTCGCCGTCGGCCATCACGGTCGGCGCCAGCGGTCTGGTCTTCGGCTACTTCGGATTCGTCGTCGCCCGCGGCCTGTTCGACCGTCGTGCCCTCGACATCGTGATCGGGGTCGGTGTGGCGATCGCCTACTACTCGATCATCTGGGGCGTGCTGCCCGGCGAGTCGGGCATCTCCTGGCAGGGCCACCTGTTCGGGCTGGTCGGTGGCGTCGTCGCGGCCTGGGTGGTGCGCCGCAGGCGCCGGGCCGTCGCCTCCGCCTACTGAGGCGCCCGCCCACCGGCCGCCTTTCCCGCCTCCGCGACCCGCCGCCGCCCGAACTTGGGGGCCTCGTCCACAGAAGGGCGCTGTATGGGGCTGTAGGCGCTATGTGGCGCTTCGTGGCACCACTGGAATCTCGGAGTCAGGGTCGGCCGGACGCGGTCTCCACGGGCGAATGAGGTCGCTCCGGGGCGCCGCCCACCGGCGGGGCCGGTACCGTGCGGGCGAAGGGCCGGCGGCCCGGCGGTCGAATCCGGCGTCGGCGTGTTTGGGCCGGACGCCTTTTCCGGATGGTTTCTTCCATGGCCGGCGGGTGGTTTCTTCCATGACCAAGCGACAGAAAATACCGCTGAAATTCATCAGCTATGGCCGCATCGGTTGATTTAAGTGACAATGTGACAAAATTTCATGTGTGAACCTGCCTGGCCGCGTGCCCGTACATGTTCCAGGGCCATCACAGCCGGGCGCGACCCTCGAAAGGTGGCCGCGGGTGAACCTGGGATCCCTGGAACGCGCGATCATGGACGTGCTGTGGGGCTGTAAGCAGCCACTGCTGGTTCGCCAGGTGCAGGACATGCTGAACCAGGACGCCGAACGGAGCCTGGCCTACACCACGGTGCAGACCGTCGCCGAGCGCCTCGTCAGGAAGGGCCTGCTGGAGCGGGCACCCGCGCGCAACGCCTTCCGCTACACCGCCAGCCGCTCCCGGGACGAGCACGTGGCCGGGCTGATGCTCGCGGCCCTGGCCGGGAGTCCCGACCGCGCTCCGGTGCTCTCGCGGTTCGCGGAGGGGGTGGATCCGGACGACGCCCTGCGTCTGCTGCACGAGCTGGCGCGGCGCGCGGGGGAGCGGGCGCACCCCCAGGGGGCGGGCGGGGCCCCGAGCACGCTGCCCTAGCCGTACCGACCACAGGGGCCGAGTGCACCTGGCCTCCCGCCCGGGGAGCCGGGAGTCCGGCTTCCGGGACGGGAGCGGAGACCGCGGCCGTCACCGCCGGACCGGGCGGGAAAGCGTCGCGGCTCCCGGGCGGGAGCCGGGGACTACAGGCGCTCGACGACGTAGTCGACGCAGGTGGTCAGGGCCTCGACGTCGTCGGGGTCGATCGAGGGGAACATCGCGACGCGCAGCTGGTTGCGGCCGAGCTTGCGGTAGGGCTCGGTGTCGACGATGCCGTTGGCCCGCAGGACCTTGGCGATCGCGGAGGCGTCGACGCCGTCGGAGAAGTCGATCGTGCCGACCACGTTGGAGCGGAACTCCGGACCCGCGAACGGGGTGGTGTAGGAGGTCTTCTCCGCCCAGGTGTAGAGGCGCTGGGCCGAGTCGGCCGTGCGGGCGGTCGTCCAGGCCAGGCCGCCGTTGCCGTTCATCCACTCGATCTGCTCGGCGAGCAGGAAGAGCGTGGCGACCGACGGCGTGTTGTACGTCTGGTCCTTGGAGGAGTTGTCGATCGCCACCGGGAGGCTGAAGAACTCGGGGACGTAGCGCCCGCTCGCGGCGATCTCGTCGACCCTGGCCAGTGCGGCCGGGGACATCAGGGCGATCCAGAGGCCGCCGTCGGAGGCGAAGCTCTTCTGCGGCGCGAAGTAGTAGACGTCGAACTCGCTCGCCTCGACGGGCAGGCCGCCCGCTCCCGAGGTGGCGTCGACCAGCACGAGCGAGCCCTCCTCGCCCACGCGCCTGATCGGCATCGCGACGCCGGTCGAGGTCTCGTTGTGGGTGAGCGCGTAGACGTCGACGCCCTCCTCCAGCCGGGCCTCGGGGTGGCTGCCGACCTCCGACTTGATCACGGTCGGGTCGCCCAGCCACGGGGCCTTGGCCGCCACCGAGGCGAACTTGGAGGAGAACTCACCGAAGTGCAGGTGCTGGGACCGCTCGCGGATCAGCCCGAAGGCGGCGATGTCCCAGAACGCGGTAGTGCCGCCGTTGCCCAGGACGACCTCGTACCCCTCCGGAAGGGAGAACAGCTCGGAGAGCCCCGCGCGAACGCGCCCGACCAGCGACTTGACCGGCTTCTGGCGGTGAGAGGTGCCCAGGACACCGGATCCGGAGGCCGCGAGAGCCGACAGCTGCTCGGGGCGCACCTTCGAGGGCCCGCAGCCGAAACGGCCGTCGGCGGGCTTGATGTCAGAGGGAATCACGATGTCAGCCACCCGACCAGCCTACTGAGCCCGAGGATCGGACCAGGACGGGGTCCGGATTTTGAGACGAGCCGTGGGAGGGTTTTGGGCAGGGCTGGGTGATCGCGGGGCCGGGCGGTACGAGCCGGGCGGGACGGCCCGGGGGCGCGGAGGGCCGGAACCGGCGACGGCTGCCGCGCGAGACGCCGCGCGACAGCCGTACGGGAGGGGGACTCAGAAGGAGTGGACGACCTCGGCGGCTCCGGGGACGTCCTGGACCGAGCGCTGGGACGGACCCACGTAGTCGGCGCTGGGGCGGACAAGCCTGCCCGTGCGCTTCTGCTCCAGGATGTGGGCGGCCCAGCCCGCGGTGCGGGCGCAGGTGAACATCGAGGTGAACATGGACGAGGGAACCTTGGCGAAGTCCAGGATGACCGCGGCCCAGTACTCGACGTTGGTGGCGAGCACCCGGTCGGGCTTGCGGGCGTGGAGCTCCTCCAGCGCGGCCTTCTCCAGCGCCGCGGCGACCTCGTAACGCGGTGCGTCGAGTTCCTTGGCGGTGCGGCGGAGCACGCGTGCCCGGGGGTCCTCGGCACGGTAGACGCGGTGACCGAAGCCCATCAGGCGCTGGCCCTTGTCGAGCTCCGACTGGACGTACTTCTTGGCGTCGCCGACCTGCTCGACGCCCTCGATCATGTGCAGCACGCGCGCGGGCGCACCGCCGTGGAGCGGCCCCGACATGGCGCCGACCGCACCGCTCAGCGCCGCGGCGACATCGGCTCCGGTGGAGGCGATGACCCTGGCGGTGAAGGTGGAGGCGTTCATGCCGTGCTCGGCGGCGGACGTCCAGTAGGCGTCGATGGCCTTGACGTGCTTGGGGTCGGGGTCGCCCTGCCAGCGGATCATGAACCGCTCGACGATGCTCTCACCCTTGTCGACCTCGCTCTGGGGGACCATCGGCTTCCCCAGGCCACGCGAGGACTGCGCGACGAAACTCAGGGCGTTCACACTGGCCAGGGCCAGGTCGGCGCGGGCCTGCTCGTCGTCGATGTCGAGCAGGGGCTTGAAGCCGTACGCGGGGGCCAGCATGGCCACCGCGCTCTGCACGTCGACGCGGATGTCACCGGAATGGACGGGGACGGGGAAGGGCTCGGCCGGGGACAGACCCGGCTGGAACTCGTTGTCGACAAGCAGGCCCCACACGTGTCCGAAAGAGACGCGGCCGACCAGCTCTTCAATGTCGACGCCCCGGTAACGAAGGGCGCCCCCTTCTTTGTCCGGTTCCGCGATCTCCGTCTCGAAAGCTACAACGCCTTCGAGCCCGGGTTTGAAGTCGGACATTCTCGGCTGCCTCCCTTTCTTGAAGTCAAAGCCTTGATGTCGAGATACCGGCGGGTCATATTCAACCCCCTGGGCCGAGGCGGTGTGCCGCCGGACCCGCCGGAACGCGATCGCCCCAGGTGGGGGGCGCCGCGCGGGCTTCCTGCTCGGCACGGGAGAATACCTTCCCGTGGACGCCACATCGCGACCGCCTTCGATGGCGGGCCTTCGACGCACGTACCAGGGGCTGCCCCTGATCGAGGCAGACCTCGCCCCCGACCCCTTCTCGCAGTTCGCCCTCTGGTTCGGCGAGGCCGTGGACGCCGGGCTTCCCGAGCCGAACGCGACCGTGCTGGCGACCGCCTCGGCGGGTGGACGGCCGACGGCCAGGACCGTGCTGCTCAAGGGCTACGACGAGAACGGGTTCGTCTTCTACACCAACTACGAGTCGCGCAAGGGCCGGGACCTGGCGGAGAACCCGCGGGCGGCCCTGCTGTTCCCCTGGCACTCCATCCGCCGCCAGGTGCGGGTGGAGGGCACGGTGGTGCGGCTGCCGCGCGAGGAGTCGGCCGCCTACTTCAGGTCCCGGCCCTACGGGTCGCGGATCGGCGCGTGGGCGTCGCGGCAGTCGGCGGTCGTGCACTCCAGGGACGAGCTGGACGCCCGCTACGAGGAACTGGCGGAGCGCTGGCCCGAGGACCCGCCGATCCCCGATTTCTGGGGCGGGCTGCGCGTGGTGCCGTCGGAGGTGGAGTTCTGGCAGGGCCGCACCGACCGCATGCATGACCGCCTCCGTTACCGGCGCTCCGGCGCCACCTGGATCGTCGAACGCCTGGCCCCCTAGCACTCTGCCCGCTCTTTACTGATATATCCATGTATGTCAGGTAGAGAGGTAACGGGGTGGGTTTCGGGGACTTCGTCCGTAGGCACGCGGCTGATACGCGCCCCCTCGCCATACCCGCCTACCGGCGGCTCTGGGCAGGTCAGGGCGTGTCGTTCATCGGATTCCAGCTCACCTCGGTGGCCGTCAGCGCCCAGATCTACGAGATCACGAAGTCGTCCTTCTGGGTCGGCATGCTCGGCCCCGCCAACCTGATCCCCCTGGTCGTGTTCGGCCTGTGGGGAGGCGCGATCGCCGACGCGGTCGACCGCCGCAGGCTCCTCATGATCGGCGCGCTGATCGCCTGGTCGGGGACGCTCGCGCTCCTGGTCCAGGCCGCCCTGGGCTCGACCGGCGTCGGCCTGCTGCTGGCCACCGTGGCCGTGCACGCCACCGGGTTCGCCATCACCGGGCCGACCAGGGGCGCGATCATCCCCAGGCTGGTCCCCGCCGGCCTGGTCCCCGCGGCCAACACCCTCAACTTCCTGGTGGGCGGCCTCGGCACCGTCATCGGGCCCCTGGTCGGCGGGGTCGTACTCGCCCAGAGCGGTTTCGCCACCGCCTACCTGATCGACGCGCTGCTGTTCGGCGCCGGTTTCTACGCCGCGGTACGGCTGCCCAGGCTCGAACCGGTCGGCGAGGTGACCCGCCCGGGACTGCGTTCGGTGGTGGACGGCCTGCGCTACGTCTCCGGGCACCCGGTCGTGCTGATGTCGTTCGTCGTCGACCTGATCGCCATGGCGTTCGCGCTGCCCAGGGCGCTGTTCCCGGAGATCGTGGACGAGCGGTTCGGCGGTTCCCCGGTCGCGTTCGGCTGGCTGTCGGCCAGCATCGCCATCGGCTCGGTGCTCGGCGGCCTGCTGTCGGGCTGGGTGGGCCGGGTCCGGCGCCAGGGACTGGCGCTCACGTACGTGATCGCGGCGTGGGGGCTCACCGTCGCCGCGGCCGGGCTCGCCGAGCAGCTGTGGCTGATGGTCGCCCTGCTGGCGTTCGGCGGGGCCGCCGACCTGGTCTCCGCGGTGTGGCGGCAGACGATCCTGCAGACCCACGCGCCCGACGACATGCGCGGGAGGATGCAGGGGGTCTTCATGGTGGTCGTCGCGGGAGGCCCCAGGCTGGGGGACCTGCGGGCCGGGGGCACCGCCTCGTGGTTCGGCGCCACCTGGGCCTGGGTGGGCGGCGGGATCGCCTGCGCGGTGGCCGTGGTCGCGGTGGGACTGGCCGTTCCGGCCTTCAGAAAATATCGTCCGCTCACGCGTAGCGTTTGAGCAGCTAGGGAAGGATTTGGCGCCCTCCGGCGTTGCCGTCCTTTGTCATCGTGGGCTGTTCTCCCAATAGGGTCGTCTTCTCAAACTTCCGAGGTCCCGCGCCGCCCTCCCGGGAACACCGCGCGATGGACGTAGCATCGAGAGAGGACGGGAGGAACCTTGACCGCACACGGCCTGATCGACACAACGGAGATGTACCTTCGTACGATCTTCGAGCTGGAGGAGGAGGGCATCGTCCCCCTGCGCGCGCGCATCGCCGAACGCCTCCAGCAGAGCGGACCCACCGTCAGCCAGACGGTCGCCCGGATGGAGCGCGACGGCCTGGTACGCGTCGAGGGCGACCGCCACCTGACCATGACCGACCTGGGACGCACGCTCGCGACCCGCGTCATGCGCAAGCACCGTCTCGCCGAGTGCCTGCTCACCCAGGTCATCGGTCTGCCCTGGGAAGAGGTGCACATCGAGGCGTGCCGCTGGGAGCACGTCATGTCCGAATCCGTGGAGGCCAGGCTCGTCAGCCTGCTCAACAACCCCACCGAGGATCCGCACGGCAATCCGATACCCGGCCTCGACGAACTCGGCGTCGTCGGCGTTCCCGGTGGGAAGCCGGAGTCGCTGCCGTCGATGTCGGCGATGGCCGGACCCAGAGATATACCCGTTGTCGTGCGGCGAATTAGCGAACAAGTGCAAAGCGATCCGGCTGTGATGCTTAAACTCAAGCAAGTTGGGATACAACCCGGACGCGAGGTGACGCTCGCGGCGAGCGACGACGGTGTGCGGGTGACAGGTGACGACGAGGCGGACAATTTTCTTGCGGATCTCCCGCGAGAGATTGCCGCGCACGTTTTCGTCTCCACTCGCTGACCGAGGCCCCTTAGCTCGGTTGGATCCCGTTCGGGAGTCCCTCCGCTCCCAGGCCGAGACTGCAGGAGCAACCGTGGTTCGCTTTGCACACACCCGCCCCCGACGGGCGGTCACCGGATGAAGCGGTGGGGGGATGTTTCCCAGGACGCCGCTGATCACCTTACGGCCGGCTCCGTCCTGGATCACGCTGAGATGGCGGTGGTCGTCACCGACAGGTTCAGCAACCTTCTCTACTGGAACCCGTTCGCGGAAAGGCTGTTCGGGCGCCCCGGCACATCCGGGCCCCGCGACCAGTCCCTCTCCCTGGGCATCATGGAGAAGGACCACCCGCTCGCCGTCGAGCTCTCCAAGCACGTCCTCAAGGGCGGCGTCTGGGAGGGCACGTTCGACGTCAGGCGCGGGGACGGCACGATCATCTACGTACGGGCACAGGCCGTGCCGCTGCGGCATCCCTCGGGAGCGGTGACGGGCATCGTCATCACCGCCCGCGAGGCGATGCGCAGCAACGAGCGGGAGAAGGACCGCTTCGGTCTGCTGGAGCGGATCGGCGAGCGCCTCGCCGGATCGCTCTACGTGGAGGAGACGCTCAAGCGCGTCGCCGAGATGCTCGTCCCGCAGTTCGCCGACCACTGCTTCATCGAGCTGATGGAGGAGGGGCGGCTGACCCGCAGGGTCTCCACCCACGTCCAGGGCTGGAGCCCGCCGCCCAATACCTGGGCGCCGCTCGGGGCGGAGATCCGCTACCCGGTGGGGCACTACGCCGAGATCGCGCTGCGCCGCCAGGAGACGATCCTCGTCGAGGACTTCTCCCAGACCAACTACCCCAGCCCGGGTGAGGCCAACACCCGCCTGGCCGCCGAGATCGGCATGACCTCGGCCATCGTGGCGCCGCTGTGCGTGCGCGGCGAGACCCTCGGGCTGATGTACCTGGGGTTGTCCAACCTGACCGACCGGCGCAGCCCGCACTACGACGCCTTCGACCGCGACTTCGTGGGGGCCATCGCCACCCGGGTCGCGCTCGCCGTCGACAACGCCCTGCTGTTCGAGGAGGAGCGGCACACCGCCGAGTCCTTCCAGAAACACCTGCTGCCCCGCGCGCTGCCGCAGCTCGACGGGCTGGACATCGCGGTCCGCTACTACCCGGCCGCCCCCCTGGCCAGCCACGGACAGGGCATCCAGACCCAGGTCGGCGGTGACTGGTACGACGTCATCCCGCTGTCGGCGGGCCGGGTCGGCATCGTCATCGGCGACGTCGAGGGCAGGGGCGCCAAGGCCGCGGCGGTCATGGGGCAGCTGCGGGCGGCGCTGCGGGCCTTCGCCCAGGACGACAAGCCGCCCGCGGAGATCCTCGCCAGGCTCGACGAGTGGACACGCATCATCGCCACCCCCGAGCAGGACGAGAGCGGCACCGACATCAGCGTCCCGCCCATCGTCACCTGCCAGTACCTGGTGTACGACGCCTGGTCGCGGCAGCTGTCGTTCGCCAACGCCGGCCACGCGCCCCCCCTGCTGCTCATCGGCGACACCTGTACCGAGCTCGACATCCACGAGGTCGGCCAGCCGCTGGGGGTGCGGGCCAAGGGCATGCACGCCGACCTGGTCTACAAGGAGGAGACGCGGACGCTGCCCCCCGGGGCCGCGTTGCTCCTCTACACCGACGGGCTCGTCGATCGTCGCCCCATCCGCGACGCCGACGGCAGGCCGCCCAACGTCGAGGAGACGCTGGCGCAGCTCTGCGGCAAGCTCATCGAGATCAGCGACGCCTCCGTCGAGCGCCTCGCCGACGCCGCCACCGTCGCGGTGCCCGGCGAGATCGACGACGACATGGCCATCCTCGTGCTCAGGTCCGCCTCCGAGGACCTCGCCGTCGAGGAGCGCACCTTCCCCGCTCAGCCGATCATGGTCGGGGAGGCGCGCCGGATGGCGTCGGAGGCGTTCATCGGCTGGAACGTCCCCGAGGAGCGCGCCGAGCTCGCCTGCCTGCTGGTCTCCGAGGTCGTCACCAACGTCGTGCTGCACGCCGCCAGCGCCAGCATCCCGCGCAGGGAGCTGACGATGGACGGCCCTCCGCTGCCGTTCGACGAGTCCTGGGACGTCCCCGGTTTCGAAGACGAGATCGTCAACGAGAAGGAGTTCACGCTCAGGCTCCGCCGGGGCAAGGAGTCCGTCTGGGTCGAGGTCTTCGACCAGGATCTCCGGTTGCCGCGCATCCGCAGCGCGGGGGAGAACGACGAGGGCGGGCGGGGTCTCTACCTCGTCGACCAGCTCGCCAGGCGCTGGGGTTCCCGCCCCACCAAGGAGGGCAAGGCCGTCTGGTTCGAGATCCCCACCAGGTCGCGCTGAGCCGTCCGCGGCAGAGCTGGAACACCTCCCCGATCGGTGGTTGACTCGGGGGTATGGAGCTGGCGTTCGAACGGCGCGGGACGGGTTCCCCGCTGGTCCTGCTGCACGGTATCGGGCATCACTGGCAGGCATGGCTGCCAGTGCTCGACAGACTCGCCGCCGAGCGGGACGTGATCGCCGTCGACTTCCCCGGTTTCGGCGTCTCGCCGCCGCTGCCGCCCGGCACGCCGTACACGGCGGAAAGCCTGGCCGACGCGATCGAGTCCTTCCTCCAGGTGCTCGGCCTGCGCGACCCTCACGTGGCGGGCAGCTCCCTGGGCGGTTACGTCGCCCTCGAACTGGCCTCGCGCGGGGTGGTCCGCTCGGCCGCCGCGCTCTCTCCCGCCGGATTCTGGAACCGCAGCGAGCTCGCGTACACGCGAGCCGTCCTCCGCGCGATCAGGGTCTCCGCTCGCCGCCTTCCCCCCGGACGGGCCGCCGCCTTCGCGGAGGATCCGCTGGGCCGCATCCTCTGCGCCGGTGTCCTGGTCGCCCA
Source organism: Streptosporangium sp. NPDC023825 (assembly GCF_040639575.1). Lineage (NCBI taxonomy): Bacteria > Bacillati > Actinomycetota > Actinomycetes > Streptosporangiales > Streptosporangiaceae > Streptosporangium > Streptosporangium sp. NPDC023825. The sequence goes on along the minus strand of NZ_JBFAAE010000017.1, from coordinate 42,513 downwards.
TCCGGTGAGGCTCACGCCCGAGGCGCTGCTCGCCGCCCTCCAGTCGCTCGGGGACTCCTCCGGCTTCGACGAGACCCTCGCCTCGTTCGCGGGGCTGATGCCTCCCGCGCCGCCGAAGGCGCCGGTCACGATCGCCTGGGGCGAGCACGACCGGCTGCTCCCGCGCCGGCAGGCCATCCGGGCGGCCAGGTGGTCGGGGCAGCGGGTGAAGCTGCTCAGGGGCTGCGGGCATCTGCCGATGACCGACGACCCGGAACTGGTCGCGAGCGTGCTGCTGGAGGCGTCCCGGTAGGGGCGCCGGGCCCGGCGGAAAGTGGTCAGCGGATGGTCTGTCCCCAGATGGCGAGCATCGCGATGACGAACACGACCATGACGCCGACGTAGGCGACCGGGCCGAGCCGGAGGGCGCGGCGCACCCGGTTCAGGCCCCAGGCGAACAGGAACGCCAGGAAGACCAGCAGAATCAGTCCGCTGTCCATCGTCACCACCTCGGGGAAGTCTCCGCTGACCAGTATGCGTCGGCGGAGCCGCCCGTGCGGCTGGTAAACGCGATCCCCAACCCATGGGATCGTTACCTCTCGTGAACAGAACATCGAAGGTAACGCGTGCCCTGCTGGTGGCAGCGCTGGCCGCAGGCCTCTCCGCATGTTCGGGCGGGAGCGCCGCGCCCGGGGCGTCCGGCGTGTCGGCGACCGCCACGGCCACCGTTACCGTGAGCGTCTCCCCGTCCCCCGCGGCCTCCGCCACTCCCTCTCTGTCCTCTACGCCCTCTCCGTCCGCTTCCGCGTCGGCGGACGACGCCGCCCTCGTCACGGCGTCACCGTCGGTGAGCCTCTCCGGGAGCCGGGACGTCGACGCCACGACAAGGGGGCAGATCGCCCTGCGCGGGGTGGACGGGATCACCGTGACCTCCGAGAGCGACCAGGAGGTGAAAGCCCTCCTGCTGCCGTACACGGTCGTGCGCGACGCGCGGGGGCTGGTCTGCAAGGAGGGGGAGGCCCCGTACAGCTGCTCGGTGGAGCAGTTGCAGAAGGCGATCGAGAAGCGCGGCGCCCTTTTCGCCAAGGTGACGATCAAGGACGGGGTGGCCGTGCAGATCGAGGACATCACCGAGGAGTGAGGGACCGGCCGATCTCGGAGGCCGGTCTCTGAGGGCCGTGTCAGGGACCGGTCTCTGAGAGCTGTGTCAGGGACCGGTCTCTGAGGGCCGTGTCAGGGACCGGTCTCTGAGGGCCGTGTCGGAGGCCGGTCTCGGAGGGCTGTGTCTGGGGCCGGTCTCAGAAGCCGAAGGAACGGCCGATGATCTCCTTCATGATCTCGGTGGTGCCGCCGTAGATGGTCTGGACGCGGCTGTCGACCCAGGCCTTGGCCACGGGGTACTCCATCATGTAGCCGTAGCCGCCGTGCAGCTGGAGGCAGCGGTCGATGACCTTGGTCTGCAGCTCCGTGGTCCACCACTTCGCCTTGGCGGCGTCCACGGCGGTGAGCTCCCCGGCGTTGAGGGCCAGGATGCACTTGTCCACGTAGAGGCGGGCGATGTCCACCTCGGTGTCCAGCTCGGCCAGCACGAACCGGGTGTTCTGGAAGCTGCCGATGTTCCGGCCGAAGGCGGTGCGGCTCCTGCAGTACTCGATGGTCGTCCGCAGGACCGTCTCCGCCGCCGCCACGGCCATCACCGCGATCGACAGGCGTTCCTGCGGCAGGTTGGCCATGAGCTGGAAGAAGCCCTGCCCCTCCTCGGGGCCCAGCAGGTTGACCGCGGGGACCCTGACGTTGTCGAAGAACAGCTCAGCCGTGTCCTGGGCGTGCATGCCGATCTTCTCCAGGTTGCGACCCCGGGTGAAGCCCTCCATGCCCCGTTCGACGACGAGCAGTGAGATCCCCCGGGCGCCCGCGGCCGGGTCGGTCTTCGCGACCGTGACGACCAGGTCGGAGTTGATGCCGTTGGTGATGAAGGTCTTCTGGCCGTTGACCACGTAGTGGTCGCCCTCGCGTACGGCGGTCGTCCTGATGCCCTGCAGGTCGCTGCCCGCGCCGGGCTCGCTCATCGCGACGGCCGTGATCAGCTCGCCGGAGGCGAACCCGGGCAGCCAGCGGGCTTTCTGCTCGTCGTCGGTGAGGTCCACGAAGTACGGCGCCATCACGTCGTTGTGCAGCGAGTAGCCCAGGCCGGTCGCGCCGATCGCCATGACCTCCTCGACGATCACGGCGTTGTAGCGGAAGTCCGTGATTCCGGCTCCACCGAATTCCTCGGGCACCCCGAAGCCGAACATCCCGATCTCTCCGGCCTTCTTCCACACCTCGCGGGGGACGATGCCGTCCTTCTCCCACTGGTCGTGGTGGGGGGCCACCTCGCGGGCCAAGAACTCGCGCACGGTCTCCCGGAAGAGCTGGTGCTCCTCCTCGAAGAGGTCTCGCTGCATGGTGTGCCTCCTAGGACTCGCGACGGTTCGTGACGGCTCGTGACACAGAATACGATTCTGTTACCAGCAGGTACACCCGGACCCGTCGCGTTCCCGCGACTTGCGGAGGTATGTGGAGGTAAATCCAGATCACAAGTGCGCCACGGTCTTCGGATCCACCCGCGATCTCGCTGCGGCGAAGATGGTGGAAACCGTACGATCTACCCTCGGTGTGCTATGGGTATGCCCGTTGACGGCAGCCTTCGTGATCGGAGTGTGTGGTGGTTCGGTGGCGATCTGGGCTCCGTAGGTCTCTCACGGTTTCGGCCCTGTGCCTTGTCGGCGGTGCGCTGGTCGCGCTGCCCACCGGTGCGTCCGGTGCCAGCAATGCCGAACTCGTGGTCGACTACAGCTGTACGGGCGGGATCGCCCTGGGAAGCAGCGTGGTGAACCTCCGGACCACGGTGTCGATTCCCACCACGCTCACGGTCGGGGAACCGCTCAGCATCGGCTGGGATCTCAAGTACAAGAACGGCGACCCGGCCAGGTTCGGCTCGCCGGGCTACTTCGGCCCCGGGGGCAAGGTTCTGGTCACCGGGAACGTGCAGGTCTCCGGAAGCTGGGTCGGCGTCCTCCAGCCGAAGGGCTCCGTCGACCAGCCGGGCAAGTTGCAGCCGGGAAAGATCCTGAAGCTTCCCGAGGGGATCTCCGACTCCGCGCACACCACCCAGGCGGGCACGCTCAAGGTCAGTCCCCGGAAGCTGTTCGTCGACTTCATGCCTCCGGCCGGTGAGGTCGTGGTCAACAACGACGAGAAAGACGACAACGGCAACCCTCGGGTGGGGTACCACGGGGCGGCCGACTGGTACGAGCTGAACGACCAGGCGCAGAGCATCGGCGACCACGGCCGTGACCTGCACCGCACGGACAGGGTGAACTCCTTCGCCACCTTCACGTTCACCGGCACCGGGATCGAGTACATCGCCCGGCGCAGCACGGAGGCGGGCAAGGTCGGCTTCCAGATCGACGATCAGGACGCCACGCCGTCCTTCGTCGACGCCTCGAAGAACCCCGACGGCACGCCGACGAACGCCGCGCACCAGGGCGGGCTCACGCTGTGGAGGTTCAACGACCTCAAGTACGGCAAGCACACCATCAAGGTCACGAACCTGGAGGCCGGGAAGTTCGCGCAGGTCGACGCCTTCCGAGTGATCACGAAGAACCTGGCGAACCCGCCGGCCGATTACCGGGCCACCTGCACGCTCGTCAGCGCGCCGGGCTCGGTGAACGTCACCATTTCCGAGCCGGGCGTATCTCCCTCGCCCAGCCCGACGATCACCGACACCCCGGACCCTTCCGTCACCCCCACGATCACCCCCACCGTCACTCCCAGCATCACCCCCACCCCCACCCCCACCCCCACCCCCACGCCGAGTTCGAACGGCAACCAGAACGGTGACCAGAACGGCGGGACGAACAGCACCACCAGAAGCACGACGACCTCGACGCCCAAACCGACCCTGACCGTGACCGCGACCGTCACCCCCACCAGGCCCACCCCCACCGCGCCGCAGGTGATCATCACGCCCAGCGGCGGGGCGCAGACCGGTGAGGCTCCTCAGGGAGGCTCCGGGCTGGGGCTTCTCGGCGCGGGCACGGCGATGGTGACGGGAAGCGCACTGGGTGGTGTGGTCTTGATGAGGCGGCGGGCGGCACACGCGCGCGGCCAGAGGGACAGCTGAAGGAGGCGCCGGATGTACCAAGGACCCGCACAGGGCGGTCCCGACCCCTACCAGGGCCGGGGCCCGGCTCCCAAGCCCAAGGGGAGCATGCTGATGGCCGGGCTCCTCGTGGCCGGGTCGCTCGGCGGGGTGGCCGCGATCATGGCGGGTCTGCTCGCGTACCTGACTCCGGCGCTGGAGGAGGAGCCGTACGGCCCGCCCGTGCCGCAGGCGGCGGACAGCAACATCCAGATCCAGGAGGTCCCGGCCGCCGGCCGGCAGCCGGCGGGAGTGACGCCGTCCTCGGTGGGGCCGGGCGGGCTCGACGCTCCTCTGACGGCCGCCGCGCCCACGGCGGCGCCGCCGCTGCCGGTGGTCATGCCTCCGGAGCCGTTGAAGAGCGACGGCGTGAAGCCCCGGCGGCTGGCCATCCCGAAGATCGGCGTCCTGGCCCCGCTGATGGCGCTCAGCGTCGACTCCAAGCGGGAGATCCAGACGCCTCCGCTGAGCAGGCCCAACCAGGCGGGCTGGTACAAGCACGGCCCGATCCCCGGGCAGCAGGGGCCCTCGGTGGTGCTCGGGCACGTGAACACCAAGAAGGGCGCTGCCGTCTTCAGCCGGCTGAAGGAGGTCAAGCGCGGGGACAAGATCAAGGTCTCCCGGTCCGACGGAAGCCTCGCGGAGTTCACGGTCGACGGGGTGGAACAGGTCAGCAAGGCGGCCTTCCCGTCGAAGCGGGTCTACGGCAACACCGGTGAGGCGACCCTGCGGCTGATCACCTGCGGTGGTGTCTACAACAGCAGGACCGGTCACTACACCGACAACATCATCGTCTACGCGACCCTGTCGAAGACCCGCCGCGCCTGACCGCGCCGTACCGCCCGGCCCGCGAGCCGGGCGCGGTGTGCCGCACCTCCCGAACCGGGCGTCGCCCCCTCCCGAGCCGGGCGCGGTGCTCGCCGAACCGGCAGGTCACGGCCCCTTCGCCGCCCGCCGCTGATCGTTAGCCTGCCCGGCAATCCGGGTAGGGAGTCGTACAACAGGAGACAACCCCCCGAATGATCAGAAGGCGGGGGTGTGCCCAGGTGAGCATCGTGCGGGCCGGGGTCGTAGCCGTACTCATAGGGGTGGCCGCCCTCGGCGCGGTCCAGCACTCGAAGTCGGGGAACGAGCGATCCACGGGCTGGGGTGCCAAGCGTCCCGCGCACTCGACGCCGAAGCACGCCGGGGGCTGGACGACCAAGAACTGGGGCAACGGGGGACGGACGGCCGAGCGATCGAGGACGAGCATCGAGCGCAAGGGAAACTGGGGTTTCGGGCGGCCGAGACATTCGGACGGCGGGCGGCATCGGGCCAGGGCGGCCGGGCGGTGGGACGCGGGGCGGGGACGCCACGGCGACCGCGGGTTCGGACGGCGGGATCCGGAGGGCGAACGCGGAGAGAGATGGGGGTTCGGGCGCCACAGGGACCGGGACGTCGAGCGGCCGGGCTCGGAGGCCGGGAGCGGCGACGGCTGGGGCCGTGAGCGGCCAAAGGACCCGCTGTTCGAGCGGTACGGGGGCGACCGGTCGGGAGAGCGCGGTGGCGGGTGGGAGCCCGGGCGTCCGAGGGACCGGGGGTTCGGACGGCCGGAGGCGCCGGGCTTCGGACGCTATGAGGAGTACGGATCCGGGCGGCGCGGTCCGGGCGGTGAACGCGGCGAGGGGCCGGGGTCCGGGCACAGGGACCGGGAGTTCGGACGGAGAGGTCCGGATGCCGGATGGCGCGGAGGCCACGGGTTCGGACGGCACGGGTCTGACGCCCGGCGCCACCGGGACCGGGAGTTCGCGCGGCCGGCGTGGGCCAGGCAGGGCGAGCGGCGCCATCGTCACAGGTACGGATACCGGCGGGGCCACCGGCACGGAAACGGCTGGTCGGGCGAGGGACGGGGCGGGCGCGGGCGGTGATGCGGGGACACCCGCCCGTCGCCGGGAGCCGGTACGGTGCCCGTTCGGCGGTGGGGGCGGGTGGAGGGCCGGTTCGCCCTCCGCGCTTGGGACCTGTGAGCTTTTGGGGCCTGTGAGCCGCCGGATCGCCGCCTGAGGCCGATGCGGGGGTGTGAGGCCGAGGCCGGGTCCGGAAACAGGGGCGCGTGGCCGGCTGTTGACCCGGGTTTCCCCTTCCCGCACCGAGGAGTGAGTGATCGATCGCTCACTCTTTTTTTGTGGCCGACAATACCGGGACACACCTAGGGAAATGCCCCAGGAGACGGTCATGTGGTCTTATCTCAGTCAGAATCGCTTCTGATCGTTAATCGCATGTCCGGTCCGGGTATAGCCGTTATGCGAATGTGTCTCCCCCGCTGAACCGGAGCGAGGGGTGTACACAGGTGAGCAAGGCGCGGGCCGGTGTGCTGGCCGTATTCATAGGGATCGCCGCGATCGGTGCTCTCCACCACGCCGATTCGACGGGTACGCGATCCGCGAGCCCCGCGGACGAACGATCCGGTGCCTCGACGGCCGGGCGGCCCGCGACCTCCGCGGACGGACGCTCCGTGAGTTCCTCGGCCGGGCGGCCCGCGAACCCGGAGGCCAGGCATTTCGGCCGCCACGAGGTCGCGCCGATCGTCATCGCCCACCGCGGCGCCAGCGCGTTCCGTCCCGAGCACACGCTTCTCGCGTACACGGTCGCGATCTCGATGGGCACCGACTACATCGAGCCCGATCTCGTCTCGACCAAGGACCACGTGCTGGTCGCCCGGCACGAGAACGAACTCTCGGCGACCACCGACATCGCCAGGCACCCCGAGTTCGCCGACCGCAGGACGTCCAAGGTCATCAACGGCATGCGGCACACCGGCTGGTTCACCGAGGACTTCACCCTGGAGGAACTGCGCACCCTCCGCGCCAGGGAGCGCTTCCCCAAGGAGCGGCGGGACAACACCGCCTACGACGGGACAGAGCGCATCCCGACGCTCGACGAGGTGGTCCAGCTCGCGCAGAAGCACGGGGTGGGCGTCTACGCCGAGACCAAGTTCCCCACCTACTTCGCCTCGATCGGGCTGCCGCTCGAGGAGCCGTTGCTGGAGACCTTCGCGCGGTACGGCTGGGACGACGAGCGGGACCCGGCCTTCATCCAGTCCTTCGAGACCGGGAACCTCAAGAGGTTGCGTCCCCTCACGCGGCTGCGGCTCATCCAGTTCGTCGGCGCGACCGGCGCCCCGTACGACCTCGCGAGCACCGGCGACCCGCTCACCTATGACGACATGGTCACCCCGGAGGGGCTGCGGGAGGTCGCCGAGTACGCCGACGGCATCGGGGTGGTCACCAAGCGGATCGGTCCCGGCGATCCCGGAGGTCTCGACGGCAGGCCGGTGTCGCCTGTCGCGCTCGTCAGGAACGCCCAGCAGCAAGGGCTCCTGGTCCACGCCACGACGGTTCGCAAGCTCGCCGCGCGGCTCCGGGCGGAGCTCAGGGGCGACACCTCAGGCGGGCGCGCCACCGAAGAGGTGAAGAGGTGGCTGAAGCGCCTGTGCAGGCTCAACGTGGACGGGGTGATCGCCGACGACCCCGGCCTGGCTCGCGCCGTACGGGACCAGCTGCGCACCAGAGGCTGAGACGCGCCGGAGAGGCCGGGACGCGCCGGGTCTGATCGGTCGACGTGCCCCCCTCAATGACGCGCCCCTCGCAAGCTCAATGATGCGCCCCTCGCAAGATGATGCGCCCCTCGCAAGCTCAATGACGCGCCCCTCGCAAGCCTCAATGAGGCGCCCCCTCAAGAACGCGCCCCCGTCATCCGGTGCGCATGGCCGCCCGTACCCGCTCAAGGGTGATCGGCAGGTCCCGCTGCCGGAAGCCGGTGGCGTGGAAGACGGCGTTGGCGATCGCCGCGGCGGTGCCGACGATCCCTATCTCGCCGATGCCCTTGGCACCGACCGGGTTGAGCTCGTCGTCCTGCTCGTCGATCCAGTGGGCCTCGATCCCGCGGACGTCGGCGTTCGACGCGATGTGGTACCCGGCCAGGTCGTGGTTGACGAAGTCGCCGAACCGGGGGTCCAGCTCCAGAGCCTCGTGCAGGGCCATGGAGATTCCCATCGTCATGCCCCCGAGGAACTGCGAGCGCGCCGTCCTGGCATTGATGATCCGGCCGCACGCGAAGACCCCGAGCAGCCGCTCGACACGGACCTGCCCGCTGTCGAGGTTCACTCTGACCTCGGCGAACTGCGCCCCGAAGGAGTGGCGTGCGAAACGCTTCCACGCGGCGAGATCCTCGGCGGTGTCCGCCCGTGCCCCCAGGCCGTCCGGGGGGACCACGCCGGACCGCTCGTCGAGATCCTTGACCAGCGCCCGGCAGGCCTTGCTCACCGCCCAGCTCCAGGAGGAGGTGCCCATGGACCCTCCGGCGAGTGCCGCGGGGCCGAAGACGCTGCGGCCCACCCTGACCGTGACCCGGTCCATCGGCACGCCGAGTTCGTCGGCGGCGACCTGGGTGAGCGCGGTGCGGGCGCCGGTGCCGATGTCGACCGCGGCGATCTCGACCACGAACCTGCCCGTGGGCTCGGCGTAGGCGGCCGCGGTGGACGCCCTGGTGTAGACGGGGTAGGTCGACGCCGCGACACCGGTCCCGACGAGCCACCGGCCGTCCTCTCGGACGCCCGGCGTGGGGTCGCGGTCCGCCCAGCCGAAGTGTGCCGCCCCCTCACGCAGGCAGGCGATCAGGTTGCGGCTGCTGAACGGGAGTCCCGACTCGGGATCGACCGAGGGCTCGTTGACGATCCGCAGCTGGACGGGGTCCATCCCGAGGGCGTACGCCAGCTCGTCCATCGCCGACTCCAGGGCGAACATCCCCGGAGCCTCGCCGGGAGCGCGCATCCACGAGGGGCTCGGCACGTCCAGCCGCAGGAGCCGGTGGACGGTGTGGCTGTTGGGCGTCGCGTACATGACGCGGCTGGGCGAGACCGTCTGCTCGGTGAACTCGACGAGCTTCGAGCTCTGCTGGAGCGCGTCGTGCCACACCGCGGTCAGCCTGCCGTCGCGCTCGGCCCCCAGGCGTACGCGCTGCACGGTGGGCGTCCGGTAGCTGACGAGCGGGAACATCTGCTGCCGGGTCATCGCCACCTTGACCGGTCGCCTGACGGCGCGGGCGGCCAGCGCCGCCAGCACGGTCGGCGGGCGGATCGCCCCCTTCGACCCGAAACCGCCGCCGACGTGGTCCGCGACGACGCTCACCGCGCTCTCGGGAAGGCCGAACAGCCGGGCGACCGCGGCCGCCGACATCCACGGGGCCTGGTCGGAGTTGTAGAGCGTCAGGGTCTCGCCCTCCCAGAACGCGATCGTGGCGTGCGGCTCCATCGGGGTGGCGTGCTCGGCCGGGGTCGTGTAGGCGGCGTCCACGCCGACCGGCGCCGCCGCCAGGGCGCGCTCGGCGTCACCCCACTCGACCGTCCCCGCCAAACCCGCGTTGACCCTCGTAGGAGAGGAGATCCGCGGGCTGCCGGGATCCAGCACGACCTCGTGGTCCTCCTCCTGGTAGTCCACGCGCACGGCCGACGCCGCCTCGCGGGCCCCCTCCAGGGTGTTCGCGACCACGGCCGCGACGATCTGCCCCCGGTAGGCGACGTCGGCCGACTGCAGGACGGCCAGTTCGGCGTCCTGCACGGGACGCAGCCGGGAGACGTTGCCGCTGTCCAGCACGGCGATCACCCCCGGCAGGGCCAGCGCGGCGGCGCCGTCGACGGAGCGCACCCGCCCCCGGACGATCGTGGACTGCACCGGCCAGGCGTAGAGGGCGTCCGGTACGGGGTACTCGTACGCGTAGCGGGCCACGCCGGTGACCTTGTCGCGTCCCTCGATCCTGACCGGTGCCCCGCCCACCACCTTGTCGAGAGTGGTCATCCCCGCTCCTCCCGAGTGAAGCCGTTCCCCGTGGACCCCGCCGGTTCCGTGAGATCGCGGACGCTCGCCGCGATCAGGTCGCCGGCCAGTCCGATCTTGAACTCGTTCCGCGGGAGGGGGCGCGCCGCCACGAATTCCGCGTCCGCGGCCGCCAGCAGCAGCGTCCTGGTCGGCCGGTGGCCGGTCAGCATCCCCTCTGCCTCCCGGGCCCGCCACGGCACGGGGGCCACCCCGCCCAGCGCCAGCCGGATCTCCCGCAGCGAACCGTCGGCCTCCGTCGCGACCACAGCCGCGACCGAGACCACCGCGAACGCGTAGGACCAGCGGTCGCGGACCTTGCGGTACAGCATCGCGGCGCCGTCCGGGGGCGGGGGCAGCTCGATCCCGGTGATCAGGTCACCGGGCTCCAGCACCGTCTCCCGGTCCGGGGTGTCGCCGGGCAGCAGGTAGAAGCGGGAGAGCGGGACCGCCCGCTCGTCGCCTCCCGCGAGCCTGATGTGCACCACGGCGTCGAGGGCGGCCATCGCCACCGCCATGTCGGAGGGGTTGGTGGCCACGCACGCGGCGGAGGTGCCGATCACCCCCAGGTCGCGGTGGTCGCCGCCGATCGCCGAGCAGCCGGTACCCGGCTCGCGCTTGTTGCACGGCTTGGTGACGTCCTGGAAGTACGGGCAGCGCGTGCGTTGCAGCAGGTTTCCGCCGGTGGTGGCCATCGATCGCAACTGCCCGGAGGCCCCGGCCAGCACCGCCTGGGAGAGCGCGGGAAAACGTTCCCTGATGCCCCGGTCGCCGGACAGATCGCTGTTGCGCACCATCGCGCCGATGAGCACGCCGCCGTCGGCCCGGTGCTCGATCCGGTCGTACGGCAGCCGGGTGATGTCCACCAGCGTCGCCGGCCCGACCACGCCGAGCTTCATCAGGTCCACGAGGTTGGTGCCGCCGGCCAGGAACATCGTGTCGGTGCCGTCGAGGACGGCGGTGGCGGCGGCGCCGGGGTCGGTGGCGCGCTCGTAGGTGAAGGGCCTCATCGCGCGCCACCGGGATTCCAGCCGGAGAGAACCGGGTCCGGGCTCCCCCCGCCGGCCGCGTCGAGGACGGCTTCGACGATTCCGGCGTACGCCCCGCAGCGGCAGAGGTTGCCGCTCATCCGTTCGCGGACCTCCTCGGCGTCCAGGGCGCCGCTGGAGGCGACGCCCGCGGCGACGTCCTCGGTGACATGGCTCGGCCAGCCCCGTTCCGCCTCGTCGAGCGCGCCGATGGCCGAGCAGATCTGGCCCGGTGTGCAGTAGCCGCACTGGAAACCGTCGTGATCGAGGAACGCCCGCTGGACGGGGTGCAGATCGTTCGTGCCGGCCAGGCCGGCCACCCCCTCGATGGTGACGATCTCCTGTCCGGCGGCCATGACCGCGAGCGTCAGGCAACTGTTCACCCGGCGGCCGTCCAGCAGGACCGTGCACGCCCCGCACTGCCCGTGGTCGCATCCCTTCTTCGTCCCGGTCAGCCCGAGATGCTCCCGTAACGCGTCCAGGAGGGTCACCCGGTTGTCCAGGGAGACGGAATGGTCGGCACCGTTGATGCGCAGCGTGATATCGCTGCTGAACGCTTCGACTGCCATGCGTTTATCCTGTCAATTCCCCAACAATGAGGGGATTTCTGATTAATCTGAAAATACAAAAGAAGCGGCAATCGTGAGGCTTTGAGAATCACGGGGGAGCCAAGGGGCCACCAAGACCGGTGACACTCCGGCCCGGTACCGACCGGCGGCCGGGGCGCGGCCGGAGCCCCGCTCCGCCCCCGGCCGGCGCGGCCGTCCGGCCGCGTCAGCCCGGTCGCCTGCCGGCGGCCATCGCCGACACGGCGGCCCCGCGCCGCTGGAACCGCTGGCGGCCCTGGTCCAGCATCACGACGAGAACGAGCACGGTTCCCTTGATGACGATCTGCCAGAACTCCGACACGCCCATGAGCATCAGGCTCTCGGCGAGGAGACCGACGGCGCAGGCCCCGATGAGAGCGCCCCGCACCGTGCCGAGCCCCCCGCCCAGCGCGGCGCCGCCGAGGATCACCGCGATGATCGCGTTGAGCTCGTACATCTCACCGGCCAGCGGCGTCGCCGAGGTCAGCTCCGAGGCGATGACGAGACCCGCGAGCGCGGCGCAGGCACCGGAGATCACGTACACGGCCGTCTTGACGCGGTCGATCGGGACCCCGGAGAGCTCCGCGGCCCGCTCGTTGCCGCCCACGGCGTACAGCCACCGTCCGAACGGCGTCCTGGTGAGCACCAGCGTGACGGCGACGGCGAGGAGGATCGCGATCCAGATCGCCACCGGGAGGCCGAGCGGGCGCCCGTTGCCGAGGACCTCGAAGCCGGTGTTGCCCAGCTCGGGGTTGCCTCCCAGATTGGGATAGGTCGAGCCGCCGGAGATCAGCAGCGCGATTCCCCGCGCCACGTACAGCATGCCGAACGTCGCGATGAAAGGCGGCACCTTGAACCGGGTGATGACGATGCCGTTCACCAGGCCGACGAGCATGCCGACCGCGACGCAGAGCACGATCACGCCCCACACGGGCGGGTAGGCGACGGCGTCGGCGAACCCGAGGCCGAGTCCTTCGAGCAACTCGCCGGCGACGACACCGGAGAGCCCGGCGATCGAGCCGACCGACAGATCGATGCCGCCCTTGATGACGACCAGCAGCACGCCGATTGCGATCACCGCGTTGATCGCGATGTGCTTGGCCACCATGACGAGGGTCGGTACGGACAGGAACGTGTCCGACAGCAGGCCGAAGGTCACGATCATCGCCGCGAGCGCGATGGGCGCCCGCAGCTCGAACAGGCCGTTCACCAGGGAGAGGCGGCGGGCCTCGGCTGTGACCTTCCCCGGCGGTGAGTGGCCCGGCGGCGCCGGTGCGGGGGGCGTTTCCCGAGGTGTCACCCCGCACCGCCCCTGTCCGTGCTCGTGCCGGTGTTCCGGTCGATGTCCGTGTCGGTGGAGGTGCTGCCGTCCGAGACCTTCAGCAGCTCCTCCCGGGTCGTCGTGCCGCGCCGGAACTCGCCGACGAGGACCCCGCGGGCGAGCACCAGCAGGCGGTCGGGGACCCGCAGGGCCTCCTCCGCGTCCGAAGTGGTGAAGAGGACGGCCAGGCCGCGTTCCGCCTGTGCCGCGATGAGCGTGAAGATGTCCGTCCTGGCGCCGACGTCGACGCCGCGCGAGGGCTCGTCCAGCAGGAGTACCCGAGGGGCGGCCATCAGGGCCCTGCCGATCACCACCTTCTGCTGGTCGCCACCGCTCAGCGACGCGACCGACGCCTCCGCGCCGCCCGCGTCGCCCGTGCCGTCCGCGTCGTCCGCGTCGCCCGCGCCGACGGTGATGTCGTCGATCATCCGGCGGACGGCGTCCCGCTCGCGGTCACGGCATATGAACAGCCGCCGGACGAACGCGCCCAGTCCGGCCAGGGAGAGGTTCTCCCCGACCGACATCGTCTGGACGAGGCCGTCGCGGCGCCGGTTCCCCGGGACCAGGATCATGCCCAGGCCGACACGGTCGCGGATCCCCAGGCTCTCCAGCGGGGTGCCGGAGAGCAGGACGCGGCCCGACTGCGAGGGGATCAGGCCGGCGAGTGCCTCCAGCAACTCGGTGCGGCCCGAGCCCGTCAGCCCGTAGATTCCCACGATCTCGCCCTCCCTCACGGTCAGGGAGAGGCCGTCGACGGCGAGGCGGCCGGGGTTGGCCGGGTCGGCCACCACGAGGTCGCGCAGGGTCAGCAGTTCCTCCCCGGCGACCGCGGCGCGGGGCGGGAACCGGTCGCCCTGGTCGCGATCGGTCATCCGCTCCACGACCCACCGGACGCCGACGTTGCCGGCGTCCGCCGTGGCGACCAGCCGCCCGTCACGCAGGACGACGACGTCATCGGCGATCTCCAGTGCCTCCTCCAGGTGCGTGGAGACGTAGACGATCGCCACACCGTTCGAGGTCAGCTCCTTGAGGACCCGGAACAGGACCTCGACCTCCGGGGCGGTGAGCGCCGAGGTGGGCTCGTCCATGATCAGTACCCGCGCCTCCTGGAGGAGCGCCCGCGCGATCTCGACGATCTGCTGCTCGCCCGGAGTCAGGTCACCGACCAGCAGGTCGGGGTCCAGATACTCCTCCAGGCTGTGGAGGATCGCCGCGGTGGTGGCCCGCTGGGACGAGCGGTCGATCACCCAGGGGCCCCCGCGGATCTCCCTGGCCAGGAACAGGTTGTCCTGGATGCTCAGGTTGGGGCAGAGGCTGAGCCCCTGGTGGACGATCGCGACGCCCCGGTCGGCGGCGTCGCGGGGCGACACGAACCTGACGGGCTCCCCGTCGAGCTCGACATGGCCGGCGGTGGGGTGCTCGATCCCGGAGAGGATCCTCATCAGGGTCGACTTGCCGGCCCCGTTCTCGCCGAACAGCGCGGTCACCCGGCCGGCGGCCACGTCGAAGTCGACGTCCCTGAGCACGTACGCGTCCTCGTACACCTTGGTGACGTCGCGGGCGCTCAGGACGGTGGCGGTCGGGAGCCTCACGCGATCTCCTTGATCGAGACCGGGGTGATGGTCACGACGGAGGGGGTGAGGAAGCTGAAGGCCCCGATGAAGGAGATCTTCTTGCCTTCCAGCCGTGGCACGTCCAGGTTCCTGAGCAGTTTCTCCCTCATCTGATCGTTCAGCGCGGTGGCGGCGTCGGCGTACTCCACCTGGTCGAGGAACTGCCCGAAGCTGATGAACCCCACCGCGTCCCGCAGCGCCGTGCCGTTGATGATCGGGCCGACCTGCAGCGAGACCCGGGTGCCGGGGGGAAGACCGGGCACGGTCACGTGCATCAGTCCCGACCTCACCGCTCCGGCCCTGCCGACGCCCTCGACCGCGAAGGTGTAGGGGCCGTTGCCGTGCCGGACGCCGTACTGCTTCCCGGCCGCCTCCATGTCGGTGTTCATGGCCTTCACCAGTACGGGCAGCTCGACGGCCTTCCTCTCGATCGCGGGCACGACCCTGTCCTCGTACGTCCGCGCTCCGTAAGCGGCCGGGTCGAAACGCCGGGGACCCGCCGCCGCGACGGACTCCGCCGAGCGGTACTGGGTGCTGAACCCGATGGCCGCCAGGAGGGCCACCGCCAGGGCGACGGCGATCCATCTCGCCGGGATCCGCCGGCGGGGCACCTGCCCGCCGCGCGCCTGCGATGCAACCGGCGTGCTCATCTCAGTCCTTCCGATGGGTGAACCTCAGGGTGATCGCTGATCCGTCCGGGGGAGAGAGCCCCGCAAGGGGCTCGCGGCCGGGCGGGGGGAAGGCTTGCCGGAGAGCCCGGGGATGATCGCCGCTGTTCGGCGAAGGCGTTCGGCGGAACCCTTCGGACGGCGCGGCGTGCCGCCGGGGAGTCCTCGCGCCCGCGGGGCGGCGAAGTGCTCCTCGCGGCCCACCGGGCCGAGGGCGCGGTGATGCTCTTCATGTCCCGTATACCCGTTCGCACGCCTTCCACCGAATCCTTCCCGAACGGGAACCGGCCGGGCCGCCGGACGCCGTCCAGCCCACGCGGCGGCCTCGTGGGCGAACGCGAGACCCCGGTCGGATGAACGGGCCGATGACCACGGTGGGTGTGCCGATGAAATATTTCAACAACTCAAACAGGCATTCGGTGTGTCCGAATCAGGCCCACCACAGGTTCCACCCTGCCCGATGGTGCTTCCGTACGGTGATCTTTAAGTAGGGCCGCACCAGTTTTGACCTGCTTTTTTCTATATATCCGAACGCTGATTGCCAACCCCGGGCCACCCGCTCGTCGGGCGGCCGGATTCGTGGCGAGGCCCTCGGCTGGTCTCCATGAAGTGTCCCTCGCGCGTTCCGTGTCCGGCCGGGGTCCCATCCGACCCGACGCGACGGGCTTTACCGATGTACGGTGTCGTTTGCTGTGGGATAGATGGGAATTTGTGTCCGTTTAGCCGACTTGCTCGCGCGTCGCGGTCTGTGTTCGTAGGATCTATGCCGAACCTTGACCGCAACCTGTAAGCCTCGGTGGCCGGTGTGAGGCCGGTCGATCAAGCTGGAACGAGGAGAAACTGTGCTGAAGTCCAAGACGCGGCTGCGCGTCGCGGTCAAGACGGCCGTGGTCGCTACGGCGGGTGCGGGCATCTTCGGTGCGTTTCCCGCGCTTGCCTCCATCTACGCCGCCCCCGCGCCGGTGGCCTACACCTGCACGCTCGCCGGTACGCCGTCACCGTCTGCGACGTACACCTTCACCATGGACCTCACCGGCCCGACGTCGCCGGTGGTGACGAACTCTCCCTTCACGGCGACCTGGAAGATCAGCGCGCCGGCCGCCCTCCCCGCCCTCACCCCGTCCGTGGCCGTCTCGCCGAGCGCGAGCGTCGTCGCCGACGGGCAGGTGCAGATCAGCGCCAGCCCCTTGGGGGTCCTGCCGGTCCCCACGGAACTCCGCCAGATCCTGATCACCGCCGCGCCCCCGGCCGCCGGGCAGCCGGTCACCGCGCCTCCCCTGGTCGTCACGGTGACCCCCCTCGCGACCGGGGTCATCGCCTTCCAGCCCGACGCGTTCACCCTGCTCCGGGCGACCGGCGCGGCGGGTTCCGTGAACGAGGTCGAACTACTCGACTGCAACCCCCCCGACGCCGCCCAGGCCGCGCCCGCCGCGCTGCGGGTGACCGTGGGGACGGGCAGCCCCAGCGCCAGCCCGAGTGCCAGTGCCAGTGCCAGCCCGAGCGCCAGCCCGAGTGCCAGCCCGAGCGCCAGCGCGACCCCCAGGCCGACCCTCACCGTCACCCAGACCAAGACCTCCGACCCGGTACCCGACCCCGACTCCGACGAGCAGATCGACGAGACCCCCAAGGGCGCCGCCTCCACGGGCGGCGGCGGTGACGCCGGGCCCGACGCTCGGATGATCATGCTCAGCGGTGTGCTGACGGTGGCCCTCGCCGGAATCGGCGGGCTCATGCTGCGGCGGCGCACCGCCGGTCGCGGCTGATCGGGGTGGCCGGATGACCACCCCCCCGCCGCCGGGCGGCTGGCCGCCTCCGGGGCCGCCGCCGCACTACCGGCCGGTCCCGGTCCAGCCGCCGTACCCGCCGGGCCCCCACCAGCAGTACGGCCCGCCGTACGAGGAGCCCCCCGGCAGCCGGATGATGCGGTCGGTGCTCATCCTCGCCGGGATCGCCGGGGTGGTCACGGTGTTGGTGGGCCTGCTCTACATGCTGGCCTCGCCCGAGGAGTACGGTCTGGCCGACCAGCGCACCACGCTGCCGCCCCGCGATCTGGCGGCGGCCCCGGCGAACCCCTACTTCCAGGCGCCCCCGACCGTGCCGCCGCCCCTGCCCAGCCTGCCCGCGGCCCCGGCCATGCAGCCCTCGTCCCCGGTGCGCCTGGTCATCCCGCGGCTCGGGGTCAACGCGCCGGTCAGGGCCGTCGGGCTCGACAGGAAGGGCGCCATCGAGGTGCCGCCGGTCGGCAACCCGAACCTGGTCGGCTGGTACCGCTCGGGACCCACCCCCGGCGAGGCGGGTCCCGCGATCATGCTCGGGCACAAGGACACGCGCTCGGGAAGCGCGGTGTTCAGCCGCCTCGACGAGATCCGCAACGGCGACGTCATCGAGGTGCACCGCAAGGACGGGATCATCGCCGTCTACACCGTGGGCGGCCTGGAGCAGGCCGAGAAGTCGGTGTTCCCGACCCAGCGGGTGTACGGCCGGTCGCCGACCCCCCAGCTGCACCTGATCACCTGCGGCGGCACCTACAACCGCGCGACCGGTCACTACACCGACAACGTCATCGCCTACGCGACCATGACGAGCACCAAGAAGGCCTGAGAAGGGCCGTTCGGGCCGGGGCCGGGTCCCGGCTTCCCCCGGCGTTCCGGGAAAGACGCGATCATCCTCGCCGCCGTGCGCGCGGCTCCCGTCCAGGGCGCGGGCGAAAGTTCTGTTGTAACCTCCTACTAACCGAACATTGCTCGGTTTCGTAGGCAGCTCGGTTCCGCAAGCAGGAGGCACTGTGGCAGAGGCGTACATCGTCGGGGCGGTCCGCACCCCCGTCGGCAAGAAGAAGGGCGGTCTGTCCACCGTCCACCCCACCGATCTGGCCGCGCACACCCTCGGCGCGCTCGTCGAGCGTACGGGCGTCGACCCGTCCGCGGTCGAAGACGTGATCATGGGCTGTGTCATGCAGTTCGGCCCGCAGAGCATGGACATCGCGCGCAACGCGTGGCTGTCGGCGGGCCTTCCGGAGAACGTCGCCGGTGTGACCATCGACCGCCAGTGCGGCTCCTCCCAGCAGTCGATCCACTTCGCGGCCCAGGGGGTGCTCTCCGGCACCCAGGACCTCGTGGTGGCCGCCGGGGTGGAATCCATGAGCATCGTCCCCATGGGGTCGAGCATCACCGCCGCCCTGGAGAAGGGCATGCCCTTCCCGTTCGGGGAGAAGTGGGTGGAGCGGTACGGCAAGCAGGAGATCTCCCAGTTCCGCGGCGCGGAGCTCATGTGCGAGAAGTGGGGTCTCAAGCGCGAGGAGCTGGAGCGGTTCGCGTACGAGAGCCACCAGCGGGCCTCGAAGGCCGTCGCGAACGGCTATTTCAAGGACCAGATCGCCCCGATCAACGGTGTCGAGGACGACGAGGGCCCGCGCCCGGACACCACGCTGGAGAAGATGGCGTCGCTGAAGACGCTGAAGCCCGACGGCATGATCACGGCTGCCACCTCCTCGCAGATCTCCGACGGCTCGGGAGCGATCCTGATCGCCTCCGAGCAGGCCGTCCGCGACCACAACCTGACCCCCCGGGCGCGCATCGTCACCCTGGCGCTCACCGGCGACGACCCGGTCTACATGCTGACCGCGCCGATCCCGGCGACGCAGAAGGCGCTGAAGAGGGCGGGCCTGTCGATCGACGACATCGACGTCACCGAGATCAACGAGGCGTTCGCCCCCGTCCCGCTGGCGTGGATCAACGACCTGGGCGCCGACCCGGCCAAGGTCAACCCGAACGGCGGCGCGATCGCCCTGGGCCACCCGCTGGGCGGCACCGGCGCGATCCTGATGACCAAGCTCCTGCACGAGCTGGAGCGGACCGGTGGCCGGTACGGGCTGCAGACGATGTGCGAGGGCGGCGGCCAGGCCAACGTCACGATCATCGAGCGCCTCTGACACCTCTGGCGCCGTGCTCGTACGGTCCGCACAGCCCGTACGGCCCGTGAGACGCCCGTGAGGCAGGGAGGGCCCCGGTCCTGGAGTTCCAGGATCGGGGCTTTTCGCGTTGTCGCGAACGGCCCACAGACCGGCTTCGCGAAGGAACCCGCGGGAACGGCCTCGCGAAGGAACCCGCGGGAACGGCCTCGCGAAGGGGTCCGCGGGCCGGTCCCGCGAAAGGACCCGCGGGCCGGCCCCGTGAAGAGGGCCGCGGGTTGGCCTCGCGAGGCCGACCCGCAGGTCAGCGGCCGCCCTTGCCGGGAATCCGGCGCGGCTGCTGGGTGGGCCGCATCGGCGCCGGGGGCATCGGCAGATGCCGGGGCGCCGGGGGCACGACGTGCTCGGGGAGCGGGGTTCGGGGCTTGGTCGTCTTGGCGGTCTTGGACTTCCCGTCGCGCTTCTGCGCGAGTTTGTGGGCAGGCTGAATTCGCATATGGGACTCCTTGGAAAATGTGACGACGCGGTGAGATCCCGGGCCGGACAACTCAGCTGCCGCGTCAGACGAACGGGGCCAGATGGCTGAGTGCGGGCGGATCGGCGAGGACCGATCGACGCCGGCGCTTAGGAGTTAATCCACATGCGGTCGAACATACGGCGCCCCGCCGGGGCGTGCAACCGATTTGTTCGCCGCCGGCTCCGGGCCGTGCTCACCCCGCGGGACCGGACGGCCCCGCCGGGACGGGGCGCTCGGGAAGCTCGACGTGAACGCGGGTGCCCTCCCCGGGAGCCGAGGTGATCCAGCAGCCGCCACCGTGCGCGTCGGTGATCGCCTTGACGATCGACAGTCCCAGCCCGGCACCGTCGGGCATCCGCTCCCCGCCCCGGTGAAAGCGGTCGAAGGCCCTGTCCACCTGCTCGGCGGACATCCCGGGACCGTCGTCGGAGACCTCGATCAGCGCACCGCCGGACGGCCGCCGCGCGACCCGCACGGTGGCCGTCGTCCCCGCGGGGGTGTGCGTCCGCACGTTCGCCAGGAGGTTGACGAGGACCTGCCGGATCCTCGCCTCGTCGGCGGTGACGGTCAGAGACTCCGGGGCGTCCACGACGATCGGCGACTCCGGCTCGATGGCCGTGCAGTCCGCGCTCACGTCGCGCGCCACCGAGGCCAGATCGGTCTCCGCGAGCTGGAGCCCGGCGTTCCTGTCCAGGCGGGCGAGGTCGAGCATCTGGCTGACGAGATCACCCATCCGGGTGGCCTCGTCCTCGATCCTGCCCATGATCCTGGGCAGGTCCTCGGCGCGCAGCGCCCCGGTCCGGTAGAGCTCGGCGTACCCCCGGATGGTGGACAGCGGGGTCCGCAGCTCGTGCGAGGCGTCGGCGGCGAAGCGGCGGACGCGCTCCTCCGACGCCCAGCGATCCCTGAAGGCCCCCGCGATCCGGTCGAGCAGCAGGTTCACGGCCGTGCCGATCCGCCCGACCTCCGAGGGGCCCTCGGGCATCCGGACCGACAGGTCACCCTCCCCGGCCATCCGGTACGCCGTCCCGGCGATCCTGGCCAGCGGTGAGAGCCCCCTGGTGATCAGGGCGCGGCCGGCGAGCGCCAGCACCAGGATCAGCGCGCCGCCGGTGAGCAGTTCGGCGATGACGAGCCGCCGGATCGGGGCCTCGACGGACTCCAGCGGGACGGCGACGACCACCAGCCGGTTACCCTGCCTGGCCTCGGCCACCCGCGCGATCATGCCCTGGTCGCCCGCCGTGCCGAGGTCGAACGCCTCCCCGCTCTCGGCCAGGACCTTCAGGCGGGCGGCACCGAGACTCTCCACCAGCTGCGGTACGGTCGCGGCGGCGGGCGCGTCCCCGTTGACGAGCCTGGCCCGGCCCGAGTTGAGGTTCATCGCGGCCACGGCGTAGGTGGACCCGGTCAGGGTCTGCGCGAGCTGGCCCCCGGGAGCGGCGACGATCCGCTTGGCGGCGGTCGCGGTGGCCGCCCGCAGCTGCCCGTCGAGCCTTTCCATCAGGTGCCCGCGCAGGACGAGGACACTTGTCACG
Source organism: Streptosporangium sp. NPDC023825 (assembly GCF_040639575.1). Classification (NCBI taxonomy): domain Bacteria; kingdom Bacillati; phylum Actinomycetota; class Actinomycetes; order Streptosporangiales; family Streptosporangiaceae; genus Streptosporangium; species Streptosporangium sp. NPDC023825. Next base: position 21,320 of record NZ_JBFAAE010000017.1, on the reverse strand, counting down.
GACAGCATCACCAGCAGGGTCGTGCTCACCGCGAGCAGGCCGGCGAGCAGCCGCGCCCTGAGCGACATCAGGTGCCCTGGGGCGGGCGTAGCGCGTAACCGACTCCGCGCTGGGTGTGGATCAGCGGCGGGCCGAGCGGGTCGAGCTTGCGGCGCAGGTAGGAGATGTAGGTCTCGACGACCTGCGACGAACCCCCGTAGCCCCAGACGTGTTCCAGCAACTGACGCTTTGTCAGGACCAGTCCGGGATGTTCCATCATGAAGGCGAGCAGCCGGAACTCGGTGGGGGAGAGGTCCAGCGCGACTCCGGCCCGCCGGGCCTCCCAGCGTGACTCGTCGAGTTCCAGGTCCGCCACCCTGAGCGTCCCGCCAAGGTCGTCGGAGACGTCCGTCCTGCGGAGCACCGCCCGCACGCGGGCGACGAGAGCCTCGACCGAGAAGGGCTTGGTGACGTAGTCGTCGCCGCCCAGGGTGAGGCCGCGCACGGTGTCGGCGGAGGTGTCCCTGGCCGTCAGGAAGATCACCGGGATGTGCAGGCCCGCGGCCCTGATCCTCCGGCACACCTCGAAACCGTCGACGTCGGGAAGCATCACGTCGAGCACGATCAGCGCGGGGGAGCCGCCCTCCACCGCGTCGAGGGCCTGCCTGCCGGTCGCCACGCCCGTCACCCCGAAGCCGTGGAAGCGCAGGGCGACCTCGACGATGTCACGGATGTTGGGGTCGTCCTCGACGACGAGGATGGTGCGCTCGTTCATGGAGGCCCCATTCTTGCCTACTAATTCCGTGCTTCGTCCCAGTTCATAGCTGTTAGTCCATGATTGGAGGCCGCCGCGAAGCGGTGGAATTCCGGCGCATCTCGGTGATCCCACCGCTTCACGGTCAGCTTCCGCCGAGCCTCCGGGGTTCCCGGTCAGCTCCCCGGGGTGGTGGCCGGCGGGTCCAGGAGGGCGCGGTCACGCGGTACGAACACCGCGGCGGCCGTCGGGTCGGTCGAGGTGGGGACGCCGATCACGAAGACGCCGTCCCCGACGACCAGCTTGGTCAGGTCGGCGCGGACGCCGAGCCTGCGGAACCTCGTGGACGTGTCGAGGTTCCAGTTCCAGACGAGGCCGTCCTTGCTCTTGACGGTCAGCTTGTTCTCACCCTTGGCGGTGATCACGCCGCGCTGCCAGGTGTAGTCGATGAAGGTCGACTTCTTGTCCCTGACGGTGGCCCGCCCGTGGATGCCGACCACCCACAGGTTGTAGTGGGAGCGCAGCCTCGGCCCGCGAAGCGTGGAGTCGGCCTTGAGCAGCTGGTCGGCGATGGCGGTCACGCCGGCCGGCACCGGGGGGGTCGTGCCGGTCGCCCAGGCGGTGGAACCCGTCAGCATGATCGACGCCGTAATGGCCGCGGCGCCGAGTGCCAGTTTCCTCTTCATGGTGGTCCTTCCGGGAACGTCTCCCGAAGGGGAGACGTCGATCAGGCAATCGTCCCGAGCTGTGATCTTCGAAGGAGGATCCTGGGAATTTCCTGAGAGCCGTGAACCGAGAGCCGAGAGCCGTGGACTGAGAGCCGTGGACCGAGAGCCGAGAGCCGTGGACCGAGAGCCGTGGACCGAGAGCCGTGAAAAGGCCGCGCGCGGTGCCGCTCCTTTCGGGAGCGGCACCGCGCGCGGGTCACCGTGGGCTACGTGGGCGCTCGCCCGGGACTACTCGGGCTCGCCCGGGACTACTTGGGAACGCGGGCGACGCAGAAGACGGTCTGCCCGAACGGCGGGCGGACGAAGCGCTCGATGAGGCGGGTCAGGGGTACCACCGTACGGTCGTAGATCTTGACCAGGCGGGGGTCGGGGTAGCCGACGCCCCCGCGGCGGACGGCGGCCCACCAGGCGATGCCGCCCAGGAAGTTGATCGGCTTGAGCACGTCGATGTCCAGGCCCGCCTTGGAGACCGTGCTGCGCAGGGTGGCGGGGGTGTAGCGGGTGACGTGGCCGACCTTGCGGTCGAAGTCTCCGTACAGCTGCATGTAGCCGGGCACCCAGATGACGATCCGGCCGCCGGGGAGGGTGACCTTGGCGAGGGAGCGCAGGGCCTCGACGTCGTCCTCGATGTGCTCCAGGACGTTCATCATCACGACGGTGTCGACCTTCTCACCGATCGGGATCTCGGTCGGCAGGCCGAACTGGAGCACGTCGATGTCGTCGCGGCCCTCGAAACGCTTCTGCAGCTGCTCCACGCAGTAGGGGTCGAAGTCGCTGACCACCAGCCGGTCGAGGCGAGGCAGGAACGCCTCGGCGAAGTGGCCCAGCCCGGAGCCGATCTCCAGCATGGACCGGCCCACGTGCGGGGCGACCATGTCGAGCTCGTACTGCCGGTAGTTCTTGGCCTCGTCCCCACCCAGGTGGTTCTCCAGGGCCTCGTCACCGGCCGCGGGTTGCACTACGCGGTCATACCCAGACATGCGGTTCCGTCCAGCTCGCTTACGGAAAGGCCGCGGCGAGGCCACGACCAGGGACAGCCAGAGTCTAGTGGCGCTTCCCTCGCGGCGGCCCCTCAAACGCTTCACGGCCGGTGCCGCCCCTCCACGACGAGCTCTTTCACGGCGAGCACCGGCCGGGCGGCACCCCCGTGCTCCACCCGATTACCGGCTCCGCCGAATCAGCCATAAAGCACCAGCATTTCCACGGTTCACGCCGTACGGGGGAAGTTCGGCCTCGACCCGGCGGGGAGATTTGCACCGGGGGACAAGGAAACCCCTCTGGGAAATGGTGGGCCGACCGGTTCGTGATTTGGAAACGGTGCGATTCCCGGTGAGTGGAAAAAGGAGCGCGAATCGATGGAACAGATCCGATGGTGGCGCGGGAACCTGCCCGCGGAGACGAACGGCTTCATCGGCAGGGGAAGCGAGGTGCGGCGGCTGCTGGAGTCCCTGGACGGCACGCCGCTGACCACGGTCACCGGTGTCGGGGGCGTCGGCAAGTCTCGACTCGCGGTCAGGGCCGCGCGGGAGCGGCAGGAGCACCACCCCGACGGCACCTGGCTGGTGGAGCTCTCCGGCGAGCGCAACGGCGATCTGCTCGCCCACACGGTCGCGGCCGTCCTCGGCCTCCCGGAGCGGTCCGCGCGGTCGCAGACCGGCACACTCGTCGAGTTCCTCGCGGGCAGGAGACTCCTGCTGATCCTCGACGCCTGCGAGCACCTCCTGCCGGCCTGCCGCGACCTCGTCGCGGAGATCCTGGCGGCGGCACCCGGCGTACGGATCGTCGCGACCTCCCGCCGGCCGCTCGGACTGCCGCAGGAGGCGCTGCTTTCCGTCGAGCCCTTCGCGGCACCCGGCGCCGGGCCCTCCGCCCGATGGACGGAGGGCCCGGCGCCGGAGGGCCCGGCGCCGGAGGGCTCGGGGGCGGAGAGGACGCCGGAGGGGGCGGGGACGGAAAGGCGGGAGCCGGAGAAGGAACCCCCGCAGGAGCCTGGGAAACCGCAGGAGGAGCCTGAGGAACCCCCGCAGGAGCCTGAGGAACCGCAGGAGGAGCCTGAGGAATCGCGGGAGGACGACGCGCTTCGCCTCTTTCTCGATCGGGCCGGGATCGCGGCGCCCGGCCTGGAGACGACCCGGGCCGGTACGGTGGCCGCGGCCAGGATCTGCCGGCGGCTGGACGGCGTACCGCTCGCCGTCGAGCTGGCCGCCGGGTGGCTGGGATCCCTGCCGGTGGAGCGGCTCGCCGATCACCTGGACGCCCATTTCGAGATCCTCCACGGCCGGGCGCGGGTCCCCCGCCAACGGATCGCGCGCGCCGCGATCGGCTGGAGCCACGAGCTGTGCGCCCCGCGGGAACGCCTGCTCTGGGCCAGGCTCTCGGTCTTCGCGGGGGCCTTCGACACGGCCGCCGCCGAGTGGGTGTGCGGCGACGAGCACCTGGACGACGTGCCGGGCCTGCTGGCGAGCCTGGCGGAGAGGTTCCTCCTCGTCCGCGTGCCCGGCGGCTACCGGCTGCCCGCCACGGTCAGGGAGTACGGCAGGGAGCGGCTCGCCCTCCTCGGCGAGGAGGCCCGGCTGGCGCAGCGGCACCGCTACCACTACCTCGACCTGGCGCGCAGGGCCGAGGCCGACTGGTACGGCCCCGGGCAGGAGGAGTGGGCCGCCAGGCTCGCCTTCTCCATGACCGACCTCCGCCTCGCCCTCGACCCCGCCTCCCCGACGTCCGTCGAGCTCGCAGGGACGCTCTGGATCCTCTGGTTCTGCCTGGGCCGGCTGAACGAGGGCCGCTACCACATGACGCGGGCGATCGAGGCGGCTCCCGTCACCGATCCCGGGCTGCCCCGGCTCCTGTGGGCCGACGGCTGCGTGGCCATCGCCAGGGGAGAGCTGGAACTGGGCCGTCGCCGGGCGGAGGCGGCGCTGTCGGCGGCCCTCGACTGGGGCGACTACGCGGCGGCCGGGCACGCCCAGCTCCGGCTGGCCAGCAGCTCGCTGTGCTCCGGCGCCCTGGAGGACGTCGAACCCTGCGTCGAGCTCGTCCGCGAGTACTTCCGCCGGGCCGAGGCCGCCACCGTCAGCGAACCCCTCGCCCTGGTGACCGCGGCGATGGCGGTCACCTGGCGCGGCGAGTTCGACAGGGCGGTCGCGGTGCTCAAGGAAGTGCAGCGGCTCTGTGACGCGCGCGGCGAACGCTGGGCCCGAGCCTGCGGCGACTACGTCCTGTCCATCGCCCAGCTGGGCCTCGGCAGGGTGGCCGAGGCGGCGGAGGCCGCCCGCCAGTCGCTCGACGTCAAGTGGCGCCTGCGCGACGCCACCGGGGTGGCGCTCGCAGTCGACCAGCTCGCGGTGATCGCCGCCGTCGAGGGCGACGGCCGGCGCACGGCCAGGCTCCAGGGGGCGGGGGTACGGCTGTGGGCCACCTTCGGGCTCACGGGCTTCGGCTCGGAGGGCATGTCCGAGCCGAGGACCGTCGCCGAGCGGACGGCCAGGCAACTGCTCGGCGACGAGACCTACGACGCGGTCTTCGCCGAGGGCTACGAGGCCGACCCGGACGCGGCGGTCGCCTATGCCCTCCACTGACCGCCGAAGGCGCCCCTGAAGGCCACCCGGCCCTCGGCGGGCGGAGTCCCGGTCGTGCCCGCGGAACCCGGCGGGCGGAGTCCGGCCGCGCTCGCGGAACCGGCGGGCGGAGTCCGGTCGTGCCCGCGGACAGGGGCTTCCGCAAACGGCTCGTATGCGGTGGAATCTCTCACGACATCCGCGAAGGAGCCCCCGACGGACGACGACGAGGCGATCACCCGGTCGCTGGCCGGTGATCTGGACGCCTACGAGGTGCTGGTCACCCGCTACAGCGCGCTCGCGCACCGCACCGCGGCCATGCTCGGGGCCGCCGACGAAGCCGAGGACGTGGTCCAGGAGGCGTTCGTCAAGGCACACCGCCACCTGGCCTCCTTTCGCAGGGACGCGCACTTCCGCCCCTGGCTGCTGCGGATCGTGGCCAACGAGACGCACAACCTGACCCGCTCCCGTGGACGCCGCGACCGGCTGGCCGCGCGGCTCACGGACGCCGTTCCCGAGCCGGGCGAGGGGCCCGAGGAGGCGGCGGTGGCGACCGACCGGCGGGAGCGGCTCCTCGACGCGGTGCGTACGCTGCCCGAACGGGAACGCGAGACCGTGGTCTGCCGGTACTTCCTGCAGCTGTCGGAGGCCGAGACCGCCCAGGTGCTCGACCTTCCCGTCGGCACCGTCAAGTCGCGGACCTCCCGCGGCCTGGCCCGTCTGCGTGAGGAGGTGGCCCGTGACCTCACCTGACGACCTCGAAACCCGGCTCCTCGCCCTCGGCGAGTCCCTCGACGTCCCGTCCCCGCCCTCCGCCGACGTCGCGCGGGCCGTACGGGCCCGCCTCGAATCACCACTCGCCTCCGGGACACCTGCACCTGAGACACCGGCCACCGAGACACCGGTCCCTGAGACACCCGTCCCCGAGACGCCGGCAACGCCCCCCGGGGCAGCCGCTCCCGGAACACGCGTCCCCGAGGCGCCCGCGGTCCCCGGTACTGCGGGGGCGCTCCGGCGCGGGTGGGAGGCGCTGCGGGACGGAGGCCGGGCGCGTCGGCGGGCGGTGGTCGCCGCCGTCGCGATCCTGGTCGCCCTGCTGCTGGGAGCGACACCCGCGGGAAGGGCGGCGGTCGCGGAGATCCTGCGTTTCGCGGGGGTCGAGTTCAGGACCGGCGGCCCGGGGCCGCTGCCCTCGGGGGTGCCCCAGCCGCTGCCCGGCGAGCGGCGGGTCACCCTGGAGCTGGCCCGGGAACAGGTGGCGTTCCCGATCTCCCTCCCGGCCGCGCTCGGCGCTCCCACAGAGGTCAGGGTGAGTGACGGCGGCAGGGTGGTGTCGCTGTTCTGGCCCGGTCTCAGACTGGACGAGTACGACGGCAGCCTCCATCTCGTCTTCCGCAAGGATCTCGGCCCGCCCTGGCCGCAGGAGACCGGCGTGGGCGCCTCGCGGGCACAGTGGATCCCGGTCCACCACGGCCTCACCTACCTGCCCAGGAGCGGCGGCCAGACCGCGATCCGCCCTCGCCCGGCCGGGCCCACCCTCATCTGGCAGCGGGGGCGGGTCGGCCTGCGCCTGGAGGGCACCGGGGAGCTCGCCCACGCCCTGGAGATCGCCCGCTCGGTCCGCTGACGCCGGCCCGGCGCGTCGCGGCTGGAGATCGCCCGCTCAGCCCGCCGGCGCCAGCCAGTCGTCGATCTCCTGGAGAAGCTTCTCGCGCACGCCGTCCGGAGCCGCCGACGCCCGTACCGACTGGCGGGCCAGCTCGGCCAGCTCCGGATCGGAGAAGCCGTACACCTGCCTGGCGAGCTCGTACTGGGGCAGCAGCCTGGCGCCGAACAGCAGCGGGTCGTCGGCGCCCAGCGCGATCGGCACCCCCGCCTCGAACAGGCGCCGCAACGGCACGTCCTCGGCGCGCTCGGCCACCCCGAGGCCGACGTTGGACGTCGGGCAGACCTCGCAGGTGATCCCCCGGGCCGCGAGGCGCTCCATGAGCCTGGGCGACTCGGCCGCCCGTACCCCGTGCCCGACCCGGTCGGCGTCCAGCACGTCGACGCACTCGGCCACGCTGGCCGCGCCCAGCAGCTCCCCGCCGTGCGGCACCGCCAGCAGCCCGGCGCGCTTGGCCAGCCGGAAGGCCCCGTCGAAGTCGCGGGCCCGGCCGCGCCGCTCGTCGTTGGAGAGCCCGAACCCGACCACGCCCTGGTCCATGTAGTGCGTGGCGAGGCGGGCGAGTGTCTTGGCGTCGAGGGGGTGGCGGGTGCGGTTGGCGGCCACCACGACGGCGATGCCTATCCCCGCGTGGTCGGCGGCCCTGCGCGTCGCGTCGAGCATCAGCTCCATGGCCGAGGTGAGCCCGCCGAATTTCGACGCGTATCCCGAGGGGTCGATCTGGATCTCCAGCCAGCGCGACCCCTCGGCGGCCTCGTCCTCGGCGGCCTCGCGCAGCAGCCGGTAGACGTCGCTCTCCCGCTGCAGGACCGAGCGCGCGATGTCGTACAGCCGCTGGAAGCGGAACCAGCCCCGCTCGTCGGTCGCGCGCAGCTGGGGCGGCCAGTCCTCCTCGAGCGCGTCGGGAAGGTGTAACCCGTGCTCGCGGGCGAGCTCGACGAGGGTCGAGTGCCGCATGGAGCCGGTGAAGTGCAGGTGCAGGTGCGCCTTGGGCAGTTCGCTGAGGGGACGTGGCATTTCAACATGGTGCCGTACCCGGGGCGGCCCCGATCGACGGGCCCGGGGTTTTTGGCCTCGGCCTGACGATCCGTTCGCGTGCCGGGGAGGGCGGGAAGGGCCTCGCCGGCGGAGGAAGAGGGCGAGGCGGCCTTCGACGGGGTCCCGGCCGCACGAGGCCGGCCTCGCCGAGCACCGTGATCCCGGTCCGCGGCGCGTCATCGCACGGCGCCGATGACCTGGCGGGGATCCGGTAAGGACCTGGTACGGAACGCGTCGGCCCCCGCTCGTCCTCCCCGATGTTTCGCGCGGCTTTCCCGATTGCCTATTTATAGGTTTTAAGGTGTTATTTCGGGCGGGGGTTACCGGGTTCAGGGCACACCCATCCATATCCGATCCCCTGTTATATCGAGGAAATTTAGGAAACGGGCTTTCAGCGGACCACGTCTCCATGCGACCGTGGAGGCACACGTTGTCAGGACGCTGGGGCTGCCATGGAAGCGGACGTCTTCGTCGGCAGGGAAACGGAACTCGCCGACGTATCCGCGCTGCTCGAAAGGGTCCGGCACGTCACGCTGACCGGCCCCGCCGGGGTCGGGAAGACCTCTCTCGCCCTGCGGCTGGCCCGCACCCTCGAACCCGCGTTCCCCGGCGGCGTCCACGTCGTGGAGCTCTCGGAGGCCCCCGCCGACCTCGACTCCCTGGCCGAGACGCTCGCCGGCGCGATCGGCACCCGCCGCAAGCCCGGCGTCCCCGCGCTGCGGGCCCTGGTCGACGAGTTCCTCGCGCGCCGGACCCTGCTCGTCCTCGACACCTGCGACCGCGTCGTCGGCACCGCGGGCATCCTGGTCGGCCTGCTGCTCCGCTCGGTCGAGGGACTGCGCGTCCTGACCACCAGCAGGCAGCGGCTGGGCCTGCCCGGCGAGCATCTCTACCCGGTCGGCGGCCTGCCCGACGCCGACGCCGTCCATCTGATCACCGCCCTCGCCGGTGACAGGCTCGGCGGCGCCGATCCGGCCGAGCTCTCCGAGCTCTGCCGGCGCCTCGACAACCTGCCGCTGGCGATCCGGCTCGCCGTGGCCGACGGTGTCCCCGGCGGCCCCGGCACCCCTGGCGGCCCCGGCACCCTCGACGGGCTCGCCGCCGCTCTCGACGGCCGCCCGATCTCCACCGCCGGGCTCGCCGCCTTCGACGGCCACGTGACCTCGCCCGACGAGCTCGCCGCGGCCCTCGAAGGCCGTACGATCCCCGCGGCCGAGCGCGAGATCCACGCCGAGAGGGCCGGCGCCACCCCGCGAGGGCAGGCCGCCGCTCCCCGGCGGCACAGCTCCATGCGCGTCGCCCTCGGCTGGAGCCACGAACTCTGCACCCCTCAGGAGCGCCTCCTGTGGGCGCGGGCCTCGGTCTTCGCCGGCACCTTCGACATCGAGGCCGCCGAGGAGGTCTGCGCCGGCGGCGCCCTCGCCGCCAAGGACGTCCTCGACGGGCTGCTCGGCCTGCTCGACAAGTCCGTCCTCGTCCGCGAGGAGGGCGAGGGCGGGGTCCGCTACCGCCTGCTCAACACCGTCCGCGAGTTCGGCGTGGTCTGGCTGGACCGGCTCGGCGAGACCGACGAGATCCAGGGCCGTCACCGCGACCACTTCCTCGCGCTGTCCGCCCGCGCCGAGATGAGCTGGCAGGGCCGCCAGCTGGAGTGGTACCGCAGGCTGGTCCTCGAATGCGGCAACATGCGCGGCGCCATCGAATACTGCTACTCCCGGCCGCAGGAATACCGCAAGGGCCTCGACCTGGTCGGCAACCTGTGGTTCCTGTGGGCGTGCTGCGGCATGCAGGCACCCGGCGACGACCTCCTCCAGCGCGGCCTCGATCTTGACCACACCCCCAGTCCCGAGCGGGTCAAGGCCCTCTGGGTGCACGCCTGGGTCTCGATCCAGCGCGGCGACCTCGAACGCGCCGAGCGCATCCTCACCGAATGCGCCGCCGAGGACGCCGACGGCTACGCCACGGCCTACGTCAGCCAGTTCCAGGCCCACCTGGCCGTCGTCAGGGGCGACGTGGTCGAGGCCCTGCGGCTCATCAAGCACGCCCGGGTGCGCCACCGCTCCACCGGCAACGTCTTCCCCGGCTTCCTGCCCACCTACACCGTGGTCGCCACCGCCATGATGCTCGCCGACCACCACGACCAGGCCGTCTCCGTCCTGCGCGAGGGACGCGAGCTCTGCGAGTCCTGCGGCGACTACTGGACGCTCATCCGCCTCGACCTCCTCCTGGCCCAGGCCGAGCACGCCCTCGGCAACACCGCCTCGGCCATCGAGTTCGCCTGCGCCTCCCTGCGCGGGGCCCGCCTGTTCGGCGACAGCATCTCCCTCATGGAGGCGCTGGAGGTGTTCGTCGTGATCGCCGAGGCGTGCGCCGACGACACCTTCGCCGCCGCCATGTTCGGAGCGTCCGGCGCCGCGTGGAAGAGCGCCGGCGTCCCGCCCAGCCGCTCGCCCATGATCGCGAACCGGATCCGCGTGGCCGAGCTGAGGCTGCGCGGGCGCCTGGGCAGGGCGGAGTTCGACCGCCTGGAGGCGTGGGGAGGTTCGATCAGCCTGCGCGAGGCCGTGGAACACGCACTCCAGGGAGACCTTTCTTGACGCGCTGCGGCAACCTGCCGGCCGAGATGAACAGCTTCGTCGGCCGCGCCACCGAGCTCGAAGAGATCGCGAAACTCCTCACCCGGACGCGCCTGCTCACCCTGCGCGGCCCCGGGGGCGTCGGCAAGACGAGGCTGGCCCTGCGGGCCGCGCGGAACGTCCGAGACGACTACCCCGACGGCGTCTGGGTGGCCGAGCTCTCCGCGGAGAGCGACGGCGGCCTGCTCATCCACGGCGTCGCCGGAGTGTTCGGCCTGCACACCCAGGCCGAACGCCCCGCCCTGGAGTCCCTCATCGAGTATCTCGCCGACCGGCGGCTCCTCATCGTCCTCGACACCTGCGAGCACCTGATCGACTCCTGCGCGGCCATGGTCGCCGCCGTCCTGACCGGCGCGCCCGACGTCCAGATCATCGTGACCAGCCGCCAGGAGCTCGGCCTGCCGCTGGAGGTCGTCATGGTCGTCGAGCCCTTCCCCGTCCCCCCGCCCGAGGCCGCCGACCTCGCCGACCACGACGCGCCGAGCCTCTTCCTCGACCGTGCCAGGGCCGTGGCCCCCGGGCTGCGCACGGACGATCGGGCCATGATGGCCGTCGCCAGGCTCTGCCGCCGGCTCGACGGCATGCCGCTCGCCATCGAGCTGGCGGCCAGCCACATGCGCGGCCTGTCGGCGACCCAGCTCGCCGACCAGCTCGACGTCCATTTCAAGCTTCTGGCCGACGGGGAGGGACTCCCCGCCCGCCACCAGACCCTCTGCACCGCCGCCGGCTGGAGCCACGAGCTGTGCACGCCCGCCGAACGCCTGCTCTGGGCCCGCCTGTCGGTCTTCCCCGCCGCCTTCGACGTGGAGGCGGCGCGCGGCGTGTGCGAGGACGAGCGCCTGCCGGACGTCCCGGGCGTCCTCGCCACGCTCGCGGCCAAATCCGTCGTCGCCCGCGTGGGCGACCGGTACCGCCTGCTCGACACCATCAGGGACTACGGGCGGGACTGGCTCGCCGAGCTGGGTGAGAACGACCTGATGACCCGCAGGCACCGCGACCACTACCTGTCCGCCGCCCGGCGCATGGGCGCCGACTGGTACGGCCCGAACCAGCTCGAATGGGCCTGCTGGGCGCGCGGGGAACTGCCCAACATCCGCGCGGCCCTCGACCGCTGCCTCACCGCGGGCGACCACGGCGGCGCCCTGGAGCTGGCCGGGGACCTGTGGGTGCTCTGGTGCCATCTGGGACTCGTCCGAGAGGGCCGCCACTATCTCGACCGCGCCCTGGCCGCCGCCCCCGTCACCGACCGGGCCAGGTCCAAGCCGCTCTGGGTCGCCGCCCATCTCGCGCTCATCCGGGGAGACATGTCCCTGGCACGCGACAGGGCCGAGGAGGGCGTCGAGAGCGCCCGGCGGCACGGTGACGCCGACGCCGAGGCGCACGCCCTCCTCGCCCTCGCCGAGGCCCGCCTGTTCACCGGTGACCTGGACCTGGAGAGCGCGCGGGCGTACGCGCTGCGCGTGGCCGCCGGACTGAACCCCACCTCGCCGGGGATGCTCTTCCTGCCCTCCTTCCTCGCGCTGACCGCCACGTTCTCCGGCGACTTCGACGAGGCGGTGAGGATCCTGCGCGAGGCGCACTCCCGCCACGAGGTACGGGGGGAGCTGTCACAGCGCGCCATGGACGACTACGTCCTCTCCCTGGCCCTCTTCGGCCGGGGGGACGTCGCGGAGGCCTCCGCGGCGGCCAGGGCGGCGCTGGAGGTCAAATGGCGGCTGCGGGACACGGTCGGCAGCGTCCTCGCCATCGACCAGCTCGCCAGGATCGCCGCCGCCGCGGAGGACGGCCACCGCGCGGCCTGGCTCCTGGGAGCCGCGCAGCGCATCTGGACCACGTTCGGGCCGCCCGCCGCCGAGGCCGACACCCTGACCGCGCTCCGCGAGGCCGTCGGGGCCCGCGCGGTGTGCCTGATCGGCGAGACCGCCTACGCGCGGGCCTTCAACGAGGGCGCGGCCTCCCACTTCGAGGGCGCGGTGACCTTCGCCCTGCGGGACTGACCGCTTCGAGGGCGCCGCGGCCCGCGCCCCGGGAGGCCGAGCCCGCCCGGCGTCTACGGAGGCCGAGCCCGGCCGGCCGGGGAGCCGTCGTGCTCAGCCGGCCTGGCCGAGGAACTTGGCGAGGCGGCCCACGCCCTCGGTGAGGTCGTCGTCGCCGAGCGCGTAGGACAGGCGGAAGTAGCCCGGGGTGCCGAAGGCCTCACCGGGGACGACCGCCACCTCGGCCTCCTCCAGGATGATCTCGGCCAGCTCGGCGGAGGTCGCCGGGCGCCTGCCGCCGAACTCCTTGCCCAGCAGCGCCTTGACCGACGGGTAGGCGTAGAACGCGCCCAGCGGCTCGGGGCAGAGCACGCCCGGGATCTCGTTGAGCATCCGGACCATGGTCCGGCGGCGCCGGTCGAAGGCGTCGCGCATCTCCGCCACGGCCGACAGGTCGCCGGTGACGGCGGCCAGCGCGGCGGCCTGGGCGACGTTGGAGACGTTGGAGGTGGCGTGCGACTGCAGGTTGGACGCGGCCTTGACGACGTCCTTGGGGCCGATCAGCCAGCCCACCCGCCAGCCGGTCATCGCGTAGGTCTTGGCGACGCCGTTCAGGACCACGACCTTGTCGCCCAGCTCGGGGACCGCGGTGGCGATGCTCGCGAACGTGGCGTCGCCGTACGTGAGGTGCTCGTAGATCTCGTCCGTGACGACCCACAGGTCGTGCTCGACAGCCCAGCGGCCGATCTCCGCGACCTGCTCGGGGGTGTACACCGCGCCGGTCGGGTTGGACGGCGAGACGAAGAGGAGGACCTTGGTGCGGTCGGTGCGCGCCGCCTCCAGCTGCTCCACGCTCGCCAGGTAGCCGGTGGTCTCGTCGGTCACCACGTCGACCTGGACACCGCCGGCGAGCTTGATCGCCTCGGGGTAGGTCGTCCAGTACGGGGCGACGACCAGGACCTCGTCGCCCGGGTCGAGCAGCGTGGCGAACGCCTCGTAGACGGCCTGCTTGCCGCCGTTGGTGATCAGGACCTGGGCCGCGTCCACCCGGTAGCCGGAGTCGCGGAGCGTCTTGTCGGCGACGGCCTGCTTCAGCTCGGGAAGGCCGCCGGCGGGGGTGTACTTGTGGAACCGGGGGTTCCGGCACGCCTCGACGGCCGCCTCGACGATGTAGCCGGGAGTCGCGAAGTCCGGCTCACCGGCGCCGAAGCCGATGACCGGGCGGCCCGCCGCCTTCATCGCCTTGGCCTTGGCGTCCACGGCGAGCGTGGCGGACTCGGAGATCGCGGAGATGCGCGCTGAGATGCGAGGACGGGTCATACCTCCATGGTTACAGACCTGTGCCGATGTTTCCGCCGCATATCCACCATGCGGACGCTCCTGCCCGCAAGCCGTACGAGCACCGGGAAAAGTCCCTGACCTGGGCGATCGCCTGTCGGTTCGACGCGGTGGCCATTCACACGTAGACTCCGGCATGGTCTTTCCGCCGCATGCGTGAACCGGCGGTCAAGACCGTGAGCCACGGACAAACTTCGGTCCAACCGATGTATGGTGGTTCATGTCTTAGGGCACTAGCGCAATTGGTAGCGCACCGGTCTCCAAAACCGGCGGTTGGGGGTTCGAGTCCCTCGTGCCCTGCTAGGAGCGGTCCGCGCATCAGGCGTCCAGCGCGCCGCTTATGTGCGTTGGACTCGATGGATTCAGGTGAGGACTGTGGCGATCGACACGCGCGGCGAAACCGCAGACAAGCCGAGCGGTGAGAAGAAGACTAAGCGCACTTCTCCCGCCCTTTTCTACCGTCAGGTAGTCGCCGAGCTGCGTAAGGTCATCTGGCCTACGCGCAAGGACCTCATTTCGTACACCATCATCGTCCTGGTCTTCGTTCTGATCATGGTCGGGATCGTGTCGGCTTTGGACGCGCTGTTCACCGAGGGCGTGCTGAGAATCTTCGGCGGAGCCTGAGCCGCGGTCTCCAGCGGGCGAGCAACCCCGCGGACGAGTCCATCAGCCATCGACGAAAAGAGAAAGAGCACCGTGTCCGAGTCTGCACAGTCGGCCGGCGAGCCCCGCGAAGAGCGCGAGGACGAGCTGGAGAAGGCCGTCGACGTCACCGAGGATTCGCTTGACGAGTCCGACGGGCAGGATGTCGACGCCGAGACCGACGCCGACGCCGAAACCGAGGCCGAGCAGGCCCCGGCCGGCGCCGTCGACGAGGACGGTGACGTCCTTCCCGACGTCGACCCGGTCGAGGAGTTCAAGCGGCACCTGCGGAGCCTGTTCGGCGAGTGGTACGTCATCCACTCCTACGCCGGCTACGAGAACCGGGTGAAGTCGAACATCGAGACCCGCACGCAGTCCCTCAACATGGAGGACTACATCTTCCAGGTCGAGGTGCCCACCCACCACGTGACCGAGATCAAGAGCGGCAAGCGCCAGCTGGTCAAGGAGCGGGTGCTGCCCGGCTACGTGCTGGTCCGGATGGAGCTCACCGACGAGTCCTGGTCCGCGGTGCGTAACACGCCCGGTGTGACCGGTTTCGTGGGCCTTTCCAACAAGCCGAGCCCGCTGAGCCTCGAAGAGGTCGCCAAGCTGCTCGCGCCGGAGCCCTCGGAAGAGGTCAAGAAGTCCACCGCGAAGGCCTCCGCCGCGACGGTCGACTTCGAGGTCGGCGAGTCCGTCACCGTCATGGACGGCCCGTTCGCCACGCTGCCCGCCACGGTCAGCGAGATCAGCGCCGAGTCGCAGAAGCTCAAGGTGCTCGTGTCGATCTTCGGTCGCGAGACCCCGGTCGAGCTCTCGTTCAACCAGGTCTCGAAAATCTAAACCGGTCGCGTAGACTTCATCAGTCTGCCCCGCGGTCGCGGGGATGGTTCCACGTTCGCGGCATCGGCCGATGTGCACGTGCCGTGAGCCCCGCGGTCGCGGGGACCTGGAACATCGTTCAGAGAAGCAAGGACCCGGAGAGAAGCATGCCTCCTAAGAAGAAGTTCGCCGCGCTGGTCAAGGTCCAGCTCCCCGCCGGCCAGGCCACGCCCGCGCCGCCGGTCGGTACCGCCCTCGGTCCGCACGGCGTCAACATCATGGACTTCGTGAAGCAGTACAACGCTGCCACCGAGGCCCAGCGCGGCAACATCATCCCCGTTGAGATCACCATCTACGAGGACCGCACCTTCACCTTCGTCACGAAGACGCCCCCGGCGCCTGAGCTGATCAAGAAGGCCGCCGGTGTCGCCAAGGGTTCGGCCGTCCCGCAGAAGGACAAGGTGGGCAAGCTCACCAAGGAGCAGCTGCGCCAGATCGCCGAGACCAAGATGCAGGACCTCAACGCCAACGACGTCGCGGCGGCCGAGAAGATCATCGCCGGCACCGCCCGGTCGATGGGCATCACGATCGTCGACTAGCACCATCCGCCGTACGGACTCGGCGGCGACCTCGCGGCGGCGAACCGCATCCGCGAGACCGGTGAGGACCGGCGGCGAGCGCGATCCCGATCGCGCGGACCATCAGACATCGAAGTAAGTGGAGGGGCCAGGCGCTGGCCCGCACCACGAACACTCGGATCCACAGGAGTGATCACATGAAGCGCA
Source organism: Streptosporangium sp. NPDC023825 (assembly GCF_040639575.1). Classification (NCBI taxonomy): domain Bacteria; kingdom Bacillati; phylum Actinomycetota; class Actinomycetes; order Streptosporangiales; family Streptosporangiaceae; genus Streptosporangium; species Streptosporangium sp. NPDC023825. The sequence goes on along the minus strand of NZ_JBFAAE010000017.1, from coordinate 5,399 downwards.
GCAAGGGATACCGCGCCGCTGCGGCGCAGGTCGACCGCGAGACCCTGTACAGCCCGGCCCAGGCGGCCAAGCTGGCCAAGGACACCAGCGTCGCCAAGTTCGACGCCACCGTCGAGGTGGCCCTGCGGCTGGGTGTCGACCCCCGCAAGGCCGACCAGATGGTCCGTGGCACCGTCAACCTCCCGCACGGCACCGGCAAGACCGCCCGGGTCCTGGTCTTCGCGACCGGTGACCGTGCCGAGGAGGCTCGCGCCGCGGGTGCCGACATCGTCGGTGCCGACGAGCTGATCGACGAGGTCGCCAAGGGCCGCCTCGACTTCGACGCCGTCGTCGCCACCCCGGACCTCATGGGCAAGGTCGGCCGTCTGGGCCGCGTGCTCGGCCCCCGTGGCCTGATGCCGAACCCCAAGACCGGCACCGTGACCCCGGCCGTCGGCAAGGCCGTCACCGACATCAAGGGCGGCAAGATCGAGTTCCGTGTCGACCGGCACGCGAACCTGCACTTCATCATCGGCAAGGTGTCCTTCGGTGAGCGCCAGCTCATCGAGAACTACGCCGCCGCCCTCGACGAGGTGCTGCGTCTCAAGCCGTCCGCGGCCAAGGGACGCTACGTCAAGAAGGTCGTCTTCTCCACGTCCATGGGCCCCGGCATCCAGGTCGACCCCAACCAGACGCGGGCGCTGACCGCCGAGCTCGACGCCTGATACCAGACGTCTTCCGCGGAAGGCCTCAACCGAATGGCCATTCGGTTGAGGCCTTTCTTCGTTCTCCCGGACGACGCGGCCGGCTTTGCCAACGCGTAGTGTCTTTATCAGGATCATCGGGGGAACGAAAGGGTGGAAGACGAAATGCGCCGATTGGCTCCCGCACTTGCACTGGGAGCGGCCGCGCTCGTCGCGGTCGCGGGATGCGGTGCACAGGGCACCAGCTCCCTCGGAAACATCAAACTCGCCGCGGCGGACGCGGTGCAGCAGAGCGCGCAGAAGGCCCAGGAGGTCACCTCCTACTCCGCGGACGTGGTTCTCGACGCCAGCGGCGGCGAGAAGGGCGCGGGCAAGGTCCAGGGCAGCATGCTCTACCAGAGCAAGCCCCAGCTGGCCACGGACATCAGGCTCGACACGATCACCTTCGGCGGGCAGAACGTGCCCGGCGGGGCGCGGGCCATCCTGTCGGGCGACACGGTCTACGTGAAGTCCGAGCTCATCAACAGGTTCGCCGGCACCACCAAGCCGTGGACCAAGGTGTCGCTCAGCGAGCTCGACGCCAAGGGGCAGTCCGAGATCAGGAAGTTCATGGACCAGGCCCAGCAGTTCGACCTGGCGGGCACCGTCAAGCTGCTGACCGCGTCGAAGGACGTCAAGGCGGTCGGCACCGAGACGGTCGGCGGGGTCGACACGACGCACTACAGCGGCACCTTCCCGGTCGCCGAGGCCGCCCAGCTGGTCGACCCGGCCAAGCGCGAGAAGCTCCAGGAGCAGCTCTCGCAGGCCAAGAACGTGAAGTTCGACCTCTGGGCCGACGCCCAGAGCCTGCCCCGTAAGGTCACGCTCAGCGGCTCCGAGAAGGACGCGACGTTCAACCTGACGGCGCTCTTCAAGGGCTTCAACGAGCCCGTGGAGATCACCGCCCCGCCCGCCGACCAGGTGGGCGACCTGCCCGAGCACCGCGGCGGAAACTGACGTTTCCCCCCGGATCCGCGCCCCCGGCCCACCGGCCGGGGGCGCGAGCCTTTTCCACGGGTCTCCCGTCAGGGGCTCCGAGTTGGCATTCGGGATGGAAGGACGTAGGCTGTCAACGCCGAAGACCGCCGGTCGTCGTCAAGCCGCATGGCCTGATGACTTAAGGATCCACGTCAGTGGACGGCCCGCGTAGGTGTGATGTGAGTTTTCATCTGGACTAACCTCCTCATGTGAGCCCCGTGCGCCTGCGCCGGGGCTTGTTCGCTTTTCTGGGCCCTTTGCCCCGGCGGCACATCTGGAAGGAGGCCCATGGCGAAGGCAGAAAAGGCAACGGCTGTCGCTGAGCTGAAGAGCAGCTTCGACGGCTCCAATGCTGCCGTTCTGACCGAATACCGCGGTCTCACCGTCGCTCAGCTCAAGCAGCTGCGCGTTTCCCTCGGTGAGAATGCGAAGTTCGCCGTGGTGAAGAACACGCTGACCAAGATCGCGGCCACTGAGGCCGGGTTCAACCAGCTCAACGACCTGCTCGCGGGTCCGTCGGCGATCGCGTTCGTCAACGGCGACGTGGTCGAGGCTGCCAAGAGTCTGCGTGACTTCGCCAAGGCCAATCCCCTCCTGATCATCAAGGGCGGTGTCGTCGACGGCAGGTCGATGACGCCGGACCAGATCAGCAAGCTTGCCGACCTCGAGTCGCGCGAGGTTCTCCTCGCGAAGCTGGCCGGCGCACTGAAGGCGAAGCAGGGCCACGCGGCCGCCGTCTTCAACGCGCTGCCCACCAACATGGCTCAGCTGGCCGAGGCTCTGCGCGCCAAGCGTGAAGGCGCCGGCGAGTAGGTCCGCGCAGGCGGTCACAGGGGATTAACGCAAACCGCGGTCCCAACTTTCTTTAGTAGTTCAGATCCGTATGGAGGAACCATCATGGCGAAGCTCAGCACCGACGAGCTGCTCGACGCTTTCAAGGAGATGACTCTCCTCGAGCTGTCCGACTTCGTGAAGCTCTTCGAGGAGACCTTCGACGTCAAGGCCGCTGCCCCCGTCGCCGTCGCCGCCGCCGCCCCCGGTGCGGCCGCTGTCGAAGAGGTCGAGGAGCAGGACGAGTTCGAGGTCATCCTCGAGGCCGCCGGCGAGAAGAAGATCCAGGTCATCAAGGAGATCCGCGCCCTGACGAGCCTGGGCCTCAAGGAGGCCAAGGACCTCGTTGACGGCGCTCCCAAGTCCGTCTTCGACGGCAAGGTCAACAAGGAGCAGGCCGAGAAGGCCAAGGCCGCCCTTGAGGGCGCCGGCGCTTCGGTGACCGTCAAGTAGTTCGTTTCATCGGAAAAGAGCGGGTCCACCTGGTGCCGGTGGTCCGCTCTTTTCGTGTTTCCGCGTCCGGCCGGCCCGCGGGCGGGTGAGCGGGGCGGGGCGAAATGGCCCGGGGCATGTGCGCGAAGGCCGTTATGCGGATCCGCGTGGCGGGTTATGATCCGGCGATCGGGGAGCATGCCGTCCCGGGCGGCGAGGCAGCCGCGCTCGCCGGCCCGCGTTCCGCAGACCGTGCGATGGGAGAGACGCATGGCAGTGCCGGCCACCCGCTCCCGTCGCTCGCGCCGCTCCCGCCGCCCGCTCAGGATCGCCGGACCGGTGCTGGGGATGCTGATCGTGGGGCTGCTGGCCGCCGCGCTCTGGGTCGGTGCCACCCTGCGCGACGCCCAGACGGCCGCTGACGACAGGCAGGCGGCGCTGCGGGCGGCGGGGGCCCACGCCGTTCATCTGCTCTCCGTCGGATACAGGAGCGTCGACGACGACATCGGGCGCATCCTCGGCACCTCCACGGGCGCGGCCAGGGCCGAGTACGCCAGGACGGCCGCGGAGCTCAAGAAGAGCACGGTCAAGGACAAGATCCTCCAGACAGGCGCGCTGCGGGCCTCGGGGCTGGTCTCGCTGAGGGGGAGCACCGCCCAGGTGATGGTGGTGGGCGACGCGGTGGTCCGGCGGGACGGGAGCAAGGACGCTCCGCAGGAGCGGTTCTACCGGTGGAACATGGAAGTGACCAAGGTAGGGGGAGCCTGGCTGGTGTCCAAAGCGGAGCTGGTGCTGTGAGACGCGCCTCCCGGCTGGCGATCGGGCTCATGGTCGCCGTCGCGCTCGCGCTCGCGGCGGCCGTCTGGATCATGTTCACCGACCTGAGCCGGCTGCGCGCGGACGAGACGGCGGGGCGGGAGGCGCTCGCCGCGGCCCGCGCGGTCGCCCCCGACATGCTGTCGTACGACTATCGTACGATCGAACAGGATTTCGCAAGAGCGGGCGGATACACCACCGGGGCGCTCAGCCTGCACTACCGGCAGCTGGCCAGGAGCATGGCCGCGCAGGCGAGAAGGCAGAAGACGGTGCAGCAGGCCGCGGTGACCGGGGCCGGGGTGGAGTCGGTGGAGTCCGGAGACTTCGGCAGGGTCGAGGTGCTGCTCTTCATGAGCATGAGCACCGTCAAGACCCCCGAGGGCGGGAAGGAACCCCGCCGGGTCGTCAGCCAGAACCGGGCCAGATTCATCATGGTCAAGAAGGATTCCCGCTGGCTGGTCTCGGAGCTCTCCACGCTGCTCGGAGACCCTCCGCCACCTTGATCGGCGCGTCGCTTTACCCAATTGTTAGTAAAGGCTTGGTTTAGGTTGGGCACACGGTTGGGTACATCGGCCATGGCAGCGTCGATCGTCAGTCGATCCCTCGGCTAGCGTTCGATCCGCCGAGTGACTCAGCGTCAGCCGCACCAGGTCGGGCATCGTCTCCGGCCTTGTGGTGTACGCAGGTCACCCGGGGGGAAAACTCCCAAGGTCTCGGCCATTTCCCGGCCGAAATGTCAGCTCCCGGGCTTGACGTTTCGGCTCTGACGGGCGATGCTGCGACCAACGTGGAGCTTGCAGCGAGACTGAAGTGGACAGGTGTATGCCGTTCGGCTACACTGCCCCTTTGCGCTGCCCTTTGACGACCCGCTTCTTTTGGTGCTCTGATGCATGGTCGTCTGGCGTGCGTGTAGTCAGTCCGCCGCGAGCCCTCGGAAGGACATCTGTTGGCAGCCTCGCGCAACGCCTTCGCCGTACCCGCCGGTCCCCGTCGTGTGTCTTTCGCACGAATTCAGGAGCCGCTAGAAGTTCCTGACCTTCTCGCTCTTCAGACCGAGTCCTTCGACTGGTTGCTCGGCAACGAGAAGTGGAAGGGGCGGGTCGAGGCGGCTCGCCAGGCCGGGCGCAAGGACGTTCCGGCCCAGTCGGGCCTCGAAGAGATCTTTGAGGAGATCAGTCCCATCGAGGACTTCTCCGGGACCATGTCCCTGTCGTTCCGCGATCACCGGTTCGAGCCGCCCAAGTACTCAGTCGATGAGTGCAAAGACAAGGACATGACCTACTCCGCCCCGATGTTCGTCACGGCGGAGTTCATCAATAACACCACTGGTGAGATCAAGAGCCAGACCGTGTTCATGGGCGATTTCCCGCTCATGACCGGCAAGGGCACTTTCATCATCAACGGCACCGAGCGTGTCGTCGTCTCCCAGCTGGTCCGGTCCCCGGGCGTCTACTTCGACCGCAGTGTCGACAAGACCTCCGACAAGGACCTCTACGGATGCAAGGTGATCCCCTCCCGGGGCGCCTGGCTCGAGTTCGAGATCGACAAGCGCGACAGCGTCGGTGTCCGCATCGACCGCAAGCGCAAGCAGGCCGTCACCGTGCTGCTCAAGGCGCTCGG
>NZ_JBFAAE010000016.1:0-156524 GCF_040639575.1 Streptosporangium sp. NPDC023825 | reverse complement strand
GGGCGAGCAGGTGCCGGCCCGCGTGGTGACCGAGGAGACCACCTTCACCCAGGAGCAGGCCAAGGAAGCCCTGCCCACCCGCCAGTACTGAGCCGCCCACCCGGGAAGAAAGGAGCGCGGCATGGACGCACCGGCACCGATCGTACGGATGAGCGGGATCGGCAAACGATTCCCCGGCGTCAAGGCCCTGGACGACGTCGGCTTCCGGCTGCTGCCGGGCGAGGTGCACGCGCTGATGGGAGAGAACGGCGCGGGGAAGTCGACGCTGATCAAGGTGCTGACCGGCGTGTACAGCGTCGACGAGGGTGAGATCGAGCTGGCCGGAGAGCGGGTCGCCTTCTCCAGCCCGTCCGCCGCCCAGCAGGCCGGTATCAGCACGGTTTACCAGGAGGTCAACCTGTGCGGGAACCTCTCGGTCGCGGAGAACATCTTCGTGGGCCGCGAGCCGCGCAGGTTCGGCCGTATCCGGTGGAAGGAGATGCGCCGGCGGGCCAAGGAACTGATGGGCCGCCTGGACCTGCGCGTCGACGTGTCGGCGCCGCTGGCGTCGTACTCGCTGGCCGTGCAGCAGATGGTCGCGATCGCCAGGGCGGTCGACATCGACGCCAAGGTGCTCATCCTCGACGAGCCGACCTCCAGCCTCGACGCCGGCGAGGTGGCCCAGCTGTTCCGGGTGATGCGCCGGCTGAAGGAGCAGGGCATCGCCATCCTGTTCGTCTCGCACTTCCTCGACCAGATCTACGAGGTGTCGGACCGCATGACGATCCTGCGCGACGGGAAGCTCGTGGGGGAGTACCTCACCCGCGAGCTCTCCCAGGTCGACCTGGTCGCCAAGATGATCGGGCGGGAGCTGGTCGACCTGGAGAAGCTCGAGGAGAAGCCGCCCGCCCGGGTCGCGGAGCCGCTGGTGGAGGCCCGCGACCTCGGGCGGACGGGCGCCATCACCCCCTTCACCCTCACCATCAGGCAGGGTGAGGTCGTCGGGCTGGCCGGGCTGCTCGGCTCCGGCCGCACCGAGCTGGCGCGGCTGTTGTTCGGCGCCGACCACGCCGACGGCGGCTCGGTGAGCATCGGCGGCAAACAGACCGCGCTGCGCACGCCGCGGGCGGCGATGAACCAGAAGATCGCCTTCTGTTCGGAGAACCGCCGGGCGGAAGGCCTCGTCGACGAGCTCACGGTGCGGGAGAACATCGTCCTCGCGCTGCAGGCCGCGCGCGGCTGGACCCGGCCTCTGTCCCGGCGCAGGCAGGACGAGCTGGTCAGCAAGTACATCAGCGCGTTGAACATCCGGCCGGGCGACCCCGAGCAACCGGTCCGCACCCTCAGCGGCGGCAACCAGCAGAAGGTGCTGCTGGCCCGCTGGCTGATCATGGAACCCCGGCTGCTCATCCTCGATGAACCCACCCGGGGGATCGACGTCGGCACGAAGGCGCAGATCCAGCGCCTGGTCGCCGAGCTGTCCGACGGCGGCATGGCCGTGCTGTTCATCTCCGCCGAGCTGGAGGAGGTCCTGCGTCTCAGCCACCGGGTCGGGGTGCTGCGCGACCGCGCGCTGATCGCCCAGCTCGACAACGACGACGCGCTCACCACCGATGTCCTGATGCAGAAGATCGCGAGCGGAGCACCGGCATGAGTTCTGTACTAAACCGCGCCGGTGCCCTCACGCGGCACCGGCTGCTCTGGCCCGCCTTGATCCTGATCGCGTTGCTGGCACTCAACGTGGTGTTCACCCGCAACTTCCTGACCGTGCAGATGCGGGACGGGCACCTCTACGGCAGCCTCATCGACATCCTCCGCTTCGGGGCGCCGCTGATCCTGGTCGCGCTGGGCATGACGCTGGTCATCGCCACCGGCGGCATCGACCTGTCGGTCGGCTCGGTGGTGGCGATCGCCGGGGCGCTGGCCTGCCTGCAGATCAGCGACCTGAGCGACCAGAACGCCGTCGGTGGCGTGCTGTCGGCGATCGGCCTCGCGCTGGTGGTGGCACTCGTGCTCGGGGCCTGGAACGGGGTGCTGGTGGCCGCCATCGGCATCCAGCCGATCATCGCGACGCTGATCCTCATGGTCGCGGGACGAGGCCTGGCCCAGCTGATCACCGACGGGCAGATCATCACGATCAACAGCGCCCCCTACAAGCTGGTCGGCGGAGGTTACTGGCTGACGCTGCCGTTCGGCATCCTCATCGTGATCGCGCTGACGGCGCTGACCGCCTTCCTCACCCGGCGGCTGGCCCTGGGCATGTTCATCGAGGCGGTCGGCGGCAACGCCGAGGCCAGCAGGCTGTCCGGGATCCGCTCCCGGAGCGTGCTGATCGTGGTCTACACCTTCTGCGGGCTGTGCGCGGGCATCGCGGGGCTGATGATCAGCTCCAACGTGTCCAGCGCGGACGGCAACTACGCCGGGTTGTGGATCGAGCTGGACGCCATCCTGGCCGTCGTCATCGGCGGCACCTCGCTGGCCGGCGGCCGGTTCTCCCTCAGCGGCACGGTGCTGGGGGCATTGATCATTCAGACCCTGACCACCACGATCTACTCGATCGGCGTGCCGCCGGAGACGACGCTGCTGTTCAAGGCGCTCGTGGTGACGATCGTGTGCCTGCTGCAGTCGCCCGCCTTCCGGCGCAGGGTGTTCGGGGGAAGGGCGCCCCGGCGGAGCGGGAGTCCCACCCCGCCGCCCCCCGCCCCGCGGGAGGACACCGACCGCCCCGGCACGGGCGCGGCGGCCGACGAGCAGGTACAGGAGGAAACGGTGAGGAACAGATGACGGACATCACGATGACCGGCATGGCCGGTCGGCTCGCCATTCCCCGCAGATACGTCCCGGTCGCGGTGACCGCAAGCCTGCTCGTCGCGATGTTCGCGATCGGCGGCATCAGGTACGAGGGATTCGCCAGCGGCCAGGTGATCCTCAACGTCTTCGTCGACAACGCGTTCCTGCTCGTCATCGGCATCGGCATGACGTTCGTGATCCTCACCGGCGGCATCGACCTGTCGGTGGGCTCGGTGGTGGCGCTGTCCACGATGGTCTCGGCCAGCCTCCTCACGCACCAGGGCTGGCCGGCTCCGGCGGTGATCCTGCTGGTGCTGGCCATCGGCGCGACGCTGGGATTCGGGATGGGGGTGATCATCCACTACTTCGAGGTCCAACCCTTCATCGCGACCCTCGCCGGGATGTTCCTGGCCCGGGGGCTGTGCTACACGATCGGCACCGACTCGATCCCGATCACCGACGGCGTCTTCACCGCCTTCGCGCAGACCAGGATCGACCTGGGCGGCGATTTGTGGATCTCGCCCAGCGTGGTGATCGCCGCGATCGTGGTGCTGGTGGCCGCGTACGTGCTGCACTACACGCGGCTGGGCCGCTCGGTCTACGCCGTCGGAGGCAGCGAGCAGTCCGCGCTGCTCATGGGCCTGCCGGTGGCGCGGACGAAGGTCGCCGTCTACACCATCAGCGGGCTGTGCTCCGCGCTCGGCGGCGTCCTGTTCTCCTTCTACATGCTGTCCGGGCACGGCGGGCTCGCCGTCGGCATGGAACTGGACGCCATCGCGGCCGTGGTCATCGGCGGCACCCTGCTCACCGGCGGCTCGGGCTATCTCTTCGGCACCGTGCTGGGCATCCTCGTGCTCGGCCTGACCCAGACGATCCTCAGTTTCGAGGGGACCCTCAGCTCCTGGTGGACCAGGATCGTCCTCGGGCTGCTGCTGTTCGCCTTCATCCTGCTGCAGCGGATCATCGGCGTCCGGCGAACCTGAGGCGGAGACCGTCCGGCGCCGCCGGGGCCGGCGCCGCGCCGCCGCCCCGGTCGGCGGCCGTTTTCACGACGAGGTCGTCTTTTACGACGAGGTCGTGGAGGCGAGCCGCATGCCGGACCCGGGTCGTCGCCGACGCGGTCACAGCAGCCGTCTTTGCACCACGTCGGCGATGACCGTGGTCACGATCCGGTGGACGGCTCCGGCCTCGGGCGGGGTGCTCCCCGTGCCGGCGTACAGCAGGTGTCCGGCACCGACCAGCGTGAACGCGAGCGTGTCGGTGTCGGCGTCCGCCGCGATGCGGCCCATCTCGCACTCGGCGGTGAGGTAGGAGGCGAGCATGGCCCCGGCCTCCGCCAGGATCGGGACGCCGGTCGACCCGGCCCGGCGCAGCCGGGCGCGCAGGTCGTCCCGGGAGATGACGAGGCCGACGATCGCCACGGCGACCGTCTCGAACAGCTCCGTCAGCGCGCCGGTGAGGTTGCCGGCGACGGTGCCGGTCCCGGCGGAGTCGTACAGGGCGGCGGCCTGAGGGCCGATCCGGGCGGCGCGGTCCAGCACGAGCTCGGCAAGAAAGGCGTCGAAGTCGGCGAAGTGCCGGTGCAGGACCCCCTTGGCGCAGTCGGCCTCGGTGGTGACCGCCCGGCTGGTCAGCGCGTTCGGCCCGTCTCTGAGCAGGACGCGCTCGGCGGCGTCGAACAGCTGCTCGCGCGCGTCGCGCATGGCCACCCCCGTCGGCACCGTGCATCCCTCTTCCCGGTCGAGGAGCCCGCCCGTTGACGAGTGGGCATGTGCCCACTAGCGTGGGCGCATGCCCACTATACCGTCGGCCGGAGCGCCTCTTCCTGGGAACGACCTTCATCGACACCGGCAGGTGGCGGAGTCGTTCGGCGTGGACGCCGAACGCTACGACCGCACCCGGCCCCGCTATCCCGACGCCATGGTGGACCGGATCGTCGCCGCCTGCCCCGGCCCCGGCGTCCTCGACGTCGGCTGCGGCACCGGCATAGAGGCCCGGCAGTTCCAGGCGGCCGGCTGCGAGGTCCTCGGCGTCGAGCCCGACGCGCGGATGGCCGACTTCGCGCGGCGCGGCGGGGTCGAGGTCGAGGTGGCGACGTTCGAGGCCTGGGACCCCGCCGGCCGGATGTTCGACGCGGTCGTCGCCGGGACGGCCTGGCACTGGGTGGACCCGGTGGCGGGAGCCGCCAAGGCGGCGCGGGTGCTGCGGCCCGGCGGGCGGCTGGCGGCGTTCTGGCACGTGTTCCAGCTTCCGCCCGGCCTGGCGGAGGACTTCGCCGCGGTCTACCGGCGGGTGGCGCCCGACTCGCCGTTCGTCTTCCAGGAGAAGGGGAACGCCCTGGAGGGATACCAGGCGCTGTTCACCAGGGCCGCCGACGGGATCCGGGAGGCGGGCGGGTTCGGCGACCCGGAGCAGTGGCGGTTCGACTGGGAGTGTTCCTACACCCGGGACGCGTGGCTGGACCAGCTGCCCACCTCCGGCGCTCTCACCCGGCTCTCGCAGGACAGGCTGGCGGAGGTGCTGGAGGGCGCCGGGGCCGCCGTCGACGCGATGGGGGGCGCCTTCACGATGCCCTACACCACGGTGGTCGTCACCGCCGCCCGCGCCGGCGCGGCCTGACGCGGCCGGCGCACGCGGCACGGCGGCCGGCCCGCCTTCCGGGAGGGCCGTCCCTCCCGGAAGGCGGGCCGGTTCCTCCCGCGTCGACGAAGGTGCTTTGACAGGACGGTCGCCGGTACACATACTCAAGTGCGCGATAATGAACCAAAGTTCGCAGAGCGAACACCGGCCGAACGGAGTGTCGTGCGCGGAGACAAGGTGATCGCCACGGCCGCGGAGGCCCTGGCGGACGTGCGCGACGGCGCGTCGTTCGCGGTGGGCGGGTTCGGCCTGAGCGGCATCCCGAACGTGCTGATCCAGGCCCTGTACGACACGGGGGTGCGCGGGATCGGCGTGGTGTCGAACAACTGCGGCGTGGACGGCGGTGGCCTGGGCGTCCTGCTGGAGGCCGGCCGGATCGGCCGGGTGACCGCCTCCTACATCGGCGACAACAAGGAGTTCGCCCGGCAGTACCTGACGGGGGAGCTGGAGGTGGAGCTCACCCCGCAGGGCAGCCTGGCCGAGCGGCTGCGCGCGGGCGGCTGCGGCATCCCCGCCTTCTACACCCCGGCCGGGGTCGGCACGCCGGTCGCCGACGGCGGGCTGCCGTTGCGGCACGGCCCGGACGGCTCGGTGGTGCTCGCCTCGCCGCCCAGGGAGGTGCGCGAGTTCGACGGTCGGACCTACGTGCTGGAGCACGGCATCACCACCGACTTCGCGCTGGTGCGGGCGGCCAGGGGAGACCGGCACGGCAACCTCGTGTTCGGCAAGGCCGCCAGGAACTTCAACCCGCTGGCCGCGATGGCCGGGCGGGTCACGATCGCCGAGGTCGAGGAGCTGACCGAGCTCGACCCCGACGAGATCCACCTGCCCGGGGTGTTCGTCCAGCGCGTCGTGCCGCTCACCCCGGAGCAGGCCGCCGACAAGGCCGTCGAACGGCGTACCACCTCCGTGCCCGCGGAGCGAGGGGGGGCCACCTCATGAGCTGGAGCCGTGACCAGATGGTCGCGCGCGCGGCGGCCGAGCTGCGCGACGGCGACTACGTCAACCTCGGCATCGGCCTGCCCACCCGCATCCCCTCCTTCCTGCCTGCGGGCACGGACGTGATCCTGCACTCGGAGAACGGCATCCTCGGCGTCGGCCCCTACCCCGCGCCGGACGCGGTCGACCCCGACCTGATCAACGCGGGCAAGGAGACCGTGACCGTGCTCCCCGGCGCGTCGTTCTTCGACTCCTCGCTGTCGTTCGGCATGATCCGCGGTGGCCACATCGACGTGGCGGTGCTGGGCGCGATGCAGGTCTCGGCCCGCGGAGACCTGGCCAACTGGATGGTCCCCGGCAGGCTCGTCAAGGGCATGGGCGGCGCGATGGACCTGGTCCACGGCGCCCGCAGGGTCATCGTGATCATGGATCACGTCGCCAAGGACGGCTCGCCGAAGATCGTCGAGGAGTGCTCGCTGCCCCTCACGGGCAAGGGGTGCGTCCACCGGATCATCACCGACCTCGGCGTCCTCGACGTCACGGGGGAGGGGCTGGCGCTGGTGGAGACCGCCCCCGGGGTGAGCCCGGCGGAGCTGCGCGATCGTACGGACGCGGAGGTGAGGGCGTGAGGAGCGTCTCCGCCGCGGCCGGGACGGCCCGCCCCGCTCCCGCCTCCCCGCGCATCGGCGCCGGTCAGGGCCCGGCCGTCGTTCCCGAAAGGTAGGAGTTCATGTCAACACCCCTCACGCAGGCCGACATCGACCGCGAGATCGCCGAGCTCCGCGAGCTCCGCGAGCTCCGCGAGCTCCGGAACGCCGGTGACGGCCGGGAGGCGCACCACCCCTCCCGCGACTACGGCCCCTACCGCAGCACCGTGCTCCGCCACCCGAAACAGCCGCTGATCGCGGTCAAGGACCCGGACGCGGCCGAGCTGTCCGGGCCGGTCTTCGGCGTCACCGACGTCACCGCGCTCGACGCCGACCTGACCAGGCAGCACCTCGCCGAGCCGCTGGGCGAGCGCATCACCGTGCACGGCCGCGTCCTCGACAGGGACGGCCGCCCGGTGCGCGGCCAGCTCGTGGAGATATGGCAGGCCAACGCCTCCGGCCGCTACCCGCACCAGCGCGATGACCACCCGGCCCCGCTCGACCCCAACTTCACCGGCGTCGGCCGCTGTCTCACCGGTGACGACGGCGGCTACGCCTTCACCACGATCAAGCCCGGTGCCTACCCGTGGCGCAACCACACCAACGCCTGGCGCCCCGCGCACATCCACTTCTCGGTCTTCGGCACCGCCTTCACCCAGCGCCTGGTCACCCAGATGTACTTCCCGAACGACCCGCTGTTCCCCCACGACCCGATCTTCAACTCCGTCACCGACGAGCGGGCCCGGCAGCGCATGATCGCCGCCTACGAGCACGACCTGTCCGTTCCCGAGTGGTCCCTCGGCTACCGGTGGGACATCGTCCTGGACGGCCCCGCCGCCACCTGGGCGGAGGAGGGCCGATGAATCCCACCCCCTCGCAGACCGTCGGCCCCTTCTACGGCTACGCGCTCCCGTTCCCCGGCGGCGGTGACATCGCGACCGGCGGGATCACCGTGCACGGGTACGTCTACGACGGCGCGGGCGCCCCGGTGCCGGACGCGCTGCTGGAGTTCTGGCAGGCGTCCCCGTCCGGCGACCTCGCCGGCGCGCCCGGCACGCTGCGCCGCGACCCGGTGACCGGCGCGGTCATCGGCAGGCACGGTGTCGACTTCACCGGCTTCGGCCGGGTGCCCACCGACGCCGACGGCCGCTGGACGCTGCGCACGCTCGTGCCCGGCAACGGCTACATCAGCGTGTGCGTGTTCGCCCGCGGCCTGTTGCACCATCTCTACACCCGCGTCTACCTCGCCCACGACGCCTTCCTCGACTCGCTGCCGCCCGAGCGCGCGCACACGCTGCTGGCCGCGCGGGAGGGGGAGGACCGCTACCGCTTCGACATCCACCTGCAGGGCGAGAAGGAGACGATCTTCTTCGACTTCGGCTGATCCCGGGCGGCCACCCCGTGGAGGCGGGCGGCCTTCACCGGGCGCCCGCCTCCACGGGACGGCGATCTTCACGGGATGGCCGTCTCCACAGAGCGGTGGCCTTCGCGGAGCGGCGGTCTTCACGGGGCGCGGAACCGGTCCGCGTGGTCGGTCACCCAGGCGCGGAACGTGCGTGCCGGGGCTCCGGTGACCTCCTCCACCGTGGCGGTGGCCGCCGCCGGCTCGGTCACCATCCCGGCCTGGGCCCGCAGGACGCCGTCCACGGCCTCGGGGGGCCAGCCGAGGTCGAGCATCCGCCGCCGCGCGGCCCGCGGCGAGGTCTCCTCCCAGCGCACCGGGCGGCCGATCACCTCGCCGATGACGCCCACCTGCTCGGCCTGGGTCAGTGTCTCGGGCCCTGTCAGCTCGTAGGTCGCGCCGTCGTGCCCGTCGCCGGTGAGCGCGCGCACCGCGACCGCCGCGAGGTCCCGCTCGTGCAGCGGGGGCATGGCGGCCGCGCCGTACGGCCCGCGCACGACCGCCTCGGCGCGGATCCGCCCGGCCCACCGAAGGGCGTTGGCCGCGAAGGCGTGCGGTCGCAGGAACGTCCGTTCCAGCCCGGATCGCTCGATCATCCGCTCGATCCGCTGCTCGTGGTCGCGTACGGCCGCCGAGGAGAGGTAGACGACGCGGCGGGCACGCGCGGCGACCGCGTCCAGGACCGCGGGCATCCCCTCGGCCGTGGCGAACGGCCAGAGGAGGAACACGGCCTCGATCCCGTCCAGGGACGCGCGCAGGCTGTTCGGATCGGCCAGGTCGACGCGCACGACCTCGGCACCGTCGGGAAGGCCGGCCGTCTCGGGATCGCGGGCCGCCGCGCGCACCTCGGCGCCCGCCTCCAGCGACCGGGCCACGACCTGCCGGCCGATCGTGCCGGTCGCCCCTATCACCAGGATCCTGCGCCGACCTGCCATGAAGACTCCTCTCACGGTTGATCACACTGTGCGTCAACCGTATGAGCCCATGCAGAGACATCCAATACGTGTGAATCTCGTTTTCATACGTGCACGTCCTCATAGGAACAGCCTGGATAGACTTTCCCGATGGATGTGCTCAGCGATGTGATCGCCGCGATACGCGCGGGGGAGCCCCGCTCGGCGCGCGTCCGGTGGTACGCCCCCTGGGGGCAACGGTTTCCCGCCGTGCGCGGCTCCGCCGGTTTCCAGGTGGTCCTGCAGGGGTCGTGCCGGCTGATCCCCCCGGACGGCGGCGCCCCCGTCGCGCTGAACGTCGGTGACGTGGTGTTCCTGCCGCACGGAGGTGGCTACGCGCTCGCCGACAGCCCCGCCACCCCGCTGACCGAGCCCGCCTGCGACCCGCTGAACGACTCCCGGTTCGAGGACCGCTACGCCTCCGCGACCGTGGGAGAGGCCGGGCGCGACGGCTCGCAGGCGGTCACCGTGACCCTCTGCGGTGGATACCGGCTCGATCCCGGCCGGGCGCACCCGCTCCTGGGCGACCTGCCGGAGATCGTCCACCTGCCCGCCCGTCTCGGGCACCGCCCCGAGCTGCGCGCCGCCGTCGACCTCCTCGGCGGCGAGCTCGACGCTCCCCGCCTCGGCGTGGACACCATCGTGCCCGCCCTGCTCGACATGCTGCTGCTCTACATCCTGCGGGCCTGGTTCGACGAGCAGTCCGCACGCGGTACGGCCACCGGCTGGGCGGCGGCCCTGGCCGACCCGGCGATCGGCGCCGCGCTGCACGCCCTGCACCGTGACCCCGCGCTCCCGTGGACGGTCGAGACGCTCGGTGCCCGGGCGGGGCTGTCCAGGGCGGCCTTCTCCCGGCGCTTCACCACCCTGGTCGGCCGGCCGCCCCTGGCCTATCTGACCTGGTGGCGGATGACCACCGCCGCCAGGCTGCTCCGCGAGTCCGACGCCTCGCTCGGCGAGGTGGCCACCCGGATCGGTTACACCTCGGAGTTCGCCTTCGCCAACGCCTTCAAACGGGAGTACGGCACCGCGCCGGGCAGATACCGGCGGCAGGGCCGGACCGCGGTCCGGAGCGGTGCCCCGGCATAACGCCACCCCGGCCACGGAGATGACACCCGGTCAGCGGATGCCAGTACTACGACAGTGGCAAGGCCTGGCTCACGACCCTCGGCCACGACGTCAAAGCATGGACCGACGGGCCGATGGAGGGCGATCGGTACTTCGTCCAGCACCTGCTCGGCGGGGTCAGGTCGGTGCTCGGCATGGCGCCGTTCTGCCGCTGACCTGGGATTCCGGCCACCGTCGGCCACCGTCGGCCACTGCCGAACACGGCCGGACTGGGCCACCGCCGGCCGCCGACGGACGCGCCGGCGGTCCGCATGGGCTCGAGGCTCGCCCCGGGACGACCCCAGGGGCGTGGCGGGCGGCCTCAGGTGGGCGTGCCGGCGTCGACGCGGTGGTAGAGCGAGCTGAAGAGCGGCCAGGTCAGGGCGGCCATCTCGGCGGGGGGCCGCGGGCATCCGCGCTGGAGCCAGTCGGCGGCCACGCCGATGAGCGCCCCGGCGGTGAACGCGGCCGGGACGTCGTGCGGGATGTCCGACGGAGGGCCGGAGTGTCCCACCGGATCGCCGGCGGTGATCTGGTGGAGGCGGCCGTAGACGGCCGCGGCGATGCGGCGGCGGATGTGGTCGACGACGCGTGCGCTGCCCTGCGGCCCCAGCAGGGTGCGGTAGAGCCCGGCGTGCTCGGCGAGGCTGGCGAAGAACGCCTCCAGCGACTGGGTCGCCTCCGGCGCCGGGTCCGCCGTCTCCGGGCCGGGGCCGGGCAGGGACTCGATCAGCCCGTCGATCATCGCGGTGCAGGCGGCCTCGGCGAGCTCGTGGACGTCGCGGTAGTGGTCGTAGAAGGTCGAGCGGCTCACGCCGGCGCGTTCGGCGACGTCGGCGACGGTGATCCGGGAGAGGTCCCGCTCCTCGACGAGCTCGATCAGCGCGCGTGCCAGGGCCGTGTGGGTGCGGCGCACGCGCCGGTCACCGGAGGGGGAGTTGCTGTTCTTGGTCGTGGCCACGTTCTTACTTTACCGTCAACCTGCATCTGTAGGTTTCCCGACATCTGTAGGGTAGCGTGAGGGTGCATTCGTCACCCGGCGTGCGGCTCCTCCCCTCACGCCCGCGTGACAGCGGAGCACGGTACAGGCACGCACGACACGGCCCGCCCGATCCATCCGTTCGCAAGGAGATGACGCATGAGTGCCAACGAGCAGGTCCTGCGCTACCCGATCCCCAACGACAAGGCACTGGAGCCGCCCGCGGAATGGGCCGAGCTGCGCGGCACGTGCCCGGTGGCGCACGTGGAGCTGCCCAGCGGCGACCGGGCGACGCTGCTGACCCGCTACGCCGACGTCAGGCAGGTGCTCGCCGACCCGCGCTTCACCCGCCAGCTCACCGCCCCCGACGCGGCGCGGCTGTCGGCGGAGGGCGGCGGGGTCTTCAGCAGCGAGATGGCGCAGATCATCCCCGACGGGGGCGAGGAGCACCAGCACTGGCGGCGCCTGGTCGGCAAGTGGTTCACCGCCAAGCGGATGGCCGCCCTGCGGCCCTCGATGGCCCGGATCGCCGAGGAGCTCATCGACGACATGGTCAAGCGCGGCGCACCCGGCGACCTCAGGGCGGACCTGGGCTTCCCGCTGCCGGTGTACGTCATCTGCGACATGCTCGGCGTGCCGGCCGCCGACCGGGACCGGTTCTCGTACTGGTCCGACACCCTGCTGAACCTCACCCGCTACACCAAGGCCGAGACCGAAACCGCCCAGGTGGAGTTCTTCCAGTACATGTCCGAGCACGTCGCCGCCAAGCGCGTCGAGCCGGGCGAGGACCTGCTGAGCGAGCTGATCGCGGCCGGCGGTCCCGAGGACGGCGGGCTGTCCGACATCCAGATCCTGGTCACCGGCATGGGGCTGCTGGTCGCCGGGCACGAGACCACCGCCAACATGATCGGCAAGATGGTCTCCATGCTGCTGGCCGACCGCGACCGGTGGGAGCGGCTGCTCGCCGGCCCCTCGCTGGTGCGCACGGCGGTGGAGGAGACGCTGCGGCTCGACGCCAACTCCGGCTTCGGCCTGCCGCGCTACCTGCCCGAGGAGACCGAGGTGAGCGGCACGACCCTGCCCCGCGGCACCACCGTGGTGTGCAGCATGGCCGCGGCCAACCGGGACGAGAGCGTCTTCGAGGCCGCCGCCGAGATGGACCTGAGCCGCAGCCCGAACCCGCACCTGGCCTTCGGCGCGGGTGCCCACTCCTGCCTGGGCCAGTCACTGGCGCGCACCGAGCTGCAGGTCGTGCTCGAGGTGCTGCTGCGCAGGCTTCCGTCCCTGGAGCTGGCCGTTCCGGTGGAGGAGCTGGAACGAGTCGAGGGGCTGGCCGTCGGCGGCCTGCGCACGGTGCCGGTCCGCTGGTGACCGGGCACCGCCCCACCCGGCCGGTAGAGAGGAACCCGACATGAAGGTCACCGTGGACGAGGACAGGTGCTGCGGCGCCGGCCAGTGCGTGCTGATCGCGCCGGAGGTGTTCGACCAGCGTGACGACGACGGCATCGTCGTCCTGCTCGAACCCGAGCCCGGCGCGGACCGGCACGCCCTGGTCCGCGAGGCCGCCGCGGTCTGCCCCGCCGCCGCGATCACGCTGAGCGAGCAGGACTGAGCGCCGGACGCGCTCGTTCCCCGTTGGGGCCGGGCGGAGCCGTGGGCCGCTGCCGCGTCTCCTCCCCGGCCTCACGCACAGGTCGGTGAGCCGGCGTTCGGCCGGGGCGCGGTCGATCGTTCCCGCCGTCAGAATAATGTTCTTATGTCATGATTTTGTTACATAAGAACCACATACTGCGAGCGGTAACGGCGGCTGCGGGGGCCGTCACAACGGTTTTCCGACCGCTACGGGGAGTTCATGGCAAGGCTGTCTCGCTTCCGCATGTCAATCGTCTTCACGATCACCGTGTGCGCGCATCTCGTCGCGCCCGCCACCGCGCACGCCACGGCGCACGCCGTGGCGCCCGAGCCAGGTCTCGTCGCCGCGTACGGACTGAACGAGGGGACCGGAACGGTCGTCGGCGACGCGTCCGGCAACACGAACAACGGCACGACCACCGGTACCTCGTGGGTGCCGGGCAGGTACGGCAAGGCGCTCGCCTTCGACGGCGCGTCGAGCCTGGTCACGATCGCCTCCTCGGCGAGCCTGCGTCCCACCGCCGCGCTGACGGTCGAGGCGTGGGTCAACCCCTCCAACAGCGGCCGGCACCCGGTGCTGGTCAAGGACGCCGGCGACCGGCCGGGCTACGCGCTGTCGGAGTCCGACGGCGCCGAGCACGGCGACGGACCTTCGGCGTCGGTGAACACGGGCACTGTCCGCACGGTGAAGGCGCGGCGGGGCCTCCCGGTGAACGGCTGGCACCACCTCGCCACCACCTATGACGGCAGCCGGCTGCGCCTCTACATCGACGGTGAACTCGACCGGTCCGTGCCGGTGGCCGGTGCCGTACGAGCGGGGGACGGCTCCCTCCACATCGGAGGCCATCCGGCGTGGGGCGCGTACTTCAAGGGCGCGATCGACGAGGTGCGCGTCTACGACGTGGCCAGGACACGGGCGCAGATACAGCTGGACATGAACAATCCCATCACCGCGACCGACGCGCCGCCGACGACCCCGACCGGTCTGACCGCGTCCGCGTACCACGCCAGCGTGCAGTTGGAGTGGACGGGGTCGACCGACGACAAGGGCGTGCGCAGGTATGACGTCCACCGCTCGACCGTCTCGGGGTTCACCCCGTCGGACGACACCTGGATCGGGTCGCCCACGTTCGACTACGCGACGTTCCTCGGGGACGCGGGCGCCCCGTCCGGGGTGTACTACTACCGCGTCGTCGCGATCGACACCGCCTCCCAGGCGAGCCCCCCGTCGGCGCAGGTCCAGGTGACGGTCACCGCCCCGGGCAACCCGCCCTCGGCCCCGGGACCGCTCATCGGCGGTGGCCGTGCCGACAGGACCGAGCTGAGGTTCACCTTCGCCAGCGGTTACTGGGGCGTCGGCACCTACCAGGTACATCGCTCGACGACGGCCGGTTTCACGCCCACCGCCCGGACCAGGATCGCGCGCATCCAGACGGCCCTCTACACCGATCATCCCCTGGACGAGGGGACCTACTACTACCGGGTGATCGCGGTCGACGGCGCGGGACAGTTCGGGCCCGCGTCCAACGAGCTGCGTGCCCGGATCCCCGACCTGCCGCCGAGCACGCCGACGGCCGTCGCGCAGGGCGGTGCCGGCCAGGCCGTCGTCACCTGGACCGCGGCCACCGACGACGACGCCGTGAGCGGCTACGAGGTCTACCGGTCGACCTCCTGGAACGCCCAGTTGGGCAGCGGAACGATACTGGTGGCCAGAACCGGCGCGTCCACGCTTTCCGCGGTCGACACCGGCCTGTCGCCAGGGCACTACTACTACCGAGTCCGGGCGATCGACAACGCGGACCAGCCGGGTGAACTGTCCGAGTCGGCGCCCGCCGACCCCACCACCTGCGCTCCCGCCGACTGTCTCGCGGCCGCGTACGGGATGAACGAGGGCGCGGGCACGACGGTGGGGGACGCGTCGGGGGCGGGCAACACCGGGACCGCCGCCGAGACGACCTGGGCCACCGGCAAGTTCGGCAAGGCCCTGTCGTTCGGCGGCTCCTACACGGGTGGGGTGCGGGTCCCCGACGCGGTTTCCCTGCGCGCGGACACGGCGCTCACCATGGAGGCGTGGGTCTACCCGACCAGAGCCGGGTCCGGGTCCGGCCGGGGCATCCTGCTGAAGGGTCCCGCCGGGGGCCCTATCGAGTACCGTCTCTCGGTGGGCCCCTCGAATCCGGAAGAGGGTCCGTACGTGACGGTGGGGGCCAGGGGGAGCGGCGCCGCGTCGCTGCTTCCGTTGAACACCTGGTCGCATCTGGCGGGGACGTTCGACGGTGAAGTCATCCGGTTGTACGTGAACGGGACGCCGGTCGCCGAGAGCTACCCGATAGCCGACCCCGTCAGGGTGGACGTCTTCGACCCCCTGCTCATCGGGTACAGCGGTTTCACGGGACTGATCGACGAGGTCCGCGTCTACACCACCGCGCTCACCGCGGCACAGATCCAGGCCGACATGAACACACCCCTCTGACCCGGCCGCGTCCGACGCCGCTCTCGCCGAGGTGACCTCAGGACCGGAGGTCACCTCGGGACGGGCTCTCCGGCCACTCGCCCGCGGCCCGCGCGATCGCGCGCCGGATGGGTTCGTAGCCGGTGCACCGGCAGATGTTGGAACCGACCAGGGCGGCGACGCGCTCCGGGTCGTCGCCGAGGGCGGGGTCCGACTCCAGCGCCCCGGCGGCCACCATCAGGAAGCCCGGCGTGCAGAAACCGCACTGCAGGGCGTGCTCGGCGGAGAAGGCCCGCTGCAGCGGATGGGGCTCGCCGCCGGGGCCGGACAGCCCTTCGACGGTACGCACCGAGCCGCCGTCGCACTGCACGGCCAGCATGAGGCACGACCGGACGGCCTCGCCGTCGACCAGCACCGTGCAGGCCCCGCAGACGCCGTGCTCGCAGCCCAGGTGCGTGCCCGTGAGGCGGCAGTCCTCGCGCAGCACGTCGGCCAGCACGCGCCGGGGCTCCACGTCGAGCTCGCGGTCCTCGCCGTTCACCGTGACGGTGATCCTCATCGGTTGCCTCCTCGGGACGTGCCGGCCCGCGACAGCCGGTCCCTCGCCGCCTCGCACAGGGTCCTGCCGACCAGGACGGCGACGGCCTGGCGCCGGTACTCCACGTCGGCGTACGGTTCGGGCCGGGGCGCGGCGTCCTGCTCGGCGGCGGCGCGGCCCGCGCGGGCGAACGGATGGTCGCCTGGCACCCGGCGACCGGCCGGGGGCGTGATCTCGGCGCCGATCAGCGCCTGCTCGGCGGCGCGGGCCCGCACCGGCCGGTCGGCGCAGTTGACGAGCCCGATCCTCGCCTCGGTGATCACCCCGTCGGGCGCGGTGAGCGTCGCCGCCACGGCCACCTGGGCGAAGCAGAAGTGCGTGCGCCGGTGCTCGACGAAGCCGACGCCGGTGTCGTCCGAGAGCAGCGGGAACCGTACGGCGGTGATGAGCTCGTCCGGCGTGCGCGAGGTCAGGAACGGCCCGAGGAAGTAGTCGCGAGCCGCGATCTCGCGCGGGCCGCCGGCACCGTGCACCTCGATGCCGGCGTCGAGGGCGAGGGCGAGGGCGCACCACTCCGCGGCCGGGTGCGCCCAGGCGAGGCTGCCCACCAGGGTGCCGCGGGAGCGGATGGGCGGGTGGGCGACGTTGACGACGGCGCGGGAGAACAGCGTGCCGAGCGGGCCCGGTACCCTGTTCTCCCGTTCCGGCTCGAAGGCGGCGTGGCGGATCAGGGCGCCGACCCGCAGCGTGCCGTCGTCGGCGCTCATGCGGTCGAGTTCGGCGACGCGGTTGATGTCGACCACCAGCTCGGGGCGGATGCGCTGCAGGCGCATCTCCAGGACGAGGCTCTGGCCACCGGCGAGAATCCGGGCACCCGGTCCCGAACCGAGCGCGTCGACGGCCTCGCGCACCGTGCGCGGCACGACGTAGTCGAAGGGGGCGGGTTTCACCGGACCTCCTCCGGGAGTTTCGGGGCGCGGGCCGCCCGCCACACCACGTCCGGGGTGAGCGGCATCTGCAGCAGATCGGGGTCGGCCACCCGCAGCGCGTCGGCCACCGCGTTGACGATCGCGGCCGGAGTGCCGATGCAGCCCGACTCTCCCGCCCCCTTGGCGCCCAGCGGCGTGCTGGGACTCGGCGTGCGGGTGTCCCCGAGCTCGATGGGCGGGATCTCGGCGGATGTCGGCAGCAGGTAGTCCAGCAGCGCCTCGGCGAGCAGGGGCACGCCGTTCTCCCCGAAGGGGATGCCCTCGTACAGCGCCTGGCCGATGCCCTGCACGGCCGACCCGAAGGCCTGCCCGCGCACCATGGCCGGGTCGAGCACCACCCCGCAGTCGTCCACCGCCACCAGCCGCAGCACGCGCACCGTGCCGAGCTCCGGATCGACCTCCGCCACCGCCGCGTGGGTGCCGAACGGGAACGCCATGCCCGACTCGAACCGGCCGCCCACCCGCATCGGCCCGGTCGCCTTCACCAGCTCGGCCAGGTCCATCGCCGCCGAACCGCCGTGGACGGTGTGCACCGTGCCGTCGGACCACGCCACCTCCGCCTCCGGCACCTCCCACAGGGCCGCGGCCCGTGCCCGCGCCTCCTCGACGAGCAGCGTGGCGGCGTTCCGCAGCGCCGCGCCGCCCACCTGCGCCGACCGGCTGGCGAAGGAGCCCACCCCGTCCGGCTGCTCGTCGGTGTCGCCCTCGACCAGCCGGACCCGCGCCCCGTCCACGCCGAGGGTCTCGGCGACCAGCGCGGGGAAGACCGTCTCGTGGCCCTGGCCGCTGGAGGCCGTGCCGCAGCGGGCGGTGACCGTGCCGTCCTCGTGCGCCTCGACGCCGGCGAACTCGTGCAGCCCCCCTGATTCGCCACCGGAGCGTTCCACGTAGCAGGACAGGCCGATCCCCAGGGGGAGGGCCTCCGGGTCCGTCCGGCGGCGGGCCTGCTCGGCCCGCCATCCGTCGTAGCCGAGGGTCTCCAGCGCCAGGTCGAGCGCGGCGGCGTAGTTCCCGCTGTCGTAGTCCCGTCCGGTGGGCGTCTCGTAGGGGAAGTCCTCGGGCGGGATGAAGTTGCGCCGCCGCAGTTCCGCCGGGTCCATTCCCAGCCGGCGGGCCAGCGTGTCCATCGACCGCTCCAGCGCGATCGCCGCCTCGGGGCGCCCCGCGCCCCGATAGGGGTAGGTCACCATGGTGTTGGTGAGCACCGAGCGGACGGTGGCGCGCACCCTCGGGGTGGCGTACGGACCTGTCGCCATCCAGGCGGTCTGCATGGGCAGCCCGGCCGCGAGGTGGGGGTAGGCGCCGATGTCGGCGTCGATGTTCAGCTCGTACGCGAGCAGGCGCCCGTCGGCGTCGGCGGCGAGCCGGACCCTCTGGTCCTGGCCCCGCCCCCGGGTGGCGACCATCATGGATTCCAGCCGGTCCTCGATCCACCGGACGGGACGTCCGAGCTCCACCGCCAGGAAGGCGACCGCGATGAACTCCGGGAAGGTCGCGCTCTTCGACCCGAACGCGCCCCCGGTGTCCGGCACCACCACGCGCACCCGCTCGACCCGCGGGCCCAGCAGCGCGGCCAGGTCCCGGCGCAACCGGTGCGGCGTCTGATGGCCCGACCAGACCGTCAGCAGGTCTCCCTCGGGCACGGCGAGGATCGTCCTGCACTCCATGGGGGTGGGCATCAGCAGCTGCTGGCGGTACCGGCCCTCCACCACGACCGCCGCCTCCCGCCACACCGGCTCCCCGATCGGCTTTCCGGCCTCCCCCAGCAGGGCGACGTTGCTCAGCCCGTCGAACAGGCTGACGGTGTCGTCCGCGGCGGCGGACGGCGTCACCACCGCGGGCAACGGGTCGATCCGGAAGGTGACCTCCGCGGCCCCGTCCTCGGCCCGGTAGCGGTCCTCGCCCAGGACCACGGCCAGCGCCTCGCCCGGGTAGCGCACCCGGTCCCTCACCAGCACCGGCCACTCCCGGCCGGCCACGGCCTCCTCCGTGGACAGCTGGGCGAGCGGCACGTGCGGAACCGGAGGCAGGTCCCGCGACATGCCGGCCGGCCGCGCGCACGGCGGCATGCCGGGGAGGTCCGCGGCCGACCAGGCTCCCGCCACTCCCGGCACCTCGCGGGCGGCGGAGCAGTCCACCTCGCGCAATATGCCGTGCGCGACGTCGCTCCTCACGAACACGGCGTCCAGGCAACCCGGCACGTCCATGTCGGCGACGTAACGGCCCTTGCCGGTGAGCAGTCGTTCGTCCTCACGCCTTGACCATTGCTCCACAACCAAAACCTCCGCGCCGCACATTTCATCGCATGGTTCGGTCAATTTTCAGTGGGACGTGTGGGGGGCGACGGACATTCGTGGTGAGCCACCGGTGGCAGGTGGTGTGAATCGTTTGCGGACGCATCGGGTACGCGAATGGGACGTACTGAATCAACGGTACATGTGGATTTAACGGGGTTTTGCTGGGCTTGGAGGGAATTTTGAGATGATTTTCCCGGGTTTCGATGGCCGGGATTTTCCGGTCGCCGATCACCTCCGCGGGGGAGCGGGCCCCGGTCGCCGCCCGCGCCGCCGCCCATCCCGGCGGTGAGCCACAGGGACATGTCGTAGTGGCGCGCCGCTCCACCCGGGCAGTTCGGGTACTGGCCGTTCTGGTCGAAGAAGCGCCCGCACGGCTCGGCGCACCGCGGGGCGCCCTCGCGGATGTTGTTGACGTAGACGTCGACGGAGTTGTCGCTCCACTGCAGCGTGGCGCGGTCGCGCACGGTCCACCCGACGACCTTGACGGGGACGTCGGTGTACGGCCAGCCGTTGTGGCCGGTCATCAGGTTGGTCCACTTCTTGACCTGGCGGGCCAGGGAGGCGTGGATCCGGTCGCGCAGCCCGGCCTCTCCCTGGCCTGCGGGCAGGTGCTGAGCGGGGAGTGGTCGCAGCGCTGGGGACGGCAGGCCGCCGGGATCGCGTTGCGGGCCGATCCGGAGCTGGACGCCGTGGTGCGCGGCAGCGACCAGATCGCCGCCGGGTTCGTCGAGGCGGCCCGCGAGCGCGGGCCCCGCGGCCTGCCTCCTTCCCCGGGCGAGGGTCCCGCGGCGCTACCAGGCGGTCGCGCCGCCGTCGACCGGGTAGTTGGCGCCGGTGATGTACGACGCGCGGTCGGAAGCGAGGAAGGCCGCCACCTCGACGATCTCCTCGGGCCGGGCGAACCGCTTGAGGAGCGTCTTGCCGGTTACCGCGTCCCTGGCCGCCTGGTCGTCGCCGAGGTCGCGGTCACTGGCCGGGGTCAGGACGGGCCCGGGGCTGATCGCCACCGCGCGGATCCCGTGGCGCGCGCCTTCGAGCGCGAGTTGCCGCGTCATGCCGATGACGCCGGCGTTCGCCGCGGTGTGTGCGATCATCGGAGGGACCTTTCCGGCGATCATGCCGGCCATGGACGCGACGTTGATGATGACGCCGCCACCGCGCCGGACCAGGTGCGGCCACGCGAACTTCGACACGAAGAAAGGGATGTCGAGTTCGCCGGCGACGGCCACCCGCCAGTCGTCGACCGAGAAATCCGGCATCGGGCCGAAACGTTGCAGGGCCGCGTTGTTGTAGACCACGTCGAGGCCGCCGTAGGCGGTCACGGCGTCCTCGACGACCTGCCGCGCCTGTTCCGGATCGGTGAGATCGACCGGCGCGATGCCCGTCATCTCACCGCCGTCGCGACGGACGAGTTCGACCGTCTCGTCGTTGGCGTCGGCCTGGATGTCGCACCCGACGACCTTCGCGCCCTCTCTCGCGAAGATCAGCGACGCGACGCGACCCTGGCCTCCCGCGGTGCCGGTGATCAGCACTACCTTTCCGTCCAGCGTTCCCATGGAGCTCCTCCTGATCCGTGGTTCGTTCCAGTGATGACCGCGCGAGCCGGCCGGGACGGACGGCCTCCGTCACGATCGGCCCCGCGGATGCCCGCCGCCGGTGGTACTCCGCCGTCACCGGGGTCGCGACGCCCCTGAACCGGCCCCGGTCGCGGTTCAGGGTGCCGTCGCGGAGAGGTTCGCGATGCCCGTGCCGCCCGGCGCGGACGGCTCGCACGCGTCGAACGTGATGTCCGCCCCCGTCGGATCGGCTCGCGGGGCGGTGCGTTCAGCGGACGCGCATCGGTGCGAGCGCCGTGCTCCAGGCCACGACCTGACCCAGCATCGCGGTGAGCGACTCGCGCTGGAAGTCGTTGGGCCTGAACACGCTGAAGTTCTCGAAGTCGGTGAAGAGCGACAGCGCCACCTGGTTCCGTACGTCGGCCATCTGGAGCTCGGCCGCGATCAGGCGCAGATGTTCCACGGCGCGGGTGCCGCCGGCCGAGCCGTAGCTGACGAACCCGACGGCCTTGTTGTTCCACTCGCCGTACAGGAAGTCGATGGCGTTCTTCAGCGCACCCGACGTCGAGTGGTTGTACTCGGGCGTCACGATGACGAACCCGTCGAACGAGGCGATCTTGTTCGCCCACCTCAGGGTGTGCGGCTGGGCGTACTGGCCCAGCGACGGCGGCATCGCCTCGTCGAGGTGCGGGAGGTTGTAGTCGAGCAGGTCGACGAGTTCGAACTCCGCGTCGGTCCGCTGGGCGGCGACCTGGTGCACCCAGCGGGCGACGGCCTCTCCGTTGCGTCCGGGACGGGTGCTGCCAAGGATGATCCCGATCTTGGTCATCGGTGTGCTCCGCTTCTCTGACGGTAGATGGTTGCTTCGTCAAGAAAGGAAAGTACTAGTGCTTGCTGCGTGAAGCAAATAGGATGTGTTCATGACCACAACGCGGCCGTTGCAGCCACTGACCCCCGACGAGGAAGCGCTGATACGTGCGCTGCCTCGCCTGATGTACGCGCTGCCCCGTGCGATCGACGCCGACATGACCCGCGAGCAGCAGTTGCCGCTCATCGAGTGGACGGCCCTGATGCGGTTGTCCGAAACGCCGCAGAAGCAGATGCGGATGGGCGAGCTCGCGGTCGCCTGTGAACTCTCGCTGAGCGGGATGACCCGCGTGGTCACCCGCCTGGAGGGCCAGGGCATGATCGAACGGGTCAGGTGCGACAACGACGCCCGCGGGTGGAGCGCCGTTCTCACCGCGGCCGGCCTCGCCCGCCTGGAGCGGGCGTGGCCGAGCAACCTGGCCAGCGTGCGCCGGCACTTTCTCGACCACCTCGAAGGCGTCGATCTCGCCCGGCTCGCCCGTGCGCTTCAGCGCGTCCCGGTCAGCGACTGACTCAGCGACCGACACGGGTGCCGGGAGATGCCGCGGATCCGCGAGGACGCGGGATCTCCTGCCGGTGGCCGGCCGCCGAACCGGCGGGTACGGCGGGAGACCGGCTCCCGTCGTAGGGTGGATCTCGCACATGATGGACGGAAGACTGAGGTGGCCGAGACGATGGTGGCCGAGGTGATGGCCGAGCTGGCCGAGCTCGCGGATCCGCGGATACGCGAGGTGAACGAGAAGCACGGCGACGATCACGGTGTGAACCTCGGCAAGCTGCGCGCGCTCGCGAAGCGGCTGAAGACGCAGCAGGAACTCGCGTGCCGGCTCTGGGAGACCGGTGACAGCGCGGCGCGACTGCTGGCGATCCTGATCTGCCGCCCGAAGGCGTTCGAGCGTGACGAGCTGGACGCCATGGTGCGCGAGGCGCGCACGCCCAAGGTGCACGACTGGCTCGTGAACTACGTGGTGAAGAAGAGCCCGCACTCCGAAGAGCTGCGCCTGGCCTGGTCGGCCGATCCGGATCCGGTGGTCGCGAGTGCCGGCTGGGCGCTGACCACCGAACGCGTGGCGAGGAAGCCCGAGGTCCTCGACCTCGCGGGACTTCTCGACGTCATCGAGGCGGAGATGAAGGACGCCCCGGATCGCCTGCAGTGGGCGATGAACCACTGCCTGGCGCAGATCGGGATCGAGCACGCCGAGCACCGCGCCCGTGCCATCGACATCGGCGAGCGCCTGGAGGTGCTCAAGGACTACCCGACCTCCCCGGGTTGCACGTCTCCGTTCGCGCCCATCTGGATCACCGAGATGGTGCGCCGGTAGCGCGACAGCGAGATGGTGCGCGGGGAGCGCGACGGGAGGACAAGACCCACCGAGGCCGGCGGTTACCTGGTGATGGCGTCGAGCAGGTAGCGGCGTTGCTGCTCGGTCAGGTCACCGACGCGGCGGCCGGCATCGATCCCGCCCACCGTCAGCAACCTGGTCATCTCGGCGGGATTGTGGCCGGGCAGGAGGGACAGGAGCCATCCGACCCAGGCGTTTTCGACGACGTCGTCGGTACGGGCCAGCACCTCGGTCAGGGGCATCCGCCCGGTGACCACCGCTTCGCGCAACTGAGCCTGGGTCAGCGGAGCCGGCGACGGCGAGGTCGTCGGCCGGGCGGAAGGCGTGGGGGCGGGTGAGCCCGGTGCCGCATGGCCGGCGACGTGAGGTCTGTGCCCGGCTTGCGGGTGGTCCTCACCCAGTACGCCGTGCGTGGCGATCAGGAGGGCGCCCCCGGTGACGGCGGCGCCCGCGGCGATGGTCAGGTGGTGTCTGGACAGCCGGCCGCCCTCCTGGCCGGCGGCGGCGAGCCTGAGGCCGACGACCGCGGTACGCAGCAGCACACCGGTGACGGTGCCGAGCAGGAGCGGCACGATCTGGCCGGGCAGCGGGGCGATGGTGGCGATCAGAATGCCGGCGGCCGGGCTGAGGCAGGAGACCACCAGCCACGGCGCCAGGCGCTGCCCTGCCATGTCCAGCAGGGCGGCCAGCGCCAGTCCTTCGCTGGCCGAGTGGACCATGAGGGCGATGACGACCACGGCGGAGGCGGTCAGCGCCAGCGTCGCGCCTTCGATCGCCCGGTGCAGGGTGAGGGCGGCCGCGGTGCCCATACCGCCGAACAGGGCGGCGTCGACGGCTTCCTTGACGCGGCGGTGCAGGCCTGGCGCGTGCCTGCCGCCGGCCGGCCTGGATCCTCCGTGCCCGTGCCCGCAGCCTCTGCGGGTGAAGTGGGTGATCACCAGGAAGCCGAACACGACGGCCAGCCCGACCGCCCACAGAGGAGTCCCCGTTTCGGTGGCGTCTCGCCAGGCGTCGGGCAGCAGGTCGACCAGGGCGGTGATCAGCATCATCGCCGAGGCGATCGCCAGCCATACCGTCACCTTCGCGGAGTTACGCCGGACCAGCCACGCCCCGGCGAGCGTGGACAGCGACACCAGCAGCACCGCGGCCCACGCGCCGGCACCGGGAGAGGCTCCCTCCAGCGCCGGTCCCAGCGCCGGTGCCCCTTCGGCCGTCAACATGTCTCACCACCTCTTGTCGGGATCGGATCGCGGAGGAGTTTCGGGTCGGCCGCCGGGTCGCTCAGCGCTCTTCGGCGGCGGGGTCACCCGCTGGCGTGCCCGCAGGTGTGTCGCCGGCCGGTGGCGACGCCGGCCGCCTCGACGGGGGCTGCCGGCCGACGGTCATCGGTGACGGCGGTGCCGGCCCCGGCTCACCGAAGCCGGCGAGCTCACCGAGCAGTCGCTGTAGCTGGTCGACCTGCGCCTGCAGACTGTGCCTGAGCCGTCTGCCGTAGTCGGCGGCGAAGGCGTTGAACTCCTCGGTCCGGCGTTCCAGCTCCTGCCCGCAGGAGGCATGGACCTCCTTCCGCAGGACGGCGGCACGGTCGCGGGCTCGCACCACGATCGCCTCGGCCTGCTGTTCCGCGGCGGCCAGTATCCGGTCGGCACTGTCCTGGGCCATCGCCATGATCCGTGTCACGCGTTCCTCCGCCGGTCCAGCATGCCTGGCGGCGCGCTCGGCGGTGGTCGCCCGGGCGTGCAGTTCCGCGTTTTCTTGCACGAGCATGGTGAAGGTGGTTTCGACATGGCCGAGGAAGGTGTCCACCTCGGCCAGGTCGTAGCCTTCGCGCAGCCGGACCACGGTGAACACCTGATTGCGCACGGCGGCGGGGCTCAGCCGGCTCACGCCCGCGGAAAGGCCTGTGCCGAGCGGAAAGGTGGGGGCGTGGTCGATCTCGTCGATGGGGACGGGTGAGTGCCCGGGCTCGTCGTGCATTGCCTTTCACGTGACCTTTCACCATGGTTTTCGAAGCGTGACCGGGATCGGCCGGATCGGGAACACCCACGTCGCGGCAGGCCCGGACCCGGGCGCGGGCCGGCCGGTCGTGGCGCACCGCGACGAAGGCGCACCCGCGCCCGGCCCGGCGTCGGCGGGGGGCGGGTGCTGCCCGCGGCCGCTACTTGGCGACCTTGCGCAGGTAGCCGGCCGAGGCCCAGCCGCGCTTGCCGCCGGCGGCCCTCACCTTGACCCAGCCTCGGGTCGCCTTGCAGGCGCCGGCGAACCGGCCGTCGGCCACCCGCAGCTTGGCGACGGGGCGAAAGCGCAGCCCGGCACCGGAGCGGACGTTGAGGAAGCTGGCGCGCCGCACGTGGGTGACCCGGTAGGCGCAGGCCGGTGCCGGCCGGCCGGTCGCGGCGGGAGGGGAGGTGAGTTTGCGCAGTTTGCCGGACGGAGCCCAGCCGGTGACGCCGGCGGCGGTCTTGACCTGCACCCAGCCGTTGACGCTCGCGCAGGCGCCGGCGACCGGCTTCTCGCCCGCCCGCAGCGTGCCGACCGGGCCGAAACTCTCGCCGGCGTGGGAGCGAATGGTCAGCACGGCGTCGGAGCGCACATTGGTGACCCGGTAGGTGCAGGTCAGGGCAGGAGTGCCGGTCGCCTCGGTGAGGCGGGCGGCCGCGTGGACGGGCAGGGCGGTCCAGATGAGCCCGCCCGCGGTGGCGCACGCGGTCAGGGCGGTCAGGGTGGCGGTGGCTCGCTTCGTGATCATCGAGGTGTCTCCCTTCGATCGGCATCTGCTCACCGGCGCGGAGGCGGCGGTCTGGTCAAGCCAGGGCACTTGACCTGCGATGCTCACGAAGAGTAATTTCCTCATTACTAAATGCTTAAACATATGAGCAACTGAACACACATCCATTGCGACCTGCAGCCCTTACCCCGACGAGGAAAAGAGGTGGGCGCCGTGACCCCCCGAACCACGGTCTGCGCTCCCGCGGACCCGGCCGGCCCTTCCCCCGCGAAGGTGACCGCGCCTCCCGACGCCCCCTCCGGCTCGGTGGTGGCCGCCGAGTGGGTGCAGAGCATCCGGCGGACGTTGCCGGCCGAACAGGTGGTGCAGGAGCTCGCGCAGGTCTTCGCGCTGCTGGCCGACCCAGGAAGGCTGCGGCTGACCGCCGCCCTGCTGCACGCCGGCGAGATGTGCGTACGCGACCTGGCGGCGGTCACCGGCCAGAGCGTGTCGGCCACCTCGTGCGCGCTGCGACTGCTGCGCACCCACCACGTGGTGCAGGTCCGCCGCGCCGGACGGCTGGCGCACTACCGGCTGGCCGACTCCCACATGCGGATGCTGTTCGCCCAGGCGATCACTCACGTCAGGCACGAAACAGACACCCGTCACGGGGAGTGAAGCGATGGCCGAGCACGAACACCCCGGCGGGCACGGCACGGGACACGGGCACGGCGCCGGACATGGACATGGACGCGGAGACGGACGCGGTGCCGGACACGGACACGGCGCCGGACGCGGTGCCGGACATGGGCACGGGCACGGCGCCGGACATGGACACGGGCGCGGACACGGGGTGAGCGCGGAGGCCGACCGCCGCTACCTGGCCGCGGCGCTGGCGCTGATCGCCGGATTCATGGCGGTCGAGGTCGTCATCGGCTTCATCGCCCGCTCCCTGGCCCTGATCTCCGATGCCGGGCACATGCTCACCGACGCCACCGCCATCGTCTTCGCGCTGATCGCCATGCGGGTCGCCGCCCGGCCACCCCGGGGCGGTTTCACCTACGGGCTCAAACGCGCCGAGATCATCTCCGCGCAGATCAACGGCATCACCCTGCTGCTGCCGGCCGGATACTTCGTCTATGAAGGCATCCGCCGCCTGATCGCGCCTCCCGATGTCGAGGGCCTGTACGTGGTGGTGACCGGCCTGGCCGGAATCGTCGTCAACCTGGCCGCCACCTGGCTGCTGTCCCGGGCCGACCGCTCCAGTCTGAACGTCGAGGGCGCCTACCAGCACATCCTCAACGACCTGTTCGCCTTCATCGCCACCACGATCGCCGGAGCCCTCATCTGGCTCACCGGCTGGACCCGGGCCGACGCGATCGCCGCCCTCGTCGTCGCCGCCCTGATGCTCAAAGCGGGCTGGAGACTGGTCCGCGACGCGGGCAGGGTCTTCATGGAAGCCGCTCCCGTGGGCATGGACCCCGCCGAGATCGGCGCCAGAACCGCCGCCCTGGAGCACGTCGTCGAGGTGCACGACCTGCACATCTGGGAGGTCGCCTCCGGCTACGCCGCCCTGTCGGCGCACCTCCTGGTCGTCC
The DNA here is from genome assembly GCF_040639575.1 of Streptosporangium sp. NPDC023825. NCBI lineage: Bacteria > Bacillati > Actinomycetota > Actinomycetes > Streptosporangiales > Streptosporangiaceae > Streptosporangium > Streptosporangium sp. NPDC023825. The sequence continues at coordinate 129,109 of NZ_JBFAAE010000016.1, read as the reverse complement.
CCGGCGCCGACTGCCACGCCGTACGCCTGGCCGCCGAGCGGATATTCCGTGACATATACGGCATCGAGCACATCACCGTACAGGTCGACCACGCCCCGCCGGGACTGCTGACCATCGGTGACACCGCCCCCGGCTGCGCCGCACCGCACGCCCCCGCTCACCGCAGCCCCCCGCGGAGCGACAGCGCCGCCGCCACGCCCCCGGCCGACGACACCGATCCCGGCGATCAGGGAGGTACGGCCCGTCTGTCCCCGATCCTGGAGTAGAGCACGGCGCCTGCCTCGACGGCGCCTGCCTCGACGGCGCCTGCCTCGACGGCGCCTGCCTCGACGGCGCCCGCCTCGACGGCGATCGCCGAACGCGGGTCGACGAGCCGCATGACCTCGACGGATCCGTCATCTTGCGTACCCGTTCCCGCGCCCGCGTCCGTGCCCGGTGCCGTCAGCGGGTTCCGCCGCGCTCGGGGTGGATGGCCTGGGTGTGCTCGGTGTGGGCGAGCGCGAGATCGAGCAGCATCCGCACGTGCGCGTCCTCCAGCCGGTAGAAGGCCATCCGGCCGGCCCGGCGGGCCGTGACGATGCGGTGCGCCCGCAGCAACCGCAGCGCGTGCGAGACCGCCGACTCGCTCTGGCCGCTCACCGCGGCCAGATCGCACACGCACATCTCACCCTCCAGCAGGGCCAGCAGCAACCGCAGGCGGCCGGGATCGGCCAGCAACCCGAACACCTCCGCGGTGTCGGTCAGATCCTGTGCGGCGGGCATCCGCTCGCGTACCGACGCCACTCGCGGCGCGTCCACGATCCGGGCGGTACACCCATCAACAGCCACGAATCGCCCATCTGAAGAACTATTCATATATAAACGTTAGTGGTCATCGGGGGAGGCCTGTCAACCGGCCGACGTCGTGTCGCGACGCCGTGCGCCTTCGTCGATCGGCAGGCGTGAGCCAGGAAGGGCTGGGGTAGTGGTCAGGCGGTCTTCACGGCGGACAGGTCGAACTCGAGCGTGATCTTCTCGGAGACCATCACGCCGCCGGTCTCCAGGGCGGCGTTGTAGGTGATGCCGAAGTCCTTGCGGTTGATCACGGTCTCGCCCTCGAAGCCGACCCGGGTCAGGCTCTGGATGTCGACCGCCGTCCCGGTGTACCTCAGGGGGATGGTGATCCGCCTGCTCACGCCACGGATGGTCAGCTCGCCCGTGACCTCGAAGTCGTCACCGCCGACGTGCTTGACGTCGGTGGAGTCGAAGGTGATGGAGGGGTGGCCGGCGGCGTCCAGGAAGTCGCCGGTGCGCAGGTGGGCGTCGCGGTGCTGGTTGCCGGTCTCGATCCCGGCCACGTCGAGGACCACGTGAACGCTGGAGGCGGCGGGGTCGCCGGCGTTCAGGAAGGCGGTGGCCTCCTGGACGGGGATGCTCCCTCGGACCTTGGTGACCATCGCGTGGCGGGCCACGAAGCCGAACCTGCTGTGCGCGGGGTCGATGGTGTAGGTGCCGGTGAGCTCGTTCGGGTGCATGTCGCGTCTCCCCTTTTAGTTCAGTACTGAAATATTCAGCAGGACAGTACATCCCTTTATTTCAGTGCGCAACTTTTGAGTACGATGGCTCCCGTGACACGATGGCTCACCGACGACGAACAGCGCGCCTGGCGGGCCTTCGCACTCGCCACCCGCCTGCTGACCGACCGGCTGGACCGCGACCTGCTGGCCGCGGCCGACATGCCACCGACCTACTACGAGCTGCTGGTCCTGCTCTCCGAGGCACCCGAGCGGACCATGCGCATGAGCGAGCTGGCGAGCTGGACCAACTCCAAGCCCAGCCGCATCTCCCACGCGATCAACAAGCTCGAGCAGAAGGCGTGGGTGCGACGGGAGCACTGCGCGGACGACCGGCGCGGCTGGCTCGCCGTCCTGACCGACGACGGGTTCGCCGCACTGCAGGCCGCCGCTCCCCGGCACGTGGTCAGCGTGCGCGAACACCTGATCGACCTGCTGACCCCGGAGCAGCTCCGGAACCTGGAGGACATCAGCCGGGTCCTCCTCGACCACCTGACCGAGCCGGGGCCGTCCTCCCCGTCGCGCTGACCGCCGTCGGCGGACTCTCCCCGCTGTCCTGATGTCACCGTCTGTCCTGATGCCACCATTGGGACAACCGCTTCCGGCCCGGTGGACCACCGGGCCCGCGTCCAGGAAGGCAGCCCACGCCCATGACCGTTCTCGATTCCCCGATCCCCAGGTTCCATCTGGCCGTGCCGGTCGACGACCTGGCCGCCGCGCGCCACTTCTACGGCGAGGTGCTGGGCCTGGAGCAGGGTCGCAGCGCGGACACCTGGGTGGACTGGAACCTGCGCGGTCACCAGTTCGTCACACACCTGGCGCCCGGCCGCGCGCGGCGCGTGCACAACCCCGTCGACGGCCATGACGTCCCGGTGCCGCACTTCGGCCTGATCCTGACGATCCCGGAGTTCCGTGCGCTCGCCGACCGGCTGCGCGCGGCCGGTACCGAATTCGTCATCGAGCCCTATGTCCGCTTCGAGGGGCAGACCGGAGAGCAGTGGACGATGTTCCTGCTCGACCCGGCGGGCAACGCCCTGGAGTTCAAGGCGTTCGCCGACGACTCCCAGGTCTTCGCCACCTGACGGCGAACACCGGGAAACCGGCGCGGGCGTCCACGCCGTGACCGGCCGTGGACGGCCCCCGCCCTGGCGGGAGGGCCGTCCGGAGGCTAGAGGCCGAACGCCGCCGGATAGCGGATGGCGCCTGCGGGAACCGGGCGCTCGGGATCGAGGACGAGCGCCGTTCGGCAACCGACGCGTGCGACGGCGGATCCCCCTGCGGCGCGTACCGATGATCGGGAGAAGAGCCGACGACATCCGGGGCGGGCGGGCAGGGGATCGCCGTCATCCAGGAGACGGACCGCCCTCCGCGCCGGGGTCGTCCACCAGGCCGGCCTCGTGCGCGAGCAGCACCGCGTTGGCCCGGTTGGCCAGGCCGAGCTTGGCCAGCAGCCTGGAGACGTAGCTCTTGACCGTCGTCTCGGAGAGGAAACGGTCCGCGGCGATCTCCCGGTTCGTCAGGCCCCGCCCGACCAGGCTCAACAACCGGCGCTCCCGATCGTTCAGCACGGCGATCCTGTTTCGCGCGGCGTCCCGGTCGTCCGCCGCGCGGGCCGACCGGTCCAGCAGGCGTCGCGCGGCGCCGGGCGACAGCACGCTGTGCCCGCTCGCGGCAACCTTGATCAGGCCGAGCAGGTCTTCGGGGGGCGTCGTCTTCGACAGGAAGCCGATCGCGCCCGCTTCCAGCGCGCCCAGCACGTGGGCGTCCGAGTCGAAGGTGGTCAGCGCCACGACGGCGGGCGGGCCGGGCAACCGGCTGATCTCCCTGGTGGCGGTGACACCGTCGACACCGGGCATCCTGATGTCCATCAGCACCACGTCGGGGCGGGTGCGCAGCACCCCTTCGACGGCCTCGGCGCCGTCGTACGCCACGCCGACGACGTCGATCTCCGCGGTCGAGCCCAGGATGGTCCGCAGATGGCCGAGGACCATCGGGTCGTCGTCGACGAGCAGGACCCTGATCGCCGACGACGGGCCGGTGCCGCCGGCCTGACCGGTGTCGTTCGGCGGTTCGGTCCACCGGGGGGTGGTCATGTCCCAAGCGTATACATCCGCACTGGTCGCCGCGCTGGCCGCGACGAGGGCGGGCCCGGCCGAGCCCATCGCCCGGGCGGGACCCGTGGCAGAGGTGCGCCCGCGGGAACCCGTCGTTCAGGCGAGGGCCGCGACGCACATGAGCCTGCGAGAACCCGTCGTTCCGGCGAGGGCCGCGACGCACGTGCGCCCGCGGGAACCCGTCACCCGGGGGGAGCCCGCGCGAGTGGTCGTGCGGGAACCTGTCGCTCACGCGGGAGCTCGCGGCGGGGGCGGGTCCGAAGGAGCCGGTCGTTCACGACGGTCCTCGGCCGGGACGGACGCCGGGAGGCTCGCCGTGACCAGATACCCGCCCTGCTCGGTGGGCCCGCTCCGCAGGGTGCCGCCGAGCAGGGCCACCCGGCGGCGCAGGCCGGCCAGCCCCGCCCGCGATCCGCTGGCCACCAGTGACGGGTCGGCGGGCGCGGTGGGCGCGGTGTTGAGGATCTCGATGCTCACCGCCTCGGGACGGTAGCGCAGGTCGACGGTCGCGCGGGCGCCCGGGGCGTGTTTGCGGACGTTGGTCAGCGCCTCCTGCACCACCCGGTACGCGGCACGGGAGATCACGGGGGACGCCGTGCCGGGATCGCCGCCGACGCGCAGCGACGCCCCGGCGGTGGCGGTCAGCTCGGCCAGGTCGCCGCCGCGGTCGTCCGTGCTCCGTGGTGCCGTCCGACGGCCGTCCCGGTCGTCGGTCCCCCCTGCCGGTGTGATCCGCTCGCCGCTCCGCATGACGCCGAGGAGATCCCGCAGCTCGACCATGGTCCGGGAGCCGAGATCCCCGATCCGCCGTGCCGCGGCCCTGACGGCCTCGTCCTCGGTGGACGTCCGCAGGGCCCCGGCGTGCAGGACGATCTCGGTGACGTGATGGGTGACGACGTCGTGCATCTCGGCGGCCAGGTGCCGGCGTTCGGCCGCGATGGCCCTCTCGTTGAGCAGGTGCCTTTCACGTTCGGCGATCTCGACCCGCTCGCGCAGCGAGTGCAGCAGCCGCGCCCGCGCCCGCAGGTACAGCGCGACCACGGCGGGCAGCACCGTGTAGACCGTACCGACGTAGAGGCCCGTCCAGGTCGGTGCCCACGGCTGGACGTTCAGCAGTGCCAGGGCGCCGACGCAGGCGAACGCCGTGGGCGTGGGCCGCAGGTAGGCCAGGATCCACACCGCGACGGGCGTCGCCAGCGGCACCGGGCCCGCGAAGAGCGCGTCGGTGGCGGTCAGCAGCCCGGGTGCGGCCAGAGCGGCGGCCTGCGCGATCGCCGCGCCGAGGACGACGAGAACGCCGACCGTCCGCGGGCGGCTCGGCATGAGCAGCAGGAGCCCGTCGACGACGAGGTTGAACACCAGCTCGGCCGCCGGTCCCAGTGCTCCCGAGGTCCGTTGCGCCCCGGCGTAGAGCAGCACCTGCAGGCACGCGTAGGCCACGACGATGGCGAACACCACGGCGTGCCCCGCCCGCCCGGGATCCCGGGCGCGGGCGAGTGCCGATCGTGACGTCATGACCGCGCACCTTCCCCGTCAGGAGACGCCGTCACCTCGTGGCGGCGGCCGGAAGCCGGGCCGTCGAACAGACAACATCGGCGACGTACAACGCAACTCGGTTGCCGGGTCCGGGGGACTGCCGGCCGATAGATTGTTCGTTGTCCGTACGGCGATTCGGCAGGTCAACGTGCCGATGCCGGTGACCTCCGGTCGCGGTCACGCGCAGGTCGAGCCGCCGTCTCCATTGCCGTGAACCTCCCCTCACAAGGACACCGGTATGTGGAAGAACACGCACCCGTCCGATCCCGTCCCGCACCCCGGACCCGCCGGAGACCGGCCGGAGCCGAGGTGGCGGAGATGGGCACCCATCGTCTCCCTGCTGCTGCTCGCGCCGTTCGTGGCGGAGCTGCTGCTCGGCGACGTCGCGTTGCCCAGCGTGGGCATCGTGGCGGTTTTCGTCCCGCTGTACGGCTGCGGGGCACTGCTCGTCCGTGAGCTCGCGCGGCGCACCGGCCGGGGCTGGCCCGCCATCGCGTTGCTGGCCGGGGCCTATGGCGTGCTGGAAGAGGGCTTCGCCACGATGTCCCTGTTCAACCCGGACTTCGCCGGATACCGCCTGCTCGACGAGGCGCCCCTGCCGTTCCTGGGCATGGGGGCGCACTGGACGGTCTACGTGCTGTCGTTGCACGTCATCTGGAGCGTCTGCGCGCCGATCGCGCTCGCCGAGACCCTGTTCCCTGACCGGGCGCGGGTGCCCTGGCTGCGCACCCGCGGCCTGGTCGTCACGTCCGTCGTGTTCCTGCTCACCGTCGCGCTCTACTGGGCCGGGTCGTTCCACGCGGCGGGAGCTACCCCCGGGGCGCCGGTGTTCCGGCCCTCCGCGAACCAGATGATCGCGACCGCGGTCGCCGCCGTGGTGCTCGTCGTCGCCGCCTTCGCCGTCCGGCCGAACGCCACGTCCTCTGGCCTGCCCGGCTCCGTCCCGCCGCCGCTGCTCGTCTCCACCGGCTCGCTGGTGGTGACGAGCGTCGTCCGGCAGAGCGCTCATCACCTGCACGGCTGGGTGAGCGTCGTCGTCTGCCTGTCGGCCGAGGTCGTGGCGGTGGCCGCGCTCTGGTGGTACGGCCGGCGGCGAGAGTGGGGACCGTCGCAGGTCTTCGCCGCCGCGTCGGGGGCCGTCGTCGCCTACGCGTGGGGGAGCTTCTTCCTGACGCCCATCGTCGGCACGACCGATCCGGTCGTCGCCCGGGTCGGCAACGCGGTGTTCACGCTGATCGCCGTCGTGATCCTCGCCCTCGCCGCGCGGCGCCTGCGCGGGACCAGGACGGCCCGACCGTGACGGGACGCGTCGTCCGCCACCACACCGGCCTCCACGCTCCCGCGCGGCACCCCGTACGCCGGCTTCCACGTTCCCGCGCGGCACCCCGTACGCCGCCTCGCGCCCGCACGTTGCCGAAAACAGGACGCGGGTCACGGCACCGGCTGCCGGTGCGTGCGACGGTTTCCCGTCTCCTGGAGGCGCAGGGAGGACGCTCGCTCGTCAAGTCTCCAAACCGGGGATCTTCCGCCCGGTCCGGGGGCTCGAACCGTGCGGGCGGCCAGGTGTCACACCCGCCGTTCGTTGAGACGTTCTTCTTTCCGGCGGCGGTCCGGCGGCGGTCCGGCGGCGGTCCGGCGGCGGTCCGGCGTCCCCCGCGCCGGCGTCAGCGCGGGCCCGCGGCATGCGACGGCCGGCCCACCGCCCCGGGCGCCCGCATCGAAAAACCTCAGAAAAGGATAGAGAAACTGCCTTTTGTCACCCTCGGGGAGGGTGACGGCTCCTTCGGACGCCCACCATGATCACCACTTCGCCGCACCCACCGGGGCGCCCCCTCCCCATCGGGAGAGGGCGCCCGTCGGACGGCGCCTGAGGAGATCAGGTCCGGCCCCGGTGCCGGGTTCTATCGGGGGTAGACCTTGGGCTGGGGCGGGGTGGACATGCCGTTGCCGATGAAGAAGCTCGGGTGGGGCGGCTGGTTGTAGGCGGTGTTCTGCCAGGCCAGGGCCACCCGGTACTGCGGGTCGTGCAGCAGGGTGTGGATCTTCGTGGTGGTCACGTTCGGCGTGGAGTAGATCCGCAGGGCCCGGTTGTCGGTGGTGGGCCAGATGACTTCCTCGCGCCAGTCGCCGAGGATGTCACCCGACAGGGACGGGGTGGCCTTGGTGCCGTTGTTGGAGTGCACCCCGGAGGCGGTCAGCAGCCGGGTCTCGCCGCCGGTGCCGTACTTGTCGATCCGGGTCTGGTCCAGCAGCTCGCGCACCGGGTCGGCGTCCCACCAGGCCAGGAAGTTGGCCGAGGAGGGCTGGCGGCCGACGACCGTGCCCGCGGTGTTGCGCAGGCCGTTCTGGCCGGCGCCGGCCGCCCAGGACTCGGCGCCGGGGCTGCCCGCGTAGATGTCGGCGGACACCCCGCGCCCGGGGCCCTCGCCGTCCGAGCCCGAGCCGGCGGAGGTCTGCCACAGCCTCGCCCCGGTACGGGCGTCGACCATGTACAGGCCGGGGCTGGCGGCCCACTCGGAGATCTTCACGTACTCCAGGCCCGGGCGGGAGGGGTTGAGGTCGCCCAGATGGCCGGCGTCCCCATGACCGAGACCGGTGTTCCACAGGCCGCGGCCGTTGTCGTCGATGGCGGCGGCGCCGTAGAGGATCTCGTCCCTGCCGTCGGCGTCGACGTCGCCCACGGTCAGGGAGTGGTTGCCCTGACCGGCGTAGGAGCCGTTGCCGGAGGCGTTGGAGTCGAAGGTCCACCGCTTGGTGAGGGAGCCGTTGCGGAAGTCCCAGGCCGCGATGACCGCGCGGGTGTAGTAGCCGCGGGCCATGATCAGGCTGGGGCGCTGGCCGTCCAGGTAGGCGGTGCCGGCCAGGAACCGGTCGACGCGGTTGCCGTAGGTGTCGCCCCAGGAGCCGACGTTGCCGCGCGGCGGGTCGTAGTTCACCGTGGACATCGCGGCGCCGGTCTGGCCGTTGAACATGGTCAGGTACTCGGGCCCGGTGAGGATGTAGCCGCCGGAGTTGCGGTGGTCGGCGCTCGCGTTGCCGATCACGGTGCCGCGGCCGTCGACGGTGCCGTCGGCGGTCTTCATCGCGACCTCGGCCTTGCCGTCGCCGTCGTAGTCGTAGGCCTGGAACTGGGTGTAGTGCGCCCCGGCCCGGATGTTACGACCCAGGTTGATCCGCCACAGCCGGGTGCCGTCCAGCTTGACGCCGTCGATGTAGACCGGGTCGGTGGTGCCGGACTGGGAGTTGTCCTTGGAGTTGTTGGCCTCCCACTTCAGCACGATGTCCATGCGGCCGTCGCCGTCCAGGTCGGCGGGGGCGGCGTCGCCGGCGTGGTGGCCGGAGGACGGCGGGGTGATCGGCACGTCCAGGTAGCCGCTGCCGAACCGCAGCGAGGTCTCCGAAGCCGGGCCCTCGCCGCCGCCGCCGTCGACCGCCCGCACCGTGTACGAGGCGTCCGCCGCGGCCCCGCTGTCGAGGTGGTTGGTGGAGTCGGTGACCGTCGCGATCCGGGTCGCCCCCCGGTACAGGTTGAACGTCGTTGAACGGGCCTCGGTCCCGAGCAGCCGCCACGACACCAGGTTGCCGCCGCCGGACCGGACGCTGATGACGCCGCGGTCGAGGTCCTCGACCTGCTTGGCGTCACCGGGGATCACCGTCGGCGTGGGCGTGGGCGTGGGCGTGGGCGTGGGCGTGGGCGTGGGCGTGGGCGTCGGGGTCGGGGTGGGCGTCGGGGTGGGCCCGGTGCCCGTGCAGGTCGTCCCGTTCAACGCGAACGACGAGGGGACCGGGTTGTCGCCGGCCCACGAGCCGTTGAAACCGAACGTCGCGGTGCCGCCGGGCGGGATCGCCGCGTTGTGGCCGGCGTCTGTCGCCGTCACGTTCGAGCCGCTCGCGGTGACCGTGGCATTCCACGCCTGGGTGACGGCCTGCCCGGCGCCGAACGACCACGTCAGCCGCCAGCCGTTCACGGCGTCGCCGAGGTTGTCGATCGTCACGTTGGCGCCGAAGCCGCCCTGCCACTGGTTGGTGATCGCATAGTCGACCCGGCACGCCACCGCCGCCGAAGCGGATGAGGCCAGGACCGATGTCCCGGCTAGTCCGACCGCGCCTAAGACCGCCAGCAGGCGGGTTAAACGTTTCATCAGCCGTCCAATCAAAGGGGGTTGGGGAGCGACCGAACGGTAAAAACGGCGAGGTAGAACTGTCAAACACCTACGACGTGGAAATTATTACGTTTCAGGTCAAAGGCCATCTGGCCTGTGAAAGTTTCGGACTCGCCGTCGATGAACGCACGACCAGGCGGGGACGGTAGACCAGGCGCCGGTGCCGGTGTCCCGGGCGCGTCTCGTCCAGCAGCAACCCGGCCGCGGTGTGCCCCAGTTCCCGCTTGGGTTGCCAGACCGTGGTCAGCGACGGTGTCATCTGCGCGGCGAACACCAGGTCGTCGTAGCCCACGACGGAGATGTCCCCCGGAACGTCGATGCCCCGTTCGCGCAGGCCGCCCACCACGGCCATGGCGGCCAGGTCGGTCAGGCACAGGATCGCCGTCGGCGGCGCCGGGTCGGCCAGCACGTCGTCGAGCACGGTCTCGGCCGTCGTCATGTCGGGTGCCGGCACCCGTACGTCCAGGACCACCTTGTCGGGGTCGTGCCCGGCGGCGGCGCAGGCCTCCCGGACGCCGGATCGCCGGTCGATCGTCTGCTGCACATCGACGGACGCGGACAGCACCGCGATTCGCCGATGTCCCAGCCTGAGCAGGTGGTCGGCGGCCAGCCGTCCACCCATCACGTTGTTCATGGACACCGAACAGAGTTTTCCCTGGTCGGTTCGGTGGTCCACCAGCACGATCGGGACTCCGCGCCGGGCCATCGCCAGGAGCGGCCGCAGGCTCAGGTCGACCGGGGTGATCAGCACGCCGCGGACGCCGTGTTTCTCAAGCTCGCGCAGGTAGTGCTGCTCGCGCCCCGGCTGCATGTCGGTGCTGCACATCATGAGCATGCAGTCGTCCTGCAGCAGCCGGTCCTCGATGCCGCGGCAGACCTCGGTGAAGAACGGGTTGGTCATGTCGAGCGTGACGGCGCCGACCAGCGAACTCGGCAGCCCGCGCAACCGGCGGGCGGCGTTGTTGGGCACATAGCCCAGCCGGTCCATCGCGGCCTGCACCCGTTGCTGGGTCTCCTTGGCCACGACGTCGGGGCTGTTCAACACATTGCTCACCGTCGCCAGTGAGACCCCGGCCTCCTCGGCGACCAACCGCATCCCGCGGCGCCTGGGCGCCTTTTCCCCCTCGACCACCGGGAAACCATATCGAGATCGATACCCCTGATGCGCTGATACGTCTTCAGAAAGGGGCGATCCCACTTCGCGGAATGAAACGTTCAAGCGGTTTGGCCCCTTCCGCGACGGGTCGGTGAGGACGACGTCCACGACGCGGGCGCGGCGCTCGCCGAGTCTCCGGCACCGGCCGGACGGCGCCCTGGAAGAAGACCCGGGCAGGCGCCCCGGAAGGGGCCCGGGCAGGGGGCCGAAATAGGGGGCCGAAATAGGGGGCGAAAGAGGGGTGCGCCGCTGTCACCCCTCTTTCTCATGTCCGTGTTTCCCGTCCGGGCCTCACTCGAGGACGAAGCTGGCGTTGCCCCGGAAGGCGGTGGTGCCGTCGTTCTGTTCGACCCATGCCTGGCCGGCGCGGTGGCGCAGGTAGTAGCCGGGGAAGTTGACCGATTCCAGTGACACGGTGCCCGAGCCGGTGAGCCCGGTGCGGCGGGTGAAGCTGGCGTCGGCTTTGAACAGGGTGGTGCCGTCGTTGCGCTCGACCCAGGCCTCGTGGTTGCGGTGGCGCAGGTAGTAGCCGGGGAAGTTGGTGGACTCCAGCGACACGGTGCCCGAGCCGGACAGGCCGGTGACGAGTTTGAACTGGGAGTCGGCCAGCGGGGAGACGTTCGCCTCCAGGCGGGCCCGGTAGTCCCAGTGGCGTATCGCCGAGCCGGGTGTGTCGTGGGACATCAGCCGCACGGGGGTCGCGCCGTCGGGGACCGGGATGCCGAAGTCGGGGGTGCCGTCGGTTCTCCAGTAGATCTTCTGGACGCGGGTGCGGCGGTTGGGGTCATTCAGCGGGTCGCCGTTGATGTCGCGGTAGTTGCGGTCGTGGTAGACGAGGATGTCGCTCTGGCCGTCCTCGGAGACGGTGAAGGAGTTGTGGCCGGGGCCGTACTGGCCGGTGGCGGCGTTGCTGGCGAAGACGGGGTTGGCGCTCTTGGTCCAGGAGGAGGCGTTGAGCGGGTCGGCCGAGGCGGGGGCGGTCAGCATGCCCAGGCAGTAGTTGGCGTCGGTGGCGCTGGCGGAGTAGGTGAGGAAGAGCCGCCCGTTGCGTTGCAGCACGGCCGGGCCCTCGGCCACCTTGAAGCCGCGCGTCTCCCAGGCCAGGGTGGGTACGGTCAGGCGGGTGGTGGCGCCGGTGATCGTCCAGGGGTTGGCGCCCATGCGGGCGATGTAGAGGTTGGAGTTGGTGGCGATGCCCGGCTCCTGCTGGGCCCAGAGCAGGTAGCGCACGCCGTTGGCGGTGAAGGTGGTGGCGTCCAGGGCGAAGGTGTCCCAGGGGGTGGTGATGCGGCCGCGTTCGGTCCAGGTGCCGGTCAGGGGGTTGGCCGCGGAGCTTTCGAGGGCGTACATGCGGATGCGCCAGATGTCGTCGGTGCGGCCGGCGGCGAAGTAGATGTACCACTTGCCGTTGATGAAGTGGATCTCCGGTGCCCAGATGTGGGCGCCCATCTCGCCGCTGGTGTGCTTGCGCCAGATGACCGTCTCGGGGGCGCTGGCCAGGCCCTGGATGGTGGTGGCGCGGCGCAGCACGATGCGGTCGTACTCGGGGACGGTGGCGGTGAGGTAGTAGTAGCCGTCGGTGTGGCGGAAGATGTGCGGGTCGGCGCGCTGGGCGGCCAGGGGGTTGGTGTACTGGGCGGGCGGTGAGGCGTGGGCCGTGATCGGTGAGAGCAGGCCGGCGATCACGGCGAGCAGTGTGGCCAGGGCGGTCACCAGGGCGCGGCGCGCGTGCGGTGGGGGCATCAGGGTCATCCTTGTGTCAGGCCAGGGGAGAAGGTCACAGTGAAGGAGGCGTCGGAGGCGAGGGCCGAAGTGGCCGTCTTCAGGTGGGCTGCGGAGGCCGAAGCGGACGCCTTCAGGTGGGCTGCGGAGGCCGAAGCGGACGCCTTCAGGTGGGCTGCGGAGTGGACGCCCTCAGGTGGGCCGCCACCGGTGCCATGACGAGGGCCATGACGACGGCGAACACGCGGTCAAGGTCCTTTGATATGTGCGCATTCCGATACCTCCATAATGTTAGCGCTAACATTTCACGGAGACCGCGTGGAGACGGTGATTCGGGCGTAGGCGCATTATTAGCCCGGCGAAGGGTCCTTCGTCAATGGACGGCGCGCAATTCGTGTCCGGCGGTACCGCGATAATCGGAATGCGTTCTCGACGGTGAGACGGGCCGCGCAAGGCGTGCGGCTGAGTCGTGCCGCACTCGCCCTCCTTTCCGGAGGATCGCCGTCCGCGCGAGACCTCAGCGCTTCGTCGAGGCGCCGGTCGCCCTCACCGTGCCGATGTCGCGGACCGGGAGCGAGGGCCGGTCAAGGTTTCGGCAGGAGCGGCAGAACAACGAACCGGCTCGTCGCCCAGACCACGTAGAGCAGTGGTGCCATTCCCAGCAGCATGCCGACGACCGGTTCGAGCAGCACCATGCCGACCGCGAGCGCCAGCACCGCCAGCGTCGGCAGCGTCAGATACCAGCGACGCGCCACCAGGTACAGGCACGGCAGGACCAGGCCGCGGACCGGACGCGACGATTCGGCCACCACGACCAGCACCGTCACCGTCGTGGCCACGACCAGCGCGCCCGCCGTGACGAAGAACGGCAGCAGCGCCGGACCCCACGAGGTGCCACCGACCACCAGGACGTCCACCACGAGCACGCCTGCCACCGCGGCGCCCGCCAGCCAGGTGACCAGCGCCCGCGCCGCCGCCCGCCGATAACCGTTCCAGAAGGCCGCGAACACCGCCGTCGAGCCCTCGTCGAGCAGCGCGAAGCACCGGAACGCGCCCGCCAGCGCCGGCGCGCACACCGCCGAGAGCACCGCGAAGAACGGCCACGACGCCGACGGACTCCGTACCAGGGCCAGTGCCACCAGCAGCGGTGCGCACGAGATCGCCAGCAGCAGGTTCGTCGTCAATCCGACGTAGACCATGCCGAAGACCTTCTCGTACGTCTCCTGCCGGGCCGGGCGCAGCAGGCCGCGCACCGCGCTCACCCCTTCAGCCCGCTCGTCGCGACGCCCTGGATGAAGTAGCGCTGCCCGAACAGGAAGAGGACCAGGACCGGCAGCACGGACAGCACCGCACCCGTCATGATCATCGCGTGTTCGGCCTCGTACAGGCCGACGAAGGAGCGCAGGCCCAGCTGCACCGTCCACAGCTCGTTGCTCGTCAGGTAGATGAAGGGCCCCATGTAGTCGTTCCACGTGGTGACGAACGTCAGCAGCGCCAGGCTGGCGAGCGCCGGCTTCGACAGCGGGAGGATGATCCGCCGGTAGATGCCGTACTCGCTGAGCCCGTCGATCCTGGCCGCCTCGCACAGCTCGTCCGGGATCGACATGTAGTACTGGCGCATGAGGAACACGCCGAACGCGCCGAACGCCTGTATCAGGATGAGCGACCAGTACGTGTCCGTCAGCTCCAGCCGCTGCATCATGATGTACTGCGGCACCATGTAGGCCTGCCACGGCACCGCGATGGTGGCGAGGTAGCCCAGAAACAGCGCGTCGCGTCCGGGAAAGCGGACCTTGGAGAACCCGTAGGCGGCGAAGCTGCCGGTCAGCACCTGCAGGAACGTGATGGTGACCGACAGGAAAAGCGAGTTGCCCAGGTAGGTCGCCATCGGGGCGCGTTCCCAGATCTCCACGAAGTTCGACCAGCGCAGCTCTTCCGGAATCCACTGGATCGGGACCGCCAGGACCTCGCTGTTGCGCTTGAGCGAGGCCGACAGCATCATTCCGAACGGCACCAGCGTCAGCAACGTCACCGTGACGAGCCCGAGGTAGGCCAGCGTCCTGCGGGCGGCGGGGTACCAGGAGGCCGGCGATCCGGTGGGCCCGTCGTGTCGCGGCGGCGGCACCGTGGCCGAAGGAGCATCGCGCAACGTGGTCATGACGCGTATCTCCGTTCGTTGATCCGGAATTGGACGATGGTCACGATGAACACGATGAGGAACAGCACGAGCGCGATCGCCGACGAGTAGCCGAACTGGCCCTCGACGATGCCCTCCCGGTAGACGAGCTGGGCCAGCACCAGGGTGCTGCGACCGGGGCCGCCTCCGGTCATGACCATGATCAGGTCGAGCACCTTGAAGCTCTGGATGGTCAGCATGACCAGCACGAAGAAGGTGGTGGGCCGCAGCGAGGGCAGCGTGATGCCCCAGAAGCGCTGCCAGGCGTTGGCCCCGTCCACTTTGGCCGCCTCGTAGTACTCCCTGGGAATGGTCTGCAGGCCGGCCAGGTAGAGCACCATGTAGTAGCCCATGTCGCGCCACACACTGGTGATGATCACCCCGGGCATCGCCCAGCCGGTGCTCGACATCCAGCGCGGGGGGTCCTGGACGCCGATCGCCTCCAGCAGCAGGTTGATCGGTCCCGCCGTCGGATTGAACAGCATGTTCCAGACCACGGCCACCGCGACCAGGGAGGTGATGTACGGGAAGAACGCCGCGCTGCGGAAGAAGTTCACGCCGCGCAGCCGCCGGTTCAGCGCCAGCGCCAGGGCGAGGGCGGCGATCAGGGTCAGCGGGATGTGGCCGAGCGCGTAGTAGAGCGTGTTGCGAAGAGCGACGTGGAAGTTCTCGTCCCCCCACAATCGTTCGAAGTTGCTCAGCCCCACCCACTCGGGCGTTCCGTAGGAGTCCCAGTCCATGAACGCCAGCACGAACGCCGCGATCACCGGGATGAGCGTGAACAGGGCGAAGCCCAGGAAGTTCGGCAGGATGAAGCTCCACCCGACCAGGGTGTTGCGCCAGGCCCGACTGCCGTGGGGCACCCGAGGTTCGCCCGGCTCGGTCGGCGCGGGCTGCGGCATGACATGGGCCATGGTCGTCCTTCGTGACTCCTTCGCAGACCAGGTGGACGGGCGGCGGGCCGCGGAGCCCGCCGCGGCCGCCCTAGTTGAGGACCTCGTTCTTGACGCGCTCGTTCATCGAGCGGATGCCGTCGGCGGCCGACTTCTCACCGACCATGATCAACTGATGCTCCTCGTTGAGGATGGTGTCGACGTCGGAGCTCTTGTCGCTCACCGGCATCTCCAGCACGACCTTGCCGGGCTCGAACGCCTTCTTCGACAGCTCGTCCGACGGCATGCCCTCGAGCTTGAAGTAGGCTTCCGTGATCGCCGGATCCTGCAGCGCCGGCACCACGCCCACCTGGGCGATCGCCTCCGCGCCCGCCCTGCCGGCGGCGAACTGGACGAACTTCTTGGCGAGGTCGGCGGACTTGCTCCGCTTGTTCACCGCGAACCCCGTCGGGGAACCGAAGGTGACGGCCTCGCCGGAGCCCGCCCGCTGCGGCATCGGGGCGAGCGCCCAGTCGACCTTGCTCTCGCCCTTCTTCTTGGCCTCAAGAATGCCCGAGATGTACCAGGTACCCATGGGCATCATCGCCGCCGCGCCGGTTCCGAACACGTTCCGGTAGTCGGCCTGCTGGGCGCTCGCGGTGCCGAAGTCCATGACCGCCCCCTTCTTCTGCAGGTCCAGGGCCATCGTGTACTGGTCGGTGAAGAAGGCGTAGTCACCGCCGAGCTGGTCGCCGCCCGTCTGCGCCGCGGAGATCGCCTGGACCACCGAACGCCAGGTGTGGTGGTAGGTGCCGTGGACCTTCTTGCCGTCCTCGTCCCCGGTGAGCTGCTGGGCGTACTTGGCGTAGTCGTCCCACGTCATGGCGCCGGTGAGCTTGATGCCCGCCTTGTCGAGCAGGGTCTTGTTGTAGTACAGCAGCCAGAAGTCCTGGCGGTAGGGGAGGGCGTAGTAGGTGTTCCCGGTGTTGTAGGCCTGCAGACCCGCCAGCTTGGAGGCGTCGGCCGACGTGGCGAGATCGGTGACGTCGACGAGCTGCCCGCGGCTGGAGTAGCGCGCGTAGTCCGTCACGTTCTTTATCGTGATCACGTCCGACCTGTCGCCACCGGCGAGCATGGTGGTGACCTTGTCCTGATAGTCGTCCGCGAGGATGTCGACCGGCTTCACCTTGACGTCGGGATTCGCCTTCTCGAACGCCTGGAACAGCGCGGTGAACTCGGGGGTCTTGGCGAGGTTCCACACGGTGACGGTGAGGGTGGCGGGTCCGCCGCCGCCCTCGGCGGGCTCGCCGGAGCCGCCGCACGCGGCGAGCACGAGCGCGATGGCGGACACCCCCGCGACTTTCACGACGTGGCGCCGCGTTCGATTCCTGGGGGGCGGAACGGGGTTGAACATCGGTCTGTTTCCTTTCCCTGAGGCCGGGCTCAGGCGCTCACGGCGAACTCGTCGGCCGTCACCACCGCGCGCGGCGGCCGGCCGGACAGGTAGCGTTCGAGCTCGTCGAGGGCGCTGTCGCTCATTCGCCGGGTCTCCGATCCCAGGGATCCGGCGATGTGGGGGGTGATCATGACGTTGGGAAGGTCGTACAGGAGCGAGTTCGCGGGCAACGGCTCCGGGTCGGTCACGTCGAGAATCGCGTCCAGGCGTCCCCTCGCGCACTCGGTCTCCAGGGCCGCGGTGTCCAGGACGGTGCCGCGCGCCGTGTTGATGACGGTCGTGCCGTCTTTCAGCAGGGCGAGTTCCGGCGCCCCGATGAGGTGACGGGTGGAGGGAAGCTCCGGGACGTGCAGGGTGAGCACGTCGCAGCGCGGCAGCAGGTCGGTCAGACCGACCAGCCGGCCGCCCGCCTCACCGACCTTGGCGGCGTCGGCGTACGGGTCGTACACCAGTGTGTCCACGTCCAGGCTGCGCAGCCTTTCGACGACCCGGCGGCCCACCCGCGAGAAGCCGACGACGCCGATCGTGCGCCCGCGGTTGGACAGCTCGCCCCGCCGTTCCAGGTAGGACCAGTCGTCGCGATGCCTGCGCGCGTCCTGGGCCAGGAACGGAGCCTTCTTGCCCGCGAAGATGATCGCGGCGAGGGTGAACTCGGCGACCGAGACGGCGTTCTCGTCCGCCGCGCTGGTCACCAGCAGCCCGCGCCGCCAGACCTCGTCGGTGACGAACGGGCGCACCGTCCCCGCGCAGTGGAAGATCGCCCGAAGCTCCGGCGCGCAGTCCAGCCGCTCCTTGGTGAGCGGAGGACAGCCCCACGAGGTCACGAGCACCTCGACCTCGCGCAGCCGGCGGCGCACGAGCGGATCGTCGAGGTCCGCCGTCGCCACGGGGTCGGTGAGCTCGACGAGATCGCGCAACCGCCGCAGCTGTGGCTCCTGGAACTGCACGTCGACGTACACCGGATCCATCACCAGCAGAGCCTGTGATCGTCGGTCTCTCACCCCGGTCCTCTCGCCAGCCAGCGCTTGCCAGTGCCGCCGATCATGACCGATCGTTTCAATCAGGTCAATAGATTGTTAACGCTAATATGATCGTTACTGATCAATACGATCATCCGAGGACTCCGGGTGCCGTCAACGACGATCAGTGTGAACGCTTTTGATTCCTCGCTGCTCGACGTGTTCGCCGGGACGGTGCCGGCATCGCGGGGTTTCGTTCGGAGTCACGACAGTCGGAGTCACGACAGGAGGCCTGATGCGCTGGCTGCGGGAATTGGACGACCGACGGCTCTCGCCCTACACCGGCTGGACCAGGGATCACTGGGCCGCCCTGGCCGACCGCCTGCTGCTGTCCGCACGGCGGTACGCCTCCCCCTCGCACGCGCGGATCTCCTTTCCCGGCGAGCCGGGCGGGTACGGGCCGGACGTCGACGCGCTGGAGGGGTTCGCCCGGACATTCCTGGCCGCGGGGTTCCGGGTGGCGGGGGAGGGCGGCCGTGACCCGCACGGCTACCTGGAGTGGTACGCGCGCGGCCTGGCGGCCGGGACCGACCCGGCCTCTCCCGAGCGCTGGGTGAGGCTGGAGGAGCACGACCAGGCCAAGGTCGAGGCCGCCTCCATCGCACTGGTGCTGCACCTCACCCGCCCGTGGCTGTGGGACCGCCTCGACGACGGTGTGCGCGAGCGGGTGATCGGCTACCTGGCCCCGGCGGTCGGCGCCGCGTACCCGCCGATCAACTGGATCTGGTTCCAGCTCGTGGTCGAGCGGTTCCTCGCCTCGGTGGGCGGCCCGTCCTCGCGCCAGGACGTCGAGGCCGGGCTCGCGCTCACCGACGGGTTCGTCCGGGAGGAGGGCTGGTACTCCGACGGCGAGCGGCGCGGCTACGACCACTACGTCGGCTGGGCCCTCCATTTCTATCCGCTGCTGTGGACCGAGATGGCGGCCGGCGACCCGGCCGCCGACACCCGCCGTGCCGCCTACCTGTCCCGGTTCACGCGCTACCTTCACGACGCCGTCCACTTGGTGGGCGCGGACGGCTCTCCGCTCATCCAGGGCCGCAGCCTCACCTACCGGTTCGCGGCCGCCGCCCAGTTCTGGGCGGGAGCGCGGGCCGGTGTCGCGACTCCCGCGCCGGGTCTCCTGCGCCGCGCCGCCTCCGGCATCGCCCGCCACTTCGCCGAGCACGGCAGCCCCGACGACGACGGACTCCTGACGCTCGGCTGGCACGGCCCCTGGCGGCCGATCGCCCAGTCGTACTCCGGCACCGGCTCCCCCTACTGGGCCGCCAAAGGCCTGTACGGACTGGCGCTGCCCGCCGATCACCCCGTGTGGACCTCGGTCGAGGAGCCGCTGCCGGTCGAGCGGGAGGACTTCCAGCTCGTGATCCGATCACCGGGCTGGCTGGTCTCCGGCACCCGCGCCGACGGCGTCGTGCGCGTCGTCAACCACGGCACCGACCACGCCACGCCCGGCGACCACCGCACGGACTCGCCGCTGTACGCCCGCCTCGGATACTCCAGCGCCACCTCGCCCATCCTGGCCGGCCCGCACGCCGACGACCCTCTCGACCAGTCGGTCACGCTTCTGGACCCCGACGGCCGGCCCAGCCATCGCACCGGCTTCGAGACCCTCCTCGTGGACCGCCTGCCGACGGGCACCGCCGTCGGCGCCTCCCGCTGGCGGGCCCACTGGGTGGACCCGGACCCGGAAACCGCCGACCACGGCTACGGCCGGTCGGGCACCGCCGTCCTGGGGCCCTGGATCACCGTCCTGTCGGCGTTGCGAGGCACCTGGGAGGTTCGTCTGGTCCTCGTCCTCCCCACGTGCGAGGCCCCCCTCCGCCTGGGCGGCTGGCCCGTCCCCGCCACTCCGTCGTCCCGCCTGATCTCGCGCATCGTCCCCGGCCCCGGCCTCGACCTGTCCGACGTGACGCTCGCCGAGAACGCCACCCCGCTGTCGGGCCGGACCCTCGTTCCCTGGTGCGGAACCAGCGCGGCCGCCGAGCCGCGCAGATGGTACGAAGCCCGCATTCACCTCGGTTCGAGCGTGCCCTCGGCCCCGCCGGAGATCGGCTGGGCGAACGCGGCCGCCCGGATCGTCTGGCCGGACGGCGCCGAGGACACCCTGGATCCCGCGTCCCTTCTGCCGTGAACGGCCCACCCTCAGGACGAGGAGGAGCGCACGTCAGGACGAGGAGGAGCGCACGACCAGCCGGGGCTCGATGACCACGCGATGCGTCGGCCGATGCGGGTCCTGATCCGTCAGGCGAGCCCACAGCAGGCCGAACGCCGCCCGCCCGATCGCCTTCCTGGGCGGGCGGACCGCCGTCAGCGGCGGATCGCACAGCTCCGCGACCTCGTCGTCGTAGGTGACCACGGCCAGGTCCGCGGGCACCCGGACGCCCCTCTCCTGACACCGCTCCACGAGGCTGATCGCCTCCGGGTCGGAGTGGACCAGCAGCGCGGTGGTGCCCGTGCCGAGGCACGAACCGAGGATCTGGTCCATGACCTCGTTCCACTCGGGGTTGCGCTGGTCGACGGTGGTGAGGTCCGGGGTGCCGTCGAGTTCCAGACCGAGCTCCTGGCAGGCCTGCCGCCATCCGCGCCGCACGTGCGGCGTCGTCGGGCTGTGCAGGGTCGTGACCACCCCGATCCGCCGGTGTCCCAGCGCCGCCAGGTGGCGCACGGCCATGGCCGCGCCCAGCGCGTGGTCGCTGATGACGGACTCCATGGTCTCCTCGTACGGCCCGACGGCGGCGGCCCGCTCGATGAGCACGACCGGCACCGGCGCCTGCCGCAACCAGCGCACCAGTTCCTCGCCGTCGTCACCGGTGGTGGTCGGCGCGACCAGGAGCCCGTCCACGCCGACAAGGTCCATCAGCCCTGACAACTGCCGCCGCTCGTCGGCGGCCTGGTAGGTGGCGCCGCGCAGCACGACCCTGGCTCCGGCCGCCGCGGCGGCCTCGCGGACACTGCGGATCACCTCCGGCCAGTAGTAGTCGAGCGACGGCACGACCATCCCGATCGTGAGCCGCCGTCCGTCGCCGGCGCCCTCCTCGGCGACCGGCCGGGGCGAGACCTCCTCGCCGGACTCGCCGGCGGGGGCGCCACCGTGCGGCATGGCCCCGCCCCGAACCCGCCGGATCAGCCCTTGCGAGGCGAGGAGCGCGATGTCACGGCGGACGGTGATGACCGAGACGTCCAGCTCCTCGGCCAGGTCGGCGACCCGGACGGAGCCACGCCGCCGCAGCAGCTCGACCACCCGGGTGCGGCGCTCGTCGGGCAGCGAGGCCGATGAGCCGGACAGGGTCATGGCCGCACCTCCACGCGTACCAGGAGCGATCCGCTCGCGGTGCCGGGCAGCTCCAGCCGCAACCGGGTCAGCCGGTCGCCCCACACCGCGACGAGCAGGGGATCGTCCAGCTCGCGTTCGGTCAGCGACCCGGCGGCGTGCTCCGGATCCCAGGAGAGGACCGCGGCCCGGCCCCCGCCTGGCGGCCGTATCGTCACCTGCCCCGGCGCCTCCTGCCGCACCCGACCGGACAGCAGGAACCGCACCTCGCTGGGCGGGCCCGCGTCGGTGAAGGCCCAGGAGTCCTCGATCGTCACGCCGCCGGTCTCCCGGTCCAGCCTGGCCGTGCGCCACCACCGCTCAAGCCCGTCCACGGGGTAGGCGCCCGCGAGGTCGATCCTCATCTGGAAGGCGTCCGGCTCGTCGGCCACCGTGACGTCCCCGGCCGCGAAGGACGCGCCCTGCCCCTGCGGGGTGCCGCGCACCTCGGGCACGCTGTGCCAGCCACTCCGCATCGTCCAGATCGCGTACCGGTCGGGTCCGAACGTCCGCGCCGTGTACGTGGGCCGCCCCGCGTCGACCACGGCGGGTGTCCCGTCGACGGCGACGATCACCGAGCCGACGTCGTTGTGGTTGTGGTTCTCGTCGTTGTGGCCGCCCTTGACCGCGAGGGCGAGACCCCGCTCGGTGCCGCGGGCGACGCGGGCGACGCCCACCTGCGTGCCGGGCAGCCATGCCGAGGCCACCAGCGGCGGTTCGGCCGGGCCGGCCTCCAGCCAGGTGACGTCGGCCAGCTCGCTCAGTGCCCGTCCCAGCTCGGCGGCGGGGGCGACGGTCCCGGCGCGGTGGGCGGCGGCGTGCCGCATCCCGTCGGGATCACCGATCCGCCGCGCCCAGCGGTGCGGCACGTGCCAGGGCTGCTCGGCGGGCGGCAGCGCGCGGGCGTCGGCGAAGTTCACGTACCACGCCCCGCCCAGATGCATCCGGTGGGGGAACCGCACCGTCTCGCGCACCACCGGCACGTCGGCCGCCCCCAGCTCCCCGGACGTGGCGTACTCCAGCACGTCGAGCGCTTCCAGGGCGCGGCAGGCACCGTTCCACCAGTACTCGTAGCCCTCGTCCACCGACCCGTCGCCGGGCAGCGCCGCCAGGTAGCGGTCGAGGCCCTCGATCGCCAGCGCGACCTGCCGGGCCCGCTCCGCTCCCGGCTCGGCCAGGCGCAGCGCGGCGACGAGCACGTTGCCGCAGATCCACGGGCACCAGTTGTGCACACGGCCGTCCAGCCCCAGCCAGTGCCAGTCGCGCCGCCGGGTGAACGGCTCCAGAACCCGCCACCGCACCTCGGCGCGCAGGCGGTCACGCAGCCCGGGGAATCGCTCGTCCAGCCGCTCGCCGAGCAGGTGGTCCGCCCAGGCGAGCTGGGCGGCCACGTCACCGGCACCGAGATCCAGGCAGGGGGTGGCCGGGTCGGGCAGCACGGTGCCCCGCGACCGGCAGGACTCCTCATGGGCGGGCCAGCACCACGAGCTCTGTTCGCACACCAGCACGAGCCCGTCGGCGGCCTCGGCCAGCCACTCGTCCGACCCGTCCGCCGCGGCCATGAGCACGGCTCGGGTGAGCCGCTCCTGGCGCGCGAACACGCCGCCCTCGTAGACCGTGCGGTCGCCGTCCTGAAAATATCTGGCGTACTGCGTGGCGAGCGGCTGCGCCCACGGCGACCCGCGCTCGGCCTCCGCCCGCTCCCGCACGCGCTCCAGCGCCCGCAGCGGCGGCCCACCGCTCAGGGAGGGCAGGGGCAGCGCACGGCCGGGATGCGCCAGGACGTCGATCAGCGCATCCGGCGAGGCGGTCGCCCCCCACCTGCCGAGCAGCGGGCCTGGGACGACGCTCTCCGCGAGCCGAACAGGGGGGCCGGTCGCCGTACTGGTCATACTCCTCCTTAGGGCCCCTCATAGTACCGATCGGACCTGATCGAAGTTGATCCTCAGTGGCGAAGCGATCAAATCCGGCGTTTGTGCGATCATCTCAGGGGCTGCCGCGCTCGGAAATGTGCACCGATGCCGCGGCCAGGCGGACGGGCCGCTCGTGGCTCTGTCGCGGCGGTCTGCAGGCGAGGAACGACAGGGGGCGCCGGCCCGGATCCATGTGACGCCTCCGAACCGGGCGATGAGGTGAAACGCCGGCACGGCGACCTTCGGCGATGGCGGCCCTCGGAGACCGGGCACGGTCGGGCACGATCGGGCGGGCCGGGCGACAGGGAAGGCGACGCCACGCGACTCGCCGGCACGGATGCACGGGCGGCACCATCGCCGCGATTACGTGGGCGTCAACGTAATCGGACATGACTATTGGAACGCGATAACAACGCAGGTTTCAATGGGCGACGCGCGGCCCGTAACCGCGACAGGGCGGCGGGCTACGTCGACATCGCACCAGTGTGTGCGTTCACATGAGTACGGTCAATACCCGTTGTCATGGACCGCACCGGACCTTCCGGTCCGCGGCCCGAAGGCCGGCACGACGACCCCGGCCACCGGCCGCCGGGCACCGAAGCGGGTTGAACAGGCGATACGGCCGTCCGCGACCGGAGGCCGGCGCTACCCGCCATCGCCGCTGCCGCAGGATGCCGGCTGCGCGGAGATGAATTTCTCGTAGCGAGATGTTGACATCCCGCTTGTGAACCCCAACACTTTGCGGAAATGCAACGGAAACATGAATGCGACCCGATCGCCGACCCTTCATCGGGAACCAATCGCCCCATTGCCAAGCTCGCAGGGACGAGGTTTATGCATAAATGTTAGCGTTAACACTTCTTCGCGCGCCCGTTGACGTGGCCCATCGCCCCTGAGGCCTCACCGTGAGTGCGCGGCGGTGATGTCGCCCCTCACCGTCTCCTCACCGATTCCCGGAAAGTCGCCGTCTCCTCACCGATTCCCGGAAAGGACGCCCGCGGTGTCCCCACGTCAAAGATCGCCGCCACCGGCACGTGGCCGACGGCCGTGCTGAGCGGCGTCGTCCACCTCGCCGCGGTGCCGTCAGCGTCGGCGGCCATGTGTTCGGCCCATGTCATGGGCCACCTCGAAGAGTCACCGAACCGGTCCGGTGACAACCACGCCCTCCACCTGGCGGTGAGCTCCGACGGTCTCCACCGGATGCCCTTGAACCGGAACGACCCGGTCGTCACTCCTGCCGAGAGCTTGACCCAGGAATTCAGATCTAGTGATTGGACATTTCATGGCACTGATCACGGCGTCCGATGGGTACCCATCAAAACCATCGCGGAGCACCCGGCCGTCGCGCCGGTTACTGATCGCCCTTGTGGCGGCCGCGCTCGCCACAGTGACAAGCCTCGTCGTCTCCGCGCCGCCGGCCAATGCCGACACCAGGCAATTCCGAGGCATGAACTGGGCGGTGCTGGGTGACAACTTCAGCACCGGCACGCTGGTCGTGCAGGGCCTGAGTCAGTCCGACAGCAACGCGACAGTTCGGGCCAAGGCCAACTCGCTCTACGACAGCATGGAATACCTCATGGGGGTCAACACCGTCCGGCTGCCCATCAACACTCACACCGTGGCCAACACGACCTGGTGGAACGCCTACCGCGGCGCCATCGACGCCGCCACCGAGCGCGGATTCAAGGTCATCCTGGCCTACTGGGAGGACGGCGCCGCCTCCGGCGGCAGGATCACGAACCTCGCCGCGTGGAACACGATGTGGTCCAGCGTGACCAACACCTACGGCTCGAACAGCAACGTCTACTTCGAGCCGATGAACGAGCCACACGGCTACTCGTCGGCGGACTGGCGCAACGTCGCGGCGAACTGGCTCAGCTATCACACTTCGGCGGTGCCCAGCCGGGTGCTCATCGGCGGCACCGGCTTCAGCCAGGACCTGCGGGACATCTGCAACGACAGCCGCTTCAACTCGACACTGCTGTCCTTCCACTACTACGCCTTCTTCTACGGCGCCATGACCTACGACGACTTCCGAAGCCACATTCAGACGCGTCTGGGCAACTGCGCCTCCCGCGCGGTCGCGACCGAGTACGGTGCGCCGATGTCCACCGGCCTCAACTACAGCGACCCGAACAGCACCGACAACTTCGTGCGCTACATCCGCGCCATGACCCAGGTCATGCGCGACAACCAGATGGGCGGCACCTACTGGCCCGCCCTCGGCGGCAAGACGGGCACCATCGGCTACGACTGGTACTCGATGTTCGCTCTGGGCGGCAGCGGCACCACCCTCAACCTGACCACCCGCAACGGCCACGGCGCCAACCGGATCCGGTATGGCTGGGGCGACGCCGTCAGCGAACCCACCCCTTCGCCCTCACCGTCGCCCTCGCCGGAAACGTTCTACCGGATCGACGCACGCCACAGCGGCAAGGCCATGGACATCCAGCAAGCGAGCACCGCCAACGGCGCGCGCGTCGGCCAGTACACCTACGGCGGCAACGCGTGGCAGCAGTGGAAGTTCCAGGACGCCGGCGGCGGCTACTGGCGCATCGTCAGCCGCCACAGCGGAAAGTGCCTCGACGTGGTGAGCGCTTCGACCGCCGACGGTGCCGAGATCGTCCAGTACACCTGCGGCACCGGCAACAACCAGCAGTTCCAGATGGTCGCCAACGGCGGCTACTTCCAGCTCCGGGCACGACACAGCGGCAAATGCGTGGACGTACCGGCCGCGTCGACCGCGAACGGCGCGATCCTCAAGCAGTACTCGTGCAACACCGGCACCAACCAGCAGTGGTCGCGCACGGCCGTCTGACGGTCGTCTCGACGTGACCGCGGATCCGCGGTAAGCCCTGCCCCCGGTGCCGATCACATGCCGTGTGCTCGGTACCGGGGGAGGGGGATCGCCGTGGTGCCGGTTGGTGGCGCGTTCGCGCGATCTTCTGGTTCGGGGTGCGGTGGTGCGCCGCTCAGGACGTGCAGACAGTAGTGGTCGCCGCGGCGGACGAAGGTGGGCACCTCGATGGCGCCGCCCCGGCCGCCGATGTTGTTAGCGTTAAAACTCCTCTGTGTAACCAGCGGTTCACGGTGTTGGGAGGAGATCGATTCTTGGTGTTGACGCCGGCATCGCCTTCGTCAGGGGGGTGTGCGGCTCTTCCGGGATGACATGAAGGACGCGCGGCGCCGTCATGGTCATCCAGCGTGACCGCGGGCTTCCCGGTAGCCGGGAAGGCGGCTTCCCCCTCCGTCACGCCATCGTCACGCCGACGTGCTCGTCAAGACCGGGACCTGCGGGCGCGCCGACGCGTTGCCCGGCCGCGTCGCCGACGTCATGGAAGTCCCGTCGTGCGCCCGTCGCGGGACGGGCGTCACCGAAGATCGCCCACCATGACGCGGCCCATGCTGTGAAACTTTCACCGAATCGGTGCCGAGGCGCGACGACGGCGAGCGAGGGGACGGGGCGGGATGCGCGATCGAGCTCTCGGAGCGCCGCGCGTACTGGCGTACGGTTTCGCCGTGCCGCCGGTGTTCGTCGACCTTCAGGCCCGTTCTCTCGTAAACGTTTCCATCATGATCTGACCGGTCGTGGGAGCCCAGGGGCGGCGATCCTGCGCGAGCCGTCCGCGCGCAGCGGCGGTCCCGGACGGCCGGCCGGACACCGGGCCCGGTGCCCGACCTCGTCAACCGGCGGCACGGACCCCGGCCCTGGCGCATGAAACGTTCAGGGTGCACCTATCGGCCCGGCTGGCCGGTGGTGACTTTCACCGCGAGGCCGACGACGGATGTTGACAGCGGCTCACCTCTTGTGGTTAAACCGCTTTAACAATCTGCACTCCTCGCTGCAACGAAGACGGAACAAGTACAGGCTCGCCCCACCCTGTTCCTCCATCCTGGGATCGCGTCCGGCACTGCTGGAGCGCCGGTCGCGACTCATACGGCAGGGACTGTCTGTCCGTGAACCATTCACACCCCCCAGTGATCAGTTCGGAACGAGCCGGCATGCCGGCTTCGCCGATGTCAGAAGGCATTTCCGACATCGCCGCGTACCCGGGGAGGCCCTTCTCCATCCGGCCTGCCCGGTCGTCCGCCTTCGCACGCTCATCCTGATCACCCGGTCAAGGAGATCTCGATGCATCTCACACAACGGTGGCGAGGTCTTCGCCGGGTCGCCGCCTCGGCGATCCTGGTCATGGTGGCCGCGGTCATGCCCGGCACGACCGCGGCGAGCGGCGCGACCGCCGCAAGCGT
Organism: Streptosporangium sp. NPDC023825; assembly: GCF_040639575.1. Taxonomy (NCBI): domain Bacteria; kingdom Bacillati; phylum Actinomycetota; class Actinomycetes; order Streptosporangiales; family Streptosporangiaceae; genus Streptosporangium; species Streptosporangium sp. NPDC023825. Next base: position 101,868 of record NZ_JBFAAE010000016.1, on the reverse strand, counting down.
CTACCACGTGGCCCCGAACGGCAGCGACAGCGCGGCGGGGACCCAGGCCGCTCCGTGGGCCTCGATCGCCCGGGCGCAGGCGGCCGCCCAGCCCGGGGACACGGTCTACCTTCGGGGTGGCACCTACGCCTACACCCGCGCGAACAGCGGCTGCGCCGGTCAGACGGCCCGGGTCGACGCGATCACCCTGGACAAGAGCGGCGCCTTCGGTAATCCGATCCGCTACGGGGCCTATCCCGGGGAGAAGCCGGTCTTCGACTTCTCCCGCATGACGGACAACTGCCGGATCAAGGGGTTCGGCGTCACCGGCAGCCACCTCCACCTCAAGGGGCTGGAGGTCAGGGGCGTGCCGCAGAACAACACCCTGAACGCCGAGTCCTGGGGGATCTGGGTCTCGGGTGACAACAACGTCTTCGTCCGGGCGCAACGGGTACATGCCGGGAACGACGACGCCTTCCGGCAACGGCGTCGGTTTCAAGGTGGGGGGCTTCGGCGCCGAGTACGACTCCGGCGCGGTTCGGACTCGCAGTTCCAGAGCGTGTCGACCTCCGGCTGGGACGCGCCCCGCCAGGGCGACGGCAGCCTGCCCGTGCCGCCCCGTCTCCGCAACATCGACCACCTCGACGTCAACGGCTGAGCGTGCACAGCGCCGACGCCACGATGATGAACGAAAGGCACACCATGATGCGCACCGTGAGTGAGGCATTGAAACGGGGAGGGTTGGTCGCCGCGGCGTTGCTGTTCATGTCGGCGGCGGCACCCGGTGGTATCGCCGCGGCGGCCGAACCCCAGGCAGCACCCCAGGCAGCCGCGGCTCCCTCCGGCCACGTCTCCGGTCACTCCGCCGCGGACTACACCGCTGAGTCGTGGGCGTCCTTCTCCTCGGCCAGGAACGAGACGGCGGCGCTCACGCGAGGGGGAAGTGAGGACGCGACCGCACGCGCGAAGCTCCAGAGCGCCGCTGACGGCCTGGTGATGGTTCGCGGCCTCAAAAAGCTGGTCGCGGACTACCGGACCCGCTCCGCGAGCGGGTACACCGGCGCCTCCTGGGCACCCTTCGCCAAGGCGTTGACCACCGCGACCGGTGTCGCCGCCGACGCCTCGGCGACCGCCTCGGAGGTCGCCGCCGCGAAGACGGCGCTGGTGACCGCCGCCGGTGATCTGGAGGCCGCCGACGAGGGGACGTTCCAGACCATCACCAACGACACCTTCTGGAACGACACCAGCGGCAACCCCATCTACTCCCAAGGCGGGGGCGTCTTCAAGTTCGGCGACACCTACTACTGGTACGGCGTGCACTACACGGGCGCCGAGCTCTACCGGGCCGATCCCACGAGGAAGTACGACGGCGACGTCTCGTTCGTGTCGATCCCGGTGTACTCGTCGAAGGACCTGGTGAACTGGAAGTTCGAGAACCGCGTCGCCACCCGTTCCACGGGTCTCGGCGGCGGGGCCAACCTCGGCCAGGCGGGCTGGGTGGGACGTCTTGGCGTCTCCTACAACGAGAACACCGGCAAGTACGTGCTCCTCGTGCAGGCGTACCTCCCGTCGATGGGCGGTGACGGGGTTCTGATCCTCCAGGGCGACTCGCCCACCGACACCTTCGACTACGCCCACTTCCAGACCCAGATCGTCAACTCTCCCACGACGGGCACCGGAGACCAGACCGTCTTCACCGACGACGACGGCAAGGACTACCTGATCTTCTCCAACCGGGAGGGACGCTCCCGCGCCTTCGTCGCCAAGCTGAGGGAGTCCGACTCGCTGCGGGTGGAGCCCGCGGTGCAGATCGGCCAGAACTCCGCCGGGCGCGAGGGCAACGCCATGTTCAAGCTCGACGGCAAGTACTACCACGCGTCGTCGGACCTGCACGGCTGGAACACCTCTGTCACCCACGTCCTGGAGTCGACCACCGACAACATCCAGGGCGCCTACACCGGCGAGTACACGCTCGCGGGCACCGAGATGGACTACAGCCACGTGACCCAGACCGGGTTCTTCGTCACCGTCAAGGGAACCAAGCAGAACACGGTGATCTTCGCGGGGGACCGCTGGGCCGACTTCGCCTGGAACGGCATCGGTTACAACCAGTGGATGCCGGTGACCAGGACCGGCGCCCGGCCGCAGTTCCACTCCGTGAGCCAGTGGCAGTTCAACGCCACGACCGGAGAGTGGCGTGTCGGGCCCGCGAACAACTACATTCTCAACCCCGCCTTCCAGGCCGACCGCATCATCGTCCCCCAGGTGCAGGGATGGACGAACTTCCGCGAGTCCGGGCCGAGCTCGATCGTGACCAACGCCAACGGCGGTGCCAACGGATCTCGCTTCGCGCTGCAGATCGGGGCCTCGCAGGCCTACGCCGGTGGCGTGCGGCAGCAGATCACCGTACCGGCCGGCGCCTACAGGCTGTCGCTGTTCGCCAGGACCACCGGTTCGCTCAGCACCGCGCAGGTGACGGTCACCGACGCCGGCGGTAACTCGCGCACGCTCAACATCCCGGCCTCGAGCGGCTGGACCCGGCGCGAACTCGCCGGCATCCAGCTGCCGGCCGGTACCGCCACCGTCACCGTCCGGGCGGCGAGCGGCAACGGACACCTCTTCGCCGACGACCTCGCACTCGTCAGGACCTCCGGCGACACGCCGTCGGAGCGGCGTTACGAGGCGGAGACCGCGCCGGCGGTGTGCCAGGGCACGATCGACTCCAACCAGGCCGGCTTCTCCGGCAGCGGGTTCTGCAACGGCAACGCCGCCGTCGGGGCTTACGCCCAGTTCACGGTGAACGCCTCGGCGGCCGGCACGGCGACGCTCGGGATCCGCTTCGCCAACGGCGCCGGCAGCGGCAGCGCACGGCCGGCGAACCTGATCGTCAACGGATCCACGGTGGGGACGGTCCCGTTCGGATCCACCGGGACCTGGACGGCTTGGTCCACCGAGGCGCTGACCGTCTCCCTGAACGCCGGCGGCAACACCGTCCGGCTGGACCCGACCACGGCGGCCGGACTGCCCAACATCGACCACCTCGACGTCAACGCCGCGGCCGGCTAGCCACAGCCGGCCGCCGCGGGTCACGACGCCGGTGAGAGCCGGTGGGGCCTGGGGAGCGGGCGGGTCTTTCCGCGGGAAGGCCCGCCCGTCTCACGCGCGGGCAGGACCTTGACCAAGGATGCCCATCATGCCCGCGCCGCGGTGAGGACGGTGCGTGTCACCGGGACCAGCGTGGCCGAGCGCAGTTCCACCAGCCCGCCGGGGCCGACATCCCGGCGGACCTCGGGGGAGAGGTAGACGGGTGCGTCCGGCCCCAGCGGCAACAGCCGCAGTTCCAGGCCGTGCTGGACGACCTCGTCGCGGAAGCGGCGCAGGCCGATCTCCCACACGGGGCCGTACCAGAACTGGTCGGCCACGAGCCGTCCGCCGACATAGGCGCGGCCGACGTCGCCGGTCCAGTCCAGGCGCAGGAGCAGTTCCTCGTCGCCGTCGAACGCCTCCTCGGGGACGGTGAGGTGATACAGGGCGGCGTTGTCGAAGTCCGCGTCCACCGGCGCGGACGCGCGCCCGGTCGCCTCGTCGATCACCGGTGCCCGTGGCGGGCCGGCCTTGGCGAGGTGGGTGACCTCGACCGGGGCCGGCGGGCGGGTCCTGCCCGTTCCCAGGGGAACGTCCAGAGGCGGGAAAACCCGGAGGGGGGCGTCACCGTACACGACCAGACGGTCACCGTCGGGCACCACGGGACTGTCGCACACCACCAGCCGGTCCTGGCCCGCGACGTGCGCGCGGACCGCCGCCAGCGCCGTTTCCTCGTCGAGGACCAGGACGCGCGTGATCGCCCCGCCCGGCGTGGTGACCCGCAGCAGGCAGTCGAGGCCGGGGACGAGAGCCGACAGGACGACGTCGTCACCGAGGCGGGCCGCCGTCGCGGGGCCGTCGACGGAGGTGACCGTCGCCGCGTCCAGTGCCAGCTCGACCGGCAGGCCCGCCGTCTGCGTCAGCACGAGCACCGGCTCCGGACCGTCCAGGACGCAGACCACCTGCGCGCTGGCCCAGCGCAGCAGAGCGCCGCCGAGGGGCCGGTTCAGCGGCCACGCGAAGTAGCCGCCGGAGGGAATCGACACCGGCCGCGACGGCACGAGCAGTTCCCGGCCGCCGATCGTGATCGCGAACCGGACGTCATCGTGCGCGGGCAACGTCTCGACCGGCTGGTGGTTGTTGACGAACAGGAAACCGGATTTCCCGTCGGAGCGCACCGCCCAGCGCAGTGACGTGCGGTCGGCGGTGTCGGACGGCGCGTCATCCGGCATGACCAGGCTCATCGTCGCCAGGGCGGCCCCGTCGGTGGCCAGCCACAGGTGCTGCAGGCGCAGGTGCCGGTAGGAGTCGCGGAACTGGCCGTACTCGCCGAGGGGGGCCTGGAAGTCGTAGTTCACCACCGGGCAGTCGTTGGGATAGCCCGTGGCGTGCGACTCCTGCAGCGTCGACAGCTCACCGATCTTCTGCGAGGCGCCGTGGTAGAGGTAGTAGCCCTGCCACGAGGAACCGCTGCCCAGCTTCACCATGGCGAGCGCCGCCAGATCACGGGCCGCGACGATCGCGCGCCGGTGGTAGGAGGTGTACATGCCGCCGCCCAGCTCGCAGGTGGCGAACGGGTAGTCGGCCAGGTGCTCCTCCCCGCCGGGCGCCGAAGCGGGCCGGCCCGTGGCCTCTCCGGGAGCGGTGCCCGTCTCACGCAGGTCGGCCCCGATGGAGTCGTCGTCCCGGCCGGGCCCGAAGAAGTAGTGCGCCCGGCTCTGGGCGGGCCATCCGTCGTGCGCGGTGTCCCACGCCGCCTCCGAGTAGCCGCCGAAGACGGGCAGCACCTCACCGGGCGGCAGCTGGGCGTGCCCCCATCCGGTCGCCGTCCACAAGGGAGCGTCGATGCCGCACTCCCCGGCGAGCCGCTTGATCGTCAGGAGATGACCGGGCTGGTCGTACAGCTCGTTCTCCACCTGGACCGCGACGATCGGCCCGCCGCCGGCGCGGGTGAGCCCCCGAAGCTGAGCACCGATCTGCTCGAGCCAAGGACGGACCAGGGCGAGATAACGGGGGTCGTCGGTACGCGGCTCGCAGTCGGCCGCCATCAGCCAGTCGGGAAAGCCGCCGTAACGGGACTCACCGTGTCCCCAGGGCCCGATGCGCACCACCACGTCGAGCCCCACCTCCGAGCACAGCTGGATGAATCGGCGCAGATCGCGGTCGCCGCTCCAGAGACAACGGCCACGCACCTCCTCGTGGATGTTCCAGAAGACGTACGCGGCGACGACGCCCACCCCGCCGGCCCGCATCTTCAGCAGCTCCTCCCGCCACTCGGCGGCGGGGTAGCGGCTGAAGTGGTATTCGCCCATGACGGGGAACCAGGGCACCCCACCCCTGCTCAGGTGACGGGAGTTCACCGTGATGGCATCCGGCCGGCCAGGCTCGTCGCCCATCGCCAGATGTCCCGTACGAGGTGGCCCGAAGTGTTCCGGAACGCTGAGCCGCAGCACCGCCCCCACCGTCTCCCCGCCAGATGTCATGGTCAAACAGTACGTCCGCACGGGAGCCCACGACCGGGTGGTCGTCAGCCTGGGCACGTCCATCGTCAGCGGGCAACTGTCGCCTGACGACGATCTCGATGTCGCCGCCCTGCAGGAGCGGTTCGGCGTGAGCCGCACCGCCGCCCGCGAGGCGCTCCGCGTCCTGGCCGCCAAGGGCCTGGTCGGCGCATGCCCAAGGCGCGGCACCTTCGTCGCCCCCCGCACCGAGTGGGCGCTCCTGGACGCCGACGTCCTGCGCCGGCGCTTCGCCCACCGGGTCGACGACGCCTTCCTCGACGAGCTCGGCGAGGTCAGCCTCACCGCGGAACCCACCGTGGCCCGTCTGGCCGCCGAGCGGCGTACCGACAGGGACCTCGCCGACCTTGACGACATGACCCCGGGCAGCCAATCAGGGCGGCTCGCGAGCAGTGATCGTTGTCGTCGTGGCCACTTTCCGAACGGTGCCAGTTTCACATCTAAACCATCATCGATCACCATTGTCACCGAGAATAAATCACGTGAACAAAGCGATGATGAGAACAGGATTGGTGATCGTCGGACTGGTTGCCGCGGGTTTAAGCGGATACCTCGTACTTCAGGGCTGGACGACGGCGGCCGTGCCCGCTGGTGTGATCGCGGCGTTCTGCGAACTGGGAGCCCTCTCGATCGCGCTCACCACGCGCCGCAGCGCCGTACCGGCGTCCGAAACAACCCCGCCGGCGAAGACCCGAACGCCTGAACCCGCTGTACCTCCGGCCCCGGCTGTCTACTCGGTCTACGCGCCCAACGCTCACAACATCATGAGCGGCGCCAGCAACACCGCCCACTTCAACTACTCGCAACCTCGGTGACCGACGAAGAAAACGCTCCGGCAACGCATTACGTCGTGGCTCCGAACGCGGACATCGTCATGAGCGGCAATCAGAACCTGCTCATCAACGTATCCCCTTCCCCCGACCCCCTGACGACGTCGAGTGGTGCCGCCCCGCCCCCTCTCCTCAGGGAGGGGGAACTGGAATCTCCGTACCGCGGATTGGCCTCCTACGAGGAGAGGGACGCCCCCTACTTCTTCGGTCGGGAGATCGCGGTCGCCGACGTACTCGGAGAACTCGCCAAGCGACTCACCCGGCCCCGGATCCTCATGGTCGCCGGAGTGTCCGGCGTCGGGAAGTCGTCGCTGCTGCGGGCCGGTGTCCTGCCGGCAATTCGACAAAACGGGCTGGCGGGAACACCGGGCGCCCCACGCTGGCCGTGTGTTGTCATGACGCCGACGGCCGATCCCCTCGGCGCGCTGGCGGTCGCCGTCGCTCCGAGGGCCAGAGCCGACGCCGCAGCCATCAAGCGCGAACTGATGGCCGACCCGGAAAGCTTCGCACTGACCGCAGCGCAGATCCTGACGGCGACCGACAAAGAGCGGCAGGATCACGCCGACGCCCCGGCACGCGTTCTTCTGATCGTCGATCAGTTCGAGCAGGTACTTCTGCGCTGCCGGGACGGTGCGGCTCAGCAGGCCTTCATCACCGCACTGGATGTCGCAGCAACCCGTGCCGCCGGCCCGAGGGGAGAGCCACCTGCTCTGGTGGTCGCCGTCGTGCGAGCTGACGTGGAGCCTCAGTTCGCAGAGTTTCCCCAACTCAAGGAAGCAATTCGAAACCGCTTCCTGCTGATGCCGATGACCCGCAACGAATTGCACGCGGCCATCGTCGGACCGGCAGTCAAGGCTGGATCGACCAATCCATCCGAATTGCTCCACGTCGTGGGTCAGGAAACCAGGAAGCACGGCGCTGGAGCGCTGCCGCTACTGTCCCACGCCCTGGATCAGGCCTGGCGGCTCCGCGCGGGCAGAGATCTCACGTTGAACGACTACATCCGAGTCGGGGGAATAGAGAAAGCCGTCGGCATCAGCGCCCAGGCGGCTTATGACTCGCTGAGCGAGCAGGATCAGACTGTCGCTCGTCACGTTTTCCTCAGCCTGACCACGGTAACCGACGACGGCGTCAACAGCACCACCACCTGTACGCGCGGCGACCTGTGCGGCGATTCCGAGCGGGAACGCCAGCGCCTGGCCAAGGTGCTTGAGGCGTTCGCCGCCAAGCGCCTTCTCATCCTGGGCGAACAGACCGTGGAGATGAGCCACGAAGCCCTGCTGACCGCCTGGCCGCTTCTGCGTGACGAGTGGCTGGCCGAAACCGAGGCCGAGCGCGGCCTGCGAGCGACTCTGACCAGGCACGCGAGGGAGTGGGCCGTCCAGAGGGATTCCCCGCTTTACAGTGGCTCCCGGCTGGATCGGATGCTTGCGCTTTCTCAGCGTATCTCCGCCGATTCGGTCCGTTACCCTCCCCTGACCGCCCAAGAGCGCGCGTTCCTCGACGCCGGGGTCGCCGCACGGCACAAACGGCTCCGGTCGAAGCGGCTGCTCTCCATATCCGCAGGCGGCGCCGTGGCTCTGGTCGTCGGCGCCCTGGCGGTGGCCGCGGCGGCGAACTCGGAGGCGGCGCGACTGCACACGTCGGCCCTGTCCCGCCAATTCGCGGCCCTGAGCATCGGCGCCGCCGACTCCGACCCGGCCGTCTCCGCCCGCCTGGCCTCTTCTGGCTGGGCCATCGAGCGAACCGACGAGGCCCGGGCAAGCGCACTGGCCGTATTGCGAAACCCCTACCGTGCGACGCTCACCGGTCACCAGGGGACTGTCTACTCGGTGGCGTACGGCAAAGACGGGATTCTGGCGAGCGCCGGTGGCGACGGGAACATCCGGCTGTGGCAGGACAGGAAGCTCGCGGGAACGCTCCAGGGCCACAAGGGCACCGTTCACCGAGTCGCCTTCAACGTGGACGGAAGCGTACTGGCGAGCGGGGGCGCGGATGGGACGATCCGGCTCTGGGATGTCGCCACCGGGTCGCAGATCGGCGAATTCCACCTGGGCGGCACCGTCTACGGAGTGACCTTCAGCCACGACGGGACCATGGTGGCGGGAGCCGGCACCGGTAAGACAGCTCAGGTCTGGGACATCGCGACCGGCGATCCGGTCGCCACCTTGACCGGCCACACCAACACGGTGGTGGGGGTGGCGTTCAACCCGTCCGGCACATTGCTGGCCACGACGAGCAACGACCATTCCACACGTCTGTGGAATCCGCGCACCGGCGCGCACGTCCGTACCCTCTTAGGCCATACCAACGCGGTCAACCCCGTGGTGTTCAACCATGACGGCAGCATCCTCATCACCGCGGGCTGGGACCGGACCATACGCCGGTGGAACGTCACCGACGGAAAGCCGATCGGTGAACCCCTCACCGGTCACGCCAACACGATCTACTGGATGGCGATCAATCCTGACGGTTCCCTCCTCACCACCGTGAGCGTCGATGACACGGTGCGGCTGTGGGACCTGCGCACCCTCCGTCCGGTCGGAACCCTGATCGGCCACAACGGCCCCGTCTACGCGGTGGCGTTCACGCGTGACGGTGGCTCGCTCGCCACCGCCGGCGCCGACGCCGCGATCCGTCTGTGGGATGTGACAGGCTCACGGCCTCGAAACACCTTCACCGGTCATCAGGGCACGGTCAGCGCGGTGGCATTCGGTCCTGGCGGCCGCCTGATCACCGGAAGTGACGACGACACCATCCGTATATGGAACACGGCGACCCGCGAGCCACCCCAGGTCCGCGGGGATCATGGCGCAGATGTCCGGGGCATCGCGTTCAGCCCCGACCGAACCACGTTTGTCACGGGTGGATGGGATGGAAACATCCGCTTATGGGACACGGCGACCGCCACCGCCGTCGTAACTTCCAGCGGACATTCCGACCACGTCAACGGTGTCGCCGTCAACTCTCGCGGGACCATGGCCGCAAGCGCGTCCGACGACGACACGATCCGTCTGTGGAGCGTTCGCGGCGGTGCGGAACTCGGTGTACTCAAGGGCCACACCGGGGATGTGCGAGCGACGGCTTTCGCGCCACAGGGAAACCTGCTCGCTTCGGCGAGCTTGGATGGCACCGTCAGGTTGTGGGACGTACGGAAACGGAAACCGATCGACGAACTACGCGGCCATCAGGGCTTCGTCAATTCGGTTGCCTTCAGCCTCGATGGGAAGGTGCTGGCGAGCGCGTCCGACGATCGGACCGTACGGTTCTGGGACCCCCTTTCACGGCAGCCCACCGGCATACCCCTGATCGGCCATGACGACGCTGTATACGACGTGGCCTACAGTCCCGACGGCCGGATCATGGCGACCGCCGGTCGCGACCAGACCGTCCGGCTCTGGGATGCCGCCACCCACCGGCAACTCGGCCCGCCCCTTACCGGGCACACAGGCGCAGTCATGAGAATCGCCTTCAGCCTTGACGGGCGCACCCTCGCCAGCGTGTCTGATGACACCACCGTGCGTCTGTGGAGCGTGGCCCTGCCCGGTGACAACGAATTACTCGCCGCCACCTGCGCCATCGCGACAGGATCGATGACAGACCAGCAGTGGGCGGCGTATGCGCCGGGCGAGACACCACGGAGTTCCTGTCGTTCAGCCGATTGACACAGGTTGCCGGGAACGCTCTTCAAAGCCCGGCCCCGCACATCCCCATGCACTGGCTTGGTATGACGGCGGTCGTCGTCGCGATCCTGATCACCGATTCTCGGTATTCTCCCTGCGCCTGCCGTACGAGGTGTCGCCCCAGAGGATGTCAGCCGCAAGTGGGACGGCATCCGGCTCGCACTGCGCGGCGTCCGTTGCCGCCACGGTGCTCAAGGCGTAGTCGACGGGCATACCAGCCTCCGGCTACTCTGGGGAAGGGGACGACATGACCGACGCAAGCGACCAGGCGAACCCCGGCACGGACGACCCCGACGGGCAGCGCTGGAGCCGGCGGACCTTCAGCCCCGAGGTGGTCGAGCGAGCCCGCGAGAAGACCCGCCGCGAGGAGGCGGAGCGCCGTCGGCGATTGTTCGGCGACCGGCGGCCGTTCGCGGTTCCCGAGGACGCCATCGACTTCGACTTCGACCCGAACGTCGACCCCGGGGCCTGATACGGATGCGGTGTGTCGACCGCGCGCCGGTGCCGCTGCGCCGACTCGATCAGCTTGAACGCCATGGCGAGTCCGGCCGCGCGTGAGCCCGGCCCCTCATCTCGAAACCATGATCAGATGATTCGGGAAGGTACTCCTCCTCCCGTCAGATCCACAGGTTTCGATCATTACTCGGCGGCGATCTCGCCGGCCACCGGGGTGCAGGACTTGGCGGGCGTGGCCGGAGCGATCGCATGGGTGGTCCACTTGACCGAGCCGTCCGGCCGACAGGCGACCGGCCGGCTCTGCGCCGCGGCGCCGTCGCTCGGCACGAAGGTCCGCTCCGTGGTGAGCACCTACCTCCGAGGGATGAGTGCCAGGAGCTGGATCGCCGCCAGCGCGTACTGGCTGGCGTCGTTGGTGGAGACGTACGGAGCCTCGTCGACGGGCATGAGGACGCTCACATCCCGGACGTGGGTGAGCCGCCAGTCGCGCTGGGCCTGCAGGGGGTTGACGTTGAGCTGGTCGCCTTCGCCGACGTCGAAGGCGTGCCAGGCCACGTCGGCCAGACTCCGGTCTCCGGTACGGACGGCGGCGTAGGCGGCCAGGCGGCTGTGCGCCTGGATCAGCGAGACACCCCTGAGCTCCGGGTCGGTGAGATAGCGGCGGCAGTACTCCAGCCACGCCTGCTCGAAGCCGGCCACCCCCAGGTCGAGGTCGATCAGTTCCGCGCAGACCTCCGGCAACCCGAAGACGGCCGACAGGTGGGAGAGGGTGATCTCGTCCGCCGTCCGGCGGAGACGACCGTCACGCAGCTCCGCCTCCCCGGCCAGGAAGCCGTGTGGCAGGGTCGCCAGATCGGCCATCGTGCCCAGCAGCCTGTCGCGCGCGCCGACGTCGCGGTGGCGCTCCCACCGGGTGAGCCACATCGCCGCGAGCGCGCCCCAGTCGGTGCCCAGGCCGATCCTCGGCTCGGAGACGTCGCGATACTTCCGCAGGGGGTCGAGCGCGGCGACCGCGTCCTCGGACAGTTCGTCCATGAGGTCGCCGGTGCGCTCGTCGGCGGTCAGGTAGTAGAACACGCGCCGATAGATCGCGCTGGAGATGCGCAGCTGCTTGCAGGAGCAGCCCCAGTGCTGCACGTTGTGCCTGGAGCCCAGGCCCTTCCACGGGCCCAGGTGGTAGACGTCCACCTCGCCGGTGTGGCGGGTCATCGCCTCGGCGAAGCGGAACACGTCAGCGCGGCCGGTGCGCAGGAACTGGTACCACAGCCACAGATCGGGTGACAGCTCGGAGTTGTCCCACGCGTAACCGCCGACGTCGTAGCGCCAGGTGTGCCGGTCGGCGTCGTAGGTGTGCATGACGTCGCCGTAGTCCCAGAACCCGTACCAGCGGCGTTGCTCCTGCTGCGCGAGGTAGTGGTCGAAGAGGAAGTCCAGCCGCTCCTCGATCGGCGCGTCGCCGGAGCGCGGCGCCCACGTGCCGAAGACGCCCGCCTCCTTGATCCGCTCGGGGGAGGCGACCAGCAGCCCCGGGGTGAGACCGGCGGCGCGCTCGGCCAGCTCCTCGTTCGGCGGGGTGGCCTCGAACAGGCACAGCGACAGTTCGTGGGTGCGGGCGATGCCGTACGGCGTGCCGTACCCGGGCTCGTGGTCCTCGTAGGTGATCTCCAGGCCCTCCAGCTGCTCCCCGTGGCTCTCCTGGCCCAGGCCGTCGTGCCAGAAGCGCAGGTCCATGGGCTGGGCGCCGGGGGAGTGGAGCCAGACGGTCGCGGTCGCCAGGCCGGTGGCGGCGCCGCGGATGTCGAGCCGGGTGGGGTGGAGCTTCCAGAAGTCACGCAGGCCGAAGCCGAGGCCGCCGCTGATGCCGCCCACGTAGCCGTACCCCTGGGAGCGGGTGCCGGAGGGGATCGTCACCCAGCCGTGCCCCGGCTTGGTGCGCTTGCGCAGCAGGAAGCCGTCGGCGCTGTTCTGGTCGAGCGTGTAGTCGCTCCAGGTGGGAATCAGGTGCAGGTGGTCGGCCAGCGCCGACGGATCGGCCGCCCGCCCTTCGACCTGCGCCCGCCGCACGGCCGCGCCGGGGTCGCGGCGCAGGCCGGTCAGGCCGCGCACGGCCTCGGTCAGGAACCCGGTCGCCGATCCCGCCTCGCCGAACCCCCTGGACGGCCCCGCCAGCCGGACGTGCCGGTCGTGCGGCTCGTCGCGCATGATCACGTCGGCGCGCAGGCCGAGGCCGCGCAGGAAGTCGCGCTCCGGGTCGCCGTCCCAGACGAAGCTGTGGACCAGGCGGACCTCGGGCGAGCCCGCGTAGAAGTACAGGCGCACGGTGAACGGCAGCCGGCCACCGTGCCTGCCCTCGACCCTGACCACCGCGCGGACCGGGCCGGCCTGCTCGACGGTGACCCGCTCGACGGTGGCGGTCACCTCGTCGTCGTGGACGCTGACCAGGCGGACGTTCCTGACGATCTCGCGGGAGCCGTGTCGTCGCGAGCTCTCCGGCTCCGTGTACGAGATGGACTCGATGAGCCCGCCGCCGAGTCGCCAGGTGACCGGGCCCGAGCGGATCGTCCGGCCGGTCACGGTGACCGGGTGCTCGGGCAGGGTGGGAACGGCCCGCGGGCAGAGCTCGTAGGCGTCGGAGGGGTCGCTCTGCGGGCCGATGGCGTGGGCGGACCACTTGACCGAGCCGTCCGGCCAGGTGGCGGTGATCCAGCTCTGCACGGGAGTGCCGTCGCGCAGGGCGAAGCCGGTCCCTGCGGCCACGGTGCCGCGCGGCCAGGGAACTCCCCAGGTGACACCCTGTCTGCGTGACCCGTCGAGCCAGCGTACTTCGGTCATTCCTTCACCGAACCGATCATGACGCCCTTGGCGAAGTGTTTCTGCAGGAACGGGTAGACCAGCAGGATCGGCAGGGTCGCGACGACCACGACGGCGAACTTGATGCCCTGCTCGGGGAAGAGCACCGAGTCGAAGGCCGAGACCGAACTCTCGGCGTCGACGCCGGTGAGCATCCGGACCAGTACCTGGAGCGTCCACTTGTCGTTGTCGTTGATGTAGAGCAGGGGCGACATGTAGTCGTTCCATATGCCGACCGCGTAGAAGAGCGAGAAGGTGGCGATGATCGGCTTGGACAGGGGCAGCACGATCCGCCAGAAGACCCCCAGCTCGTTGCAGCCGTCGATGCGGGCGGCCTCTTCGAGTGCCTCCGGCAGCTCCTGGAAGAAGCTCTTGACGATGATCAGGTAGAAGGGGTTGATCGCCAGCGGCAGGATCAGTGCCCAGTAGCTGTCGAGCATGCCGAGGTCTCGCACCACCAGGTAGGTGGGGATCATGCCACCGCTGAACACGATGGTGAAGATGACCAGGTTCAGTATCAGGGTCCGGCCGGGAAGTACCCGTTTGGACAGCGGGTAGGCCATGGTGAGCGTCAACATGACCTGCACCAGCGTGCCGACCGCCGTCACGCAGATGGTGGTGATCATCGCCTTGAGGAAGACGGGGGTGCTGAAGATGTAGTCGTAGGTGCCGGTGATGAACGTGTCCGGCCACAGGAAGAACGGCCTGGTGGCGATCTCCGCCTCGGTGGCGAAGGACCCGGCCAGCACGTACATCAGTGGCAGGACGGTCACCAGCGCGAGGCCGACGAGGAACGCGATGTTGAACGCGTCGAAGAGCCGGCTGCCCCAGGAGCTGTAGTTGCTCACCGTGGCGGGGGTCTCCGCCAGCTTCTTCGCGGTCAGGTTGTGCGCCATGCGCCCCTCCTTCAGAACAGGCCCCGCTGGCCGAGGCGCTTGGCCAGCCAGTTGCAGCCGAAGATGAGCACCAGTCCGGCGACGCCCTTGAACAGGCCGACCGCGGTGGCGTAGCTGTAGCCGCCCTGGGTGATGCCGACGTAGTAGACGAAGGTGTCGAAGACGTCGGCGACGCCCGCGTTGAGCGAGTTCCGCAGCAGCCAGAACTGCTCGAAGCTCTGGTCGAGCAGGTTGCCGGAGGTGAGGATGGCCATGATGACGATGGTGGGCCGGATGGCGGGCAGGGTGATGTGCCAGAACTGGCTCCAGCGCCCGGCGCCGTCCATGCGGGCGGCCTCGTACAGGTCGGGGTTGACCCCGGCCAGCGCGGCCAGGTAGATGATCGTGCCCCAGCCGGTGGTCTTCCAGACCGTCTGCAGCATGATGATCGGCCGGAACCACGCCTCCTGGGCGACGTAGTCGACCTTCTGCCCGCCCGTGATCGAATGGATCAGGTTGGCGATCACGCCGTAGTCGACGGAGAAGAGCAGGTACGTCAGCGACGCGACGATGGTCCAGGCCAGGAAGTGCGGGATGTAGATGAGCGACTGGACCGCGCGTTTGAGCCAGCGCACCCGCAGTTCGTTGAGCAGGAGCGCGACGATGATCGGCGCCGGGAAGGCGATCAGGATCGTCAGCAGCGCGATGATCATCGTGTTGCTCATCAGGCGGCCGAAGTCGGGCCCGGTGAACAGATCCTCGAAGTGCTTGAGCCCCACCCATTCGCTGCCTTCGACGCCGAGGAACGGCACGAAGTCCTTGAACGCGATGGACAGGCCGTACATCGGCCAGTACCTGAAGACGGCGAAGTAGACCAGGCCGGGCAGCAGCATCAGGAGGAGCCAGCGATGGCGCCCGAACATGGACAGGCGTGGGAACAACCTGCCGCGTGGCCCTGCGGGCTTGCCGGCGGCCACCTTGGCGGGCACCGGTGCCAGGTCGGTGGCCATGGCGGCCTCCTTTCTCGCGTGTTCCGCGAGGGACTCGGTGGGAGTCCCTCGCGGAACACGGCGTGTCAGGGCGTCAGCCCTTGTTGATCAGTTCCAGGAGCTCGGCCATGACCTGGGTGCCGCCGCTGTCGTACCAGCGCTTGATCTCGGCCTTGAACTGCTCCTCGGTGAGCTCACCCGCGAGGAACTTGATCCGCGCGTCGGTGGGGATCGGGTTCAGCGTGGCGCCCTTGTCCACCGCGGTCTTGGAGATGTAGGGAAGGGTCGGGTCGTGCTGCGCCGTCTGCAGGTCCAGTTCGGACAGAGTCTTCTTCTCCTCCTCGATGGCCTGCTCCTCGGGGGTGGCGCGCTTCCACGCGTACGCCTTGTCGCTCGGGGAGCCGACGCTGGCGCTGGTACCGAGCTGGATGAAGGCCTTCTCGACGTCGTTGTTGATGGTCTGGACGGCGGGGTCCTGGTCGTTGATCTTGACTGCGTACTCGCCGTCGAGCTTGAAGTTCCTTCCTTCGATGCCGTTGTTCAGGAGGGTCGCGCCTTCCTTGGAGGCCAGCTTGTCCATCACCTTGAGCACGTCGTCGAGCTGCGCTTCGGTCCTGATGGTCTGCTTGGAGATGGCGACGACGTCGTTGTAGCCGGTGAAGGGCAGCGAGAACTTCTGGCCGTCGGGGCGCTTGAGGTTGCCCGTCATCGCGACCTTGGTCTGGTAGTCGCTCGCGTCCGCCTGCTTGAACAGCTGGAACAGCTCGTCGGCGCGAACGTTGACGTCGACGATGATGCCGCCCTTGCCCTGGACGAACGGGTCGAGCCACTTGACGGTGTCGAGCGTGGCCCAGTCGGGGTTGGTCAAGCCCTCGTCGATGAACTTCTTGATGTACTTCTGCGCCTCCCAGAACTCGGGAGCGTCGAACTCCGGCACCAGCTTTCCGTCGCGCACCGCGTGGCCGTTCGGGGCGCCGAACCAGACGTCGATCGCGTTGTACGGGTTGGAGGCGCTGAAGGTGGGAGCCGGCCACTTCGGCAGGATCAGGCCGTAGGTGTCCTTCTTGCCGTTGCCGTCGGGGTCCTTCTCGGTGAAGGCCTTGGCGATCTCGTACAGATCGTCGGTGGTCTCCGGCTCCTTCAGGCCCAGCTTGTCCAGCCAGTCCTTGCGCAGCAGGATCGCCGAGCGAAGCAGCGGACGGATCCGGTAGACGCCGTAGTTCTTGCCGTTGGTGGAGGCGTTGGCCAGGACCCGGGGGTCCTGGGGCAGGTTCGGGTATTTCTTGATCTTGTCCGTCAGGTCCCAGAAGGCCCCGGCCTGGGCCGCCTTGGTGAACGCGGCGTCCTTGGGGTTGACGACCAGGAGGTCGGGCAGCTTGTCCGAGGCCAGGGTGACATTGGTCTTGGAGAGGTAGTCCGCGTTCGGCACCCAGGTGATGTTGAGCTTCTTGCCGGCGAGCTTCTCCACGGCCTTGTGCATCTCACCGTTGGGGTCCGGTGCGGTGCCGAAGAGCTTGACCATGAGGTTCAGCGCGGCGGGCGCGGCCTGGCCGCCTTCGCTCTCGCTGCCGCACGCGGCAGCGCCGAACACGGTTGTTAACGCAAACACGCCGGCCAGCAGCCGGCGGGGGGTGGTGTTCATCAGTTGCCTTTCGCAAGCAGGAGCGCCTCGTTCTCGGCGAAGAAGCGCAAGGCCAGCCAGGTGTTCAGCTGGATCCAGCCGCCCACGGCGAGCGTAGGAAGCAGGAGGGGCAGGAGTGACACCGCGTAGGCCGTCGCCGCCAGGGCGAACAGCAGCACGATCGAGGACGCGGGCCGGGCGAGCGCGAACAGCGACGCCTTGGGGAGGTAGTCGCGTGGCCGCAGGTCGAAATGGACGTACATGGGCAGCAGGTATGCCGCGATCATCGCCAGGAGCAGCAGGGCGATCAGGGAGGCCGCGCCGTACAGGGTCGTGGTGGACAGTACGGCCGCCGCCAGGAGGATCGGGAGCACCAGCAGCGAACCCCGCGCGAACTCCCGCCGGTAGGTGGTGGCGAACGCGCGCAGGGGCGGGAAACTCTCGCCCATCGCGTGTCTGCGTGCGAGGGTGTAGGCGGCCACCGTCGCCGGGCCGACGCCCAGGACGACGCCGCCGGCCAGGGTGAACAGCAGCCACAGCGCGTTGAGGCGGATGGCCCACCACACCTCGTCGAAGGCCGGGTAGAGGCGCATCATGGCGAGGTCACCTTCAGATTGGCGTACTCGCCGATCAGCGGAGCCATCTGGCGAAAGCCGATCTTCCCGCCGGGCGGCGGGTGCTCGTCGCGCCGGCGGAAGCTCTCCAGGCCGTCGACGGAGAAGGCGATCTCACCCCCGGCCACGGTCAGGCGCATCTCGTACGGCCCCTGGGCGTCGAGCGCCGCGGGCAGCGGGTCCGGCCCTTGGGCGACGAGGTGGAAGCCGTGGCTCTTGCGCGGGTTGCAGGTGTGCAACCCGCGTTCCGACGGCCATATCCGGCGGAAGTGGGAGACGTGGTAGGCGTCCAGGTCGCCGTGGTGGTACTGCTCGTACGGACCGGTGCGAGGAGCGAGGTCGACCAGGTCCTCGCCCTGCCTGTCTCGCGTGTGGAAGAACACGATGGCCAGGCCGGGCTCGTTGACCGGCCGGAACTCCCCCTCGATCGTGACGTCTCCGTCGAAGTCCTCGGGGCACCACAGGACGATGTCGGCCTCCTGGCCGTCCTCCGATGGCCGCAGGCTCTCCAGCCGCATCCGGCCCCTCGGGAAGGTGATCGCGCCGGAGCCCTCCAGATGGAAGTCCTTGATGTCCTCGGGAATGGCCAGGGTGTTGTGGTAGCTCATTCTCCCCCCTTAAGGAAAGCGCTTTCCAGACGGGCGGTTCGAACAGCGCCAGGTGAGACCGACAGAACCCCCTCGACAGGCGCGCCCTCGGGGGGCGCCGTGGCGACCTCGCGCCAGATCCTGGTGCCGACGCCGGCGGGGACCGTGCCCGAGTGCCGCTTCTCGGCACCGGCCCGCGATGTGCGCCACTGGAAGAAGGTGATCCCGCCGGCGGCCACCACGTCCACCTCGGCACCGAAGCCGAACCGGTCCATTTCCCGGTGCCGGCGGAGCGTCAGGTCGATGGTCTTCGGTACGACAGCCGTGATCCAGGCTCGTTCCGGCCGCCGCTCGGGGTTCCGGGCGCCGCCGTAGACGATCACATGCTCTCCTGGCCTCTTGTCAGCTCTGCGTTAGGGGGGATTAAAACGTTCTTCTTCTGGCAGCACAAGACCCCATTTCAGGAAACGGTGTTAGCGTGCGGTTGCGGTCAGGGCGCGACGACCCGATACTGATGACGATTGCCCGCGTGGTTGCCCCCACGGGGGTGGTGCATGGGTTTTCCCAGCTAGTGAGCGTGTCGCCGTGAAATGAGGACGATCATCGCGCGGTCCTTCGAGTGCGAACTTCCAGCTCGAAGGAGAAGAAGGCAATGGCCGTGAACAACAGTGAACCTTTTTCATTCTCTGGCGGCCAACCGGCTGGTCACAGTATGACCGTAAGGCCGGTGTTCGCCTGATGGCGCAAAGAAGCTCCTGGTAGACGGGCTGATCACCACAATCACATTCGTCACGACCAGAGGCTTCGGACGCTGTTCCACCGTGCTGCCGTCCATTTGATGACCTGCGTCCGCGGGGTGCCCCTGTTCTTCGTCAGGAGATGTTCCACTGCTGGGCGTTGTTGCCGTTGCAGGTCCACTGCCGCACTTCGGAGCCGGCCGCGGTGCCCCAGTTGTAGTTGTCCAGGCACAGGCCGCTGTGCCGGTTGGTCAGGGTGGAGTAGCCGCCTCCCACGGAGGTGAGGCGCCACTGCTGGACGGCCAGGCCGTTGCAGGTCCACTGCTGGACGGGGGAGCCGGCCGCGGTGCCCCAGTCGGTGTTGTCCAGGCACAGGCCGCTGTGGCGGTTGACGATCGTGGAGTAGCCGTCGGCGGCCGGGGTGATCTGCCAGTCCTGGTTGGCCTGGCCGTTGCAGGTCCATTGGCGCACCTCGGCGCCGGGGGCGGTCGCCGCGTTGTAGTCGTCCAGGCACAGGTTGTTGTGCCGGTTGCGGATCCGCACCGTGGCGGGGGTCGCCTCGCCCGAGGGGCCCGGTATCACGGTGGAGGTCGACACCGGGACGCCCAGGTTGGGGGTGCCGTCGGCGTTGAAGGAGATCTTCTGCACCCGGGTGGTGCGGGTGGTGCCGCAGCCCTGGCTGGAGGAGGAGTTGGCGTGGTAGGCGATCCAGGTCTCGGTGCCGTCGGGGGAGGTGAAGAAGGAATGGTGGCCGGGGCCGTAGACGCCGTTCGCGTCGTTGCGCTGGAAGATCGGGTTGGCGAACTTGGTCCAGGAGCCTGCCGCCAGCGGGTCACCGCCTCGGTACTCCAGCATGCCGAGCTTGTAGTTGGGGCCGTTGCAGTGACTGGCCGAGTAGGTCAGGAAGGTGCGGCCGCCTCGCTGCAGCGCGAAGGAGCCCTCGTTGACGGCGCCGTCCTGGCGTTCCCAGGCCAGCGTGGGCGTCGAGATCCGGGTCCCGAAGGCGCCGGCCGTCCACGGGTTGGACATCGGCGCGATGAACAGCGACTGCAGGCCGTCGGAGGCGAAGGCCGAGAACGTCATGTACAGGTTGCCGTTGAGTTTGAGCAGGCCGGCGTCGATCGCCCAGCCGTTGTCGGGCATCAGGTTGACGATCCCGCGGACGGTGTAGGGACCCATCGGGTCGGAGCCGGCGCTTTCGGCGACGTGCGTGCGGCGGGGCAGGCTGCCCTGCTCCACCGAGTAGTACAGGTACCAGCGGTTGTCGACCATCTCCAGATGCGGCGCCCACATCGTGTTGCCGCCGGTCCGCACGACGACCTGCTCGGGGGCGCTGCGCAGACCGGCGATCGTCGCCGAGCGGCGCATCACGACGTTGGCCGACCAGGTGGTGGCGACGTAGTGGTAGAAGCCGTTGTGGAAGACCAGCGTCGGGTCGGCACTGTTGGGCGTTCCGACGACGGGATTGGTGAAGGACGGCCCGGGCGCCGCCGCGGCGCGACCGGGGCTGACGGCGGTGTCCAGGGCGAGGGCCAGCACGCCGGCCAAGGCGAGCAGCAGCACTCGCCATGCCGTTCCTCGGGGAGGGGACAGTAACAACGGTCACTCCTGACATCGTTCGGGTTACGGGTATCGGTGCCGGGGGCGGGGCGGTTCGCCCCGCCCCGCCTCGCGGCCGGGGCCGGCCCGCGAACCGGGGATCGGGCGAGGTCGCCCGTCACCCGGGCCACCCGGAAGGTGGCCTGGGCGGCCTGACCGGCGACGGTCAGGCCGC
Organism: Streptosporangium sp. NPDC023825; assembly: GCF_040639575.1. Classification (NCBI taxonomy): domain Bacteria; kingdom Bacillati; phylum Actinomycetota; class Actinomycetes; order Streptosporangiales; family Streptosporangiaceae; genus Streptosporangium; species Streptosporangium sp. NPDC023825. The sequence continues at coordinate 81,270 of NZ_JBFAAE010000016.1, read as the reverse complement.
GAGGGGTGAGAGCAAGGTTTCCGGCGTGCGGGTACGGCGGGTCGGCCACGTCGCCGGAGCGGAGCCCCCACGGGGTGAGGCGGGACGATCGGATCGACCGTGTCCCGGTTCCGGTCCCGCGTGACGGCTAGTAGACGAAGGGCCAGCCGGCTGAGTCCCAGCCGAGCTTGTTGATGCCGAGCAGGGACGCGCCGTTGTCGGCGTAGTAGTGGTAGAAGAGGATCGACCCGTCGGTGTCGTCCAGGTAGGTCTGGTGGCCGGGGCCGTGGACGCTGCCGCGGCCGGCCAGGATCTCGGTGCCGCCGCCGGAGTTCATCGCCACCCCGTTGCGGTCGGTGAAGGGGCCGTTGACCGAGGTGGAGCGGCCCACCATGATCCGGTAGGTGCTGGAGGCGCCCTGGCAGCAGCGGTCGAAGGAGACGAACAGGTAGTAGTGGTCGCCGCGGCGGACGAGGGTGGGCGCCTCGATGGCGCCGCCGCCCCGGCCGGCGACGCTGGTGAGGGTGGTGCCGGTGCGCTTGCCGGTGGCCGGGTCGAGCTGGATCTGCTTGATGCCCGACCAGAACGAGCCGAAGGTCAGCCACCAGCGGCCCTGGGCGTCGATGGTCATGCTGGGGTCGATGGCGTTGAAGGTGTCGCCGGTTCGGGATTCGACGACCAGGCCCTGGTGGGTCCACGATCCCGAGGCGCCGGTGGTGGAGGTGGCCAGGAAGATCGCCGAGTGGTTGGAACCGAAGCTGGAGGCCGAGTAGTACATGTAGTAGCGCCCGTTCACGTAGGTGATGTCGGGCGCCCACACGTGGTTGCTTCCACCGGTGTAGGGGTGCGCCCACGAGACGCCCCCGGGGAAGGCCGATCCGGCGTTGCGCCAGGTGGTGCGGTCGGTGGAGGTCTTGAGCGAGATGTTGTTACCGGTGTGGGCCAGCAGGTAGGTGCCGCCGGGGGTCTTGGTCACCTCCGGGTCGTGCACGCCGACGTCACCGGTGACCGGGCCGGGCGGGGGGTAGGCGGGCGGCGGGGTGGTGGGGTCGCCGGAGCCGCCGAGCTTGATCAGCTGCCACTGCTGGTTGGCGCCGCCGGCGTCGGTGTACTGCGACAGGCGGGCGCCGTCGGCGGTGGACCACTCCCAGGTCTCCAGGGCCTTGCCGCTGTTGCGGTTGATCAGGCGGATGTGCCCCGCGTCGCTGTCGAGGACGCGGAACTGCTGGTTGGTGCCGTTGTTGTCGGCCCACTGCACGACGTTGGCGCCGTCGGCGGTGGAGCGGGAGGAGATGTCGAGCACCTTGCCGCTGTGGCGTGAGCGCAGCCGGTAGTAGCCGCCGCCGGAGTCGACGAACTGCCACTGCTGCCAGGCGCCGTCGTTGCGGGACCACTGGACGATGGGGGCACCGTCGCCGGTGGCGCGGTCGAGGACGTCGATCGCCTTGCCGCTGTGCCGGTTGACCAGGACGTAGGAGGCGCCGGTGTCGATGACGGCCGCGGCGGCCGGGGACGCGGCCACGATCGACTGGCACAACGTGAGCAGTACCACGAGGGCTGCCGCGAAGGCGGCGCCGGCGCCACGGCGGTCGTGTCGGAGGGAAGGGTCCGGGAGTCTGTCCATGGGGGGTCCTCTTGTCTGGACGATCAGCAGAGGGAACAGGTCACGATCGTTGTTAGCGTTAATAACCGCAGGTGGAAGCGGTTTCAGTTCCTTTGTGGAGCCCTTCGCTGCAGCTGATCGACAAGAGGGCGCCACATTGTTGTTAACGCTAACAATTCGTTGTGTAACCGCTCGCTTGCGAGACGGTGAGGAGATTGGTCCTTAGTTTTAACACTTGCATCACCCTCGTCAAGAGGTGCACGGCATCCCCGGAACAATTCGAAGATGTGCGGCGCCGCCATGACCACCCACCGTAACCGTGTATCCCCCGGCCGCGGAGATCTCCCTCCATCGCCACGCCGACACGCTCGTCAAGGCCGGGACCAGCGGATGTGTCGACGTCCCGCCCGGCCTGGACGCCACGGAAGTCCGGCGACACCCTTGCGCCGGGAGGAGATCGTCTCGCGGGACGGGTGTCACCGAAAATCACTCGTCACGACATGGCCGGTATCGTGAAAATTTCACCGCACCGGTGCCGAGACGCGGCGACGGCCGACACCAAGCGGACCGGGATGCGGGACGCGCGCCGATGGATGCCACGGTGCGTGGCACCCTGGCGGCCGGCTCCTCCGGTAAGCGTTTTCACCACGGTCTGGCCCGCCACGGGCATCCAAGGTGCGGCGATCCCGGACGAGCCCTCCGGGTACGGCAGCGGCCCCGGACCGCCCGCCGGACGCCGAAACCGGTCCTTGACCTCACGCAGTGCCGGTGGCTGCGCGGGTTCCGGGCCTGGCGCGTGAAACGTTCAGGGTGCACCCATCGGCCCGGCTGGCCGATGGTGTCTTTCGCCGTGACGCCGGCGGTAGGTGTTGACAACAGCCCACCTCTTGTGATTAAAACGCTTTAACCACTTGAGTTCCATGCTGTTGCGAAGACGAGACAAGCAAGGACTCACCCCCTGCCCGGGGTCGCATCCGGTGCGACTGGAGCGCCGGTCGCGACTCATACGGCAGGGACCGTCTGCCCATGAACCATTCACACCCCCCAGTGATCAGTTCGGAACGAGCCGGCATGCCGGCTTCGCCGATGTCAGAAGGCACTTCCGTCATCGCCGCCAGCATCTGCTTGCCGATGCCGCCGGCCATGACCCGGGGGAAGATACTGATCGACGTCCCCGGCGCGGGCGGTGACCGGCCGGTCGAGCGCGTGGACGGCCCGAAGGGTCATCCGGTCCTCCCCTTCCAGGGGGCGCCGGTCCCGTCCATGCGCGGCGCGAACGGGCTGCCGGCGGTGATCTGTCCGGTGCGTACGCGCTCGCCGGTGAAGGCCGAGGCGTACAGGGCGGCGATGAACTCCATGGTCTGTCTGGCGTCCTGGCTGGTCACCGGGGGTGCCTGGCCCTGGTCCAGGGCGTCGAGCACGGCGGCGAACCAGTCGTCGTGACCGCTTGGCCCGCTGCCGCCTCCGCCGGACCACAGGGAGGCCACGTCCTCGTGGCCGGGGGCGGGGGTGAGGGTCCAGTCGTCGTCGGTGTAGCCGTAGAGGTGTTCCACCTCGACGGTGGCGTGCTCGTAGTCGACGCGCAGCGCGCTGGTCTGGCGCGGCGAGAGCACCGAGTTGACCACGGTGGCCAGCGCGCCGTTCTCGAACGTGACGATCGCCATCGACACGTCCTCGGTGTCGACGCAGCGGGCCCGGCGGGCGGCGACCGCGGTGACCTCGGCCCATGGGCCGAGTACCGACAGCAGCAGGTCGAACTGGTGGATGCCGTGCCCCATGGTCGGCCCGCCGCCCTCGGACTCCCAGGTGCCGCGCCAGGGCACCGCGTAGTAGGCCTCGTCGCGGTACCACCGGGTCTCGCAGGTGGCCAGCAGCGCCCGTCCCAGCACTCCGGATCCGGCCAGGCGGCGCAGCCGCAGCGCGCCCGCGCCGAAGCGGTGTTGCAGCACGGTCGCCACGTGCGCCGTCGAGCGGCGCTCGGCCTCGGCCAAGGTGTCGAACTCGGCCAGAGAGAGCGTGGCCGGCTTCTCCACCAGCACCGTCACGCCCGCCTCCAGGCACTCCAGCGCCAGCGGCGCGTGCAGGAACGGCGGGGTGCACAGGTGCACCAGGTCGACCTCGTGCTCGCGCAGCAGTTCGGTCAGGCCGCCGTGGGCCGCAGGGACGTTCCAGGTGCCGGCGAAGTCCCTGGCCCGGCCGAGGTCCACGTCGGCCACGGCGACGAGCGAGGCCCTGCCGCCGGAGCCGGTGACGGCATGGGCGTGGGCGCCGGCGATCGCACCGGTCCCGACGATCGCCGCCCGGTAGTTGCGTTGAGACATGTCTTCCTTCACTAGGGGGTCAGGCGCCGTCGATCTCGGCCTGTAGTTCCTTGGCGAACGACGCGGCCGCCTGGTCCGGCGTCATCCGGTCGAACAGCACCTCCTTGGTGTGCCGCTTGATGACGGCCTCCAGGGTGCCGGCGCCGTTCGGGGTCACCCGGGGAGCGGTGCCGACCTTGACCGTGTCGAGATACTCGACCGCGGCCTTGTCGGTCTCGGAGAGCTTGCCGGTGATGGCGGCACGGATCTTCGTGTTGGCCGGGACGCCGCGGTCGGTCAGCATGACGTTCGCCGCCTCCTCACTGTTGGCCAGGAAGTCCACGAACAGCGCCGCCTCGGCGGGGTGCTTGCTGCGAGACGAGATCGACCAGTACATCGAGGGCTTGTAGTAGGCGCCGGGCGACGTCGCCTGGGACTCGCCCGGGAGCTTGAGCAGCTTCAGCTTCGACCGTCTTCGGAGGTGGTGGTGAAGGAGTTGTGACCGGGGCCGCATGCCGGCGTGCCAGGCGACCGGGGACTCCGCCACAGGGCGGTTCAGCCCCAGCGTTGCAGTAGCCGGTCGTACTCGGCCTGGGTGATCGGCAGGACGGTACCGTGGCGCGGCCGGCCGGGCATGGTGTAGCCGGAGACGGGCGACCATTGCCGGGTGTTCAGGTCGGTGGTGGTGAACGGTACGTAGCCCCGGCCTCCGTACTCGTCGATGAACATGTACCAGCGCTCCTCGGTGTTCGACTTGAAGACCAGCGGACCCTCGCCCTGGTTGATCGCGTTGTTCCCGATGCAGTCCGCGACGAAGGAGTAGTCGCGGTTGAGCACGGTCGTCGACTTCTCCGCGAGGATGAACTTGCCGCACGCGCTCTGCGACGCGCTCCGCTCGTCCTTCGTGAAGCGGTGGTAGGTGCCGTTGTGCTTGATGAGCGTCGAGTCGATCGTCGAGTAGCCCTTGTCGACCCAGACCTGCGGGGCGCTGAAGGTCCGGAAGTCGGATGTCGTGGCGTACATCATCCGGTTGTAGGTGGTGCCGGTGTGGTTCGGGTCGCCGGCGGAGTACAGCTTCGACGCCCAGAACACGACGTACTGGCCGAGTGTCTCGTCGTAGTACGCCTCCGGGGCCCACGTGTTGCCGGCCGTGTCCGGCGAGACGCGGACCAGGCGCGGCGCGCTCCAGTTCGCCAGGTCGGCCGACTCCCAGACCACAATGGACTTGCTGCCCGTCCGCTGGGCCTGGTCCCAGTTGCCGTTACCGTAGATCCGCAGGTCGGTGGCGATCTGGTAGAACCTGTCGCCCTGCGGTGAGCGGATGATGAACGGGTCGCGCACGCCGCGGGTCCCCACGGTCGAGGTCAGCACGGGCCGTCCGCCGTTGAGCTGGCGCCACCGGGTGGGATCGTTGCCCTGGCTGAGCGCGAAGTAGACCTGCTCGCCGGCGGAGGTGCCCTCGCCGGTGAAGTGGCTGAACAGGTAGCCGGCGTACTTCGGGGCCGGTGGCGCGTCGACCCGGACCAGCTGCCACTGCTGGTTGGCGGCGCCCGTGTCGGTGTACTGGGAGATCCGGGCGCCGTCGGCGGTGGACTGCTCCCAGACGTCGAGGGCCTTGCCGCTGTTGCGGTTGACGAGCTTGACGTATCCGCTGTCGGTGTCCACGACCCGGAACTGCTGGTTGGTGCCGCCGTTGTCGGTCCACTGGACGACGTTCGCGCCGTTCGCCGTGGACGCCGAGGAAATGTCCACCACCTTGCCGCTGTGCCGGGCCCGGAGCCTGTAGTAGCCGTTGCCGGCGTCGGCGAACTGGAACTGCTGGCCCGCCCGGTCGGCGCGGGTCCGCTGCTGGACGGCGGCGCCGTCGGCGGTCGACTGATCGGCGATGTCGACCGCCTTGCCGCTGTGCCGCGAGACGATCTGGTAGTACGCCCCCGGGTCGATCACGGCCGCGTTCGCCGGCGGTCCCGTTATCAGTGCGGCGGCGCAGCTTGCGATCAGTGCGCCGACGAGGACGAACGCGATGCGACGTCTGCGCGGACGTCGCGGTGAGGTCCGATTGTGGAAAGGCTGTGTCATCGAAGCCGTCCAGTGTGGTTGTGAAGGGGTGTTCGCGTCATGCCGGGTCACCGCCCTGTTGCCCGAGCGGTGACCCGACAGGTCTCGTGTCAGACGCGGCGCCGGGTGAAGCGCTGGTTGGGGCTGCCGTTGTAGGTCCACTGGGAGATGCGGGCGCCATCGGCGGTGGATTGTTCCCAGACGTCCATGGCCAGGCCGGACTCCCGGTTGACGAGACTGATCACGTCACCGCCGTGGTCGACCACGCGCCACTGCTGGCCGATGGCGCCGGTGTCGGCCCGTTGGACGACGTCCGCGCCGGTCGCGGTGCCCGTGGGCTGGAGGAACAGGCCACTGTGCCGGGCCTTGAGGCGGACGTGGCCGTCGCCGGAGTCTGTGAATTCGAACTGCTGGTTGGGGCGATTGCCGGCGGTCCACTGGATGAGCCGTGCGCCGGCGGCGGTGGAGGCCCTGTCGATGTCGGCGGCCTTGCCGCTGTGCTGGGCCACCAGGGTGTAGGCGGCCGGGCCGCCGGGCGAGTCACCCAGCTGGGCCTCCCACCTGGTGTTGGACCCGGCCGCGTCGGCCGGGAGGCGGTCTCGTGCGGCGGTGTCGCCGTACATGGTCCAGCGGGCCCAGTCGACGACGGTGTTCGGGAAGCGGTTGTCGCTCCAGAAGCTGGTGTGGCTGCCGCCGACGAAGGTGAGGAACGCCTTGGGCCAGGTCATCTCCGTGTACGCCTGCCGGGCCGAGGCGTACTGCGTGGTCGAGTCCCGGTCGCCGTGGACGAACAGGACCTTGGCGGAGACCGAGGCGGCGGGGTTGCCCATGTCCTCGCAGGACTGCGGGTTGGCGGAGATGATCCGGCTGTCGGGCCAGGAGGTCAGCAGGCCATGGGTGATCATGCCGCCCAGGGAGTGGCCCGAGACTCCGACGCCGATGCCGGTGTTGATGTGCCCGGCCAGTGGTCCGCTCGCGTTGAGGGCGAGGGTCTGGGTGAGGACCTGCGAGACGTCCTTGGAGGTCTCGCCGTTCCTGACGTCGGTGAAGTTGTGGTTGAAGTGCGGGGCGGGGACGATGAAGCCCGCCGCGGCCAGGGCCCGGATGATGAACAGGGAGTTCTGCGGGCTGCTCTGGAAGCCGTGGGTGAAGTTGTAGACGGGAAAGACACCGTTGGCGACCGGGGCGTTCGTCACCGGGCTGCCGCCGGGGGTGCCGGTGGCGGGGTAGTAGACGTAGGTGGTGCACGGGCGGCTGCCGCGGGTCCAGTCATACCGGCGCACGCCGACCGCGAACGGCGTGGTCGGTGCCGGGTCCAGCGACCCGACGCCGGCGAGCGCCTGCCCCGCGCCGAGCAGGGACAGGCCGAGGCCCGCCGCTCCGGCCGCGCTCACGCTGAGGAATGTCCGCCGGTGCATGGTCATGGATGGCTCCTTGGGTGCGGGGATGGTTGTGGCGATTGGAGTTCGGACGGGTCGGTTGCCGGGCGCGTCCGGTGGGCGGCAGGCCGGCCGGACGCTCGGCGCGAAAGCGGGTGCGGGCGTTCCCGCCGCCCCGCGAGGGACGGCAGGAGCGTCGTGCGCGTTGTCAGGGGAGCCGGCGGACGGTAGTCCCACACCGGCGCTCTTGAGAATGGCCAGCGGATCGCCCCGGGCGCCCGTGACGGCTGAGATCTTCGACGACCATTTCGCCGAGACTCCCGAGGGCGAGTCGAGTGTCACCTCAGGTACGCGGATAGGGCGAGTTGCTGGTCGCGCACCGCCTTGGTGACCAGGCCCGCGATCTGACGTGCACCCGCCGCCTCGAAGTGGGTGTGGTCATCGGCGAAGAACGCGCCGACGGGGCCGGAGGAGTAGTCGCCGTTGAACGGGCAGAATCGCAGGCTGTTGTAGAGGGTGTAGCTCAGTTTGTGGAGGTCGATGACCGGGGTGCCGGTGGCCCGGCCCACGTCGAAGGTCTCGGTCAGGAACCCGCGGGTGGGCGTGGCCGTACTGCCGCTGCAGCTCAGGGCGGACACCGGGGTCACCAGCGTGGGGTGGGCCCCGCGCTGCTGGGCGGCGCGGACCATGGTGGTGAGCAGTTCGCGGTACCGGGCGGAGCCGACGTGGCGTGGACAGGTGGACGAGCCGTCGTTGATGCCGAACTGGATGAACAGGTGGTCGCCGGCCTTCATCCCGGTGGAGGCGTCGAGCATCGCCTGCCAGCGGGCGGCGTAGGCGGTGGAACTGAGCACGCATTCCCCGGCGGAGTTCTTGGTGCCGGTGACGGCGGACTCGTACAGCCAGGTCTGGACGCTGCGGCCGCCGATGGCGCTGTTGACCACGGTGGCGCCGCTGGTGAGGTAGGCGCCGAGTTCCCGGCCCCAGCCGACGACGTTGCCGCCGGAGTTGGCGGCGACGGTGGAGTCTCCGGCCAGCCAGACCGTGGTCGTGGCGGAGGGGGGCGCGCCGGTCTCCAGGTAGTCGATGTTGGCCAGGCCGGCGGCGGTGGTCGGGTTCAGCCGGATGGTGTTGTCGCCGGCGTTCAGCGACACGGTCAGTGTCTTGGTGACCCAGGTGGTCCAGGCGCCGGTGGGGTCGAAGGCGCTGCCCGCGTGGGCGACCGTGCCGTTGACCAGCACGTCTGCGGGACGGTTGGAGGTCCCGCCGTTGGCGTAGCGGATGGCGATGGTGGCCGCGCCGGCGGCGGGCGCGGTGACGGTGAACTGCGCCGCCGCGCCCGCCGCGTTGTCGGCGTTGCAGAATCCGCTTCCGGAGAACCCGGCGTGGTTGGACTCGATGAGACCGGCGCACGTGGCCGGCGCGTTTTCCGCCTCGTAGCGGGTCGCCGCGGAGGCTTCCGCGGCTATGACGGCACTCGCGACGACCACCGTGAGCGCGACAGCGGCGGGCAGCCTGATCCGTAAGGACATGGGGAACTCCAAGAGGGGAGTCGGGGCAGGTACGGCACCGGCGGCAGGCGGGTCAGCCGGATGCGCATCCGGCGCCGTTTTCTGCGCCGGAGAAGTCCGCGGACGCGGAGGCGTCCGGGACGGGAGCCGGATCGCAGGCGTGGGACGCGCCGCTCGACGTTGACGTTGACGTTGACGTTGACGTGGTGCTCGGCGCGAGGTGGGCGGCCACGATCGGTGCCAGCCTCGCCGCGATCGCGCGGTGCCCGATGTCGTTGGGGTGGACGGCGTCGGTCAGGCCGTTCGCGGGCACCCAGCCGTCGGTGTCGACGAAGAAGACGTTGTGGTCCCCGGCGTCGTTGACGGTCTGCACCGCGGCCTGGGTCTGCGGTACGAACCGTCCGCGGAAGGTCTCCAAGGCCAGGATCGCGGCCTCCGGGTACCTGGCGCGGATCGTGCGCAGCAGCTCGGTGTAGGAGGTCTGGAACTGGGTGGTGGACACCCCGTGACCGACGTCGTTGGTGCCCAGGTTGATCACGACCACGTCCGCCTGGTAGCGCGTGAAGTCATGGTCGACGGCCCCGACGGCGGCGCTCACCTTCACGAACCGCCGGTCCAGGCCGACGCAGCCGTCGGCGGTGCTCACCAGACAGGCGCCGCCCTGGGCGACCTGCATGTGATCCAGGCCGAGCTGCTCGCCGACCAGCCATCCGTACGCGGTGAGCGCGTTCTTCGAGCTGGTCGTGCCGACCGTGATGGAGTCCCCGATGAACTCCGCCATGCCGCGGGACGGCTCGGCGGGCAGTGTCCGCGCGCCCGGGTCGAGCACCAGCCCCTGGAACACCGCATCGCCACCGTAGGAGCCGGCCACCACCCGGTAGGACACACGCAGGCTGTGGGTGCCCGCCGCCAGCGGGGTCGGGGTGAGATTGACGGTGCCTCGCACGTTCTGCAGGTAGACGTCGGGGCCGCCGTCGATGCTGTAGTAGAGGTCGATGGTGTTGCGCTGCTTCAGCTTGACGGTGGTGCCGGTGAACCCCGTCTTGAGATAGGCACCGGCCCAGCCGGGGACGTAGGCGCTGCTGTTGCGGGTGTCCCAGCGACCGACAAAACGGATGTTCGGGTCGGTGGGCGAGCCGTCCCCGGCGCCCGTCGTGACCTCGACGTAATCGATGTTCCCGAGTCCGCCGGAGGTGGTCGCGGTGAGCCGTACGGTGGTGGTTCCCGCGTTCAGTTGCACGGGCAGGCTCTTGGTCGCCCAGGTGGTCCACGCGCCGGTGCCCTCGAAGGCGAGCCCGGACTGCACCGTCGTCCCGTTGAGGCTGATGTCCGCCGGCCGGTTCGCCGTGGTGCCGTTGGCGTAGCGGACGGACAGGGTGGCGGTTCCCGCGGCCGGTGCGCTCACGGTGAACTGCGCGGCGCTGCCGACGGCGTTGGTGGTGTCGCAGAAACCGCCACCGGAGTAGCCGGAGTGGTCGGAGGCTGTGACACCGCCGCACACGGCGGGTGCCGACTCTGCCTCATACCGGGTCGTCGCGGCGTGCGCGCCTGTCGCGAACGCGATGGGGGCACCGGCCAGTGCCATCGTCATCGCCACGAGTAACGAGATCTTCGGTAGCCGTTTCATCGAGGCTCCTGGGGAGTGAGGGGAGACTGGGGGGGCGACTCGCCATCGGCCCGGGTCACGGCCCGGCGGCCCGGTGGGTGCCGGGCCGCCGGATGTTTTAGCGGACGTAGATGTTGGGCTGCGGCGGGGTGCTCATGCCGTCACCGAGGAAGAAGCTGGGGTGCGGCGGCTGGTTGTAGGCGGTGTTCTGCCAGGCGATGGCCACGCGGTACTGGGCGTCGTGCATCAGCGTGTAGATCCGCCGGTCGGTCTGGACGGGTGTGGCGTAGACGCGCAGCGCGGCGTTGTCGTCGCGGGGCAGGATGATCTCTTCACGCCAGTCGCCGAACAGGTCGCCGGACAGGGACGGGGTGGACTTGGTGCCGTTGACCGAGTGCGCTCCGGAGGCGGTGAGCAGGCGGGTGTCGCCGCCGGTGCCGTACTTGTCGACGTGGTTGCCGTCCAGCAGCTCCCGCACCGGGTCGCCGTCCCACCAGGCCAGGAAGTTGTAGCTGCCGGGGTTACGCCCGACGTTGCCGCCGGAGGCGTTGAACAGGTTGCCCAGGCCGGTGCCGGTTCCCCAGAACTCTCCGCCGGCGTTACCGGCGTGAATGTCGGCGGCCACGCCGCGGGCCGGGCCCTCGCAGTTGCAGGTGTTGTTCTTCTGCATGATGATCGAGCCGTTGCCGGCGTCGCGCAGCGTGGCGGCGGCGCCGGAGCTCTGCTCGTGGATCATCCAGATCTCCTTGCCGGCACGGCCGGGCACGAAGTCTCCGACGTGCAGGGCGTCGCCGTGGGCGTAGAAGCCGGTGGTGTAGCGGCCGGTGCCGTTGGCGTTGATGGTCATGCCGCCGTAGATGATCTCGTCGGTGCCGTTGCCGTCGACGTCGGCGATGGACAGCGAGTGGGCGCCGCGGCCGGTCCACTGGCTGCCGGCGCTGCCGGAGTCGAACTTCCAGCGCCGGGTGAGCTGGCCGTCGCGGAAGTCCCAGGCCGCGATCGTGCTCTTGGCGTAGTAGCCGCGGCCCATGATGATGCTCGGCCGCCGGCCGTCCAGGTAGGCCGTGCCGGCCAGGAACCGGTCGCCGCGGTTGCCGTAGTTGTCACCCCAGTCGTTGATGTTGCCGCGGGCCGGATCGAAGTTCACCGTGGACATGGCCGCGCCGGTCAGCCCGTTGAACACGGTCAGGTACTCGGGACCGGTGAGGATGTAACCGTCGGAGTTGCGGTGCAGGGCGCCGGCGTTGCCGATCACCTGCCCGGTGCCGGACACGGTGCCGTCGCCGGTCTTGACCGCCATCTCGGCCCGGCCGTCTCCGTCGTAGTCGTAGACCTGGAACTGCGTGTAGTGCGCGCCCGCCCGGATGTTACGGCCCAGGTCGACGCGCCACAGCCGCTGGCCGTTGAGCCGGTAGGCGTCGATGTAGACGTTGCTGGTGACCCCGGCCTGGGAGTTGTCCTTCTGGTCGCTCGGATCCCACTTGAGGAAGATCTCGTACTGTCCGTCACCGTCCGCGTCACCGACGCTCGCGTCCCCGGCGGTGTAGTTGCCTCCCGGCCGGGAGATCGGCACGTCCAGGTAGTTGCCGCCGGTAAAGCGCAGCGACGGCTCGGACGCCGCCTGCTCCGCTCCGTTCACCACCGCGCGGACGGTGTAGGAGGCATCGGCCGGGGCACCGTTGTCCAGGTGGTTGGTGGCACCGGTGAGAGGCGAGGAGTTCAGCTTGGTCGAGCCCCGGTAGAGATTGAACCCGGTGCTCATGCTCTCGGTGCCGAGCAGCCGCCACGAGACCAGGTTGCCGCTTCCCGAGCGCACGCTGATCAGGCCGCGGTTGAGGTCCTCCATCTGGCGGCCGGTCGGGTTCGGGTCCGGGCCGTCCTGGTCGGTCTCCAGGTAGTCGATGTTGGCCAGGCCGGCGGCGGTGGTCGGGTTCAGCCGGATGGTGTTGTCGCCGGCGTTCAGCGACACGGTCAGTGTCTTGGTGACCCAGGTGGTCCAGGCGCCGGTGGGGTCGAAGGCGCTGCCCGCGTGGGCGACCGTGCCGTTGACCAGCACGTCTGCGGGACGGTTGGAGGTCCCGCCGTTGGCGTAGCGGACGGTGATGGTGGCCGCGCCGGCGGCGGGCGCGGTGACGGTGAACTGCGCCGCCGCGCCCGCCGCGTTGTCGGCGTTGCAGAATCCGCTTCCGGAGAACCCGGCGTGGTTGGACTCGATGAGACCGGCGCACGTGGCCGGCGCGTTTTCCGCCTCGTAGCGGGTCGCCGCGGAGGCTTCCGCGGCGATGGCGACACCGGCGGCGGCCATCGTCAGCGCGACGCCGGCCGACAGCAGCGCGGTGCGTGGTCTGCGTGGGGACATGGGAACTCCAACAGGTGGGTGGGGGGTCATCGCAGGTACGACACCGGCGACAGGTTCAGCTCGCGCATGCGCTGCAGGACGAGCCGGGCCATTTCGTTCGCTCCGTTCGAGGAGAAGTGCGTGTTGTCGCTCACCTCCGGCAGGTAGAGCGCGGCCGAGGCGTTCGGGCCGAGCCTCTCCACCAGCGCCTCGCTCGCGGCGGTCAGGTCGATCAGCGGCGCGCTCTGCGCCGCCGCCACCTGCCGCATCGTCGCCGGGAGGTTCACGCCCACGCCGTTGACGTGCAGCGCCGTGGAGTTCAGCGTGCCGTCGGCCGCGAACAGCCGCCGCACCGGTGGCGTGACCAGCACCGGCGTCCCGCCTCGCGACCGCACCTGGGTTATCAGACTGGTGAGGTTCGAGGTGAACGCCGAGGCGGTCGTCGACTTGTCGTTGTGCCCGAACTGGATCAGCACCGTGTCGCCGTTGCGGATCAGCGGCCTCATCGCGGGGAACAGCGCCGAGTTGGACAGGAAGCTGCCCGAGCTCTCGCCCGAGTCGCCGTAGTTGGCCACCGACAGGCCCTGCTTGAAGTACTGCGGGAGCTGCTGCCCCCACCCGGTGTACGGCGCGACCGGCTGGTCGCAGACGGTCGAGTCACCCGCCAGATACAGCACGGGCCCGCTCGCCGGGGCCAGCCCGATCCCGTTCAGCTTCGGGGCCGTCCCGGAGAGGACCAGGTCAAGCCCGGGCTTCCCGGTGCCGCCCTGCCCTGTCGGCTGGCCCTCCGGCTGGCGCACGTTCAGCGTGAACGAGTACCGCGCGTAGGAGCCCGCCGCCGTCGACACGGCGGGCAACACCGTACGGCGAGCCTCCGCCTGCACGCTTGTCACGCCCGCGGTGGCCGCATCGCCCAGGATCACGGTCACGTCGTAGTTGCCCGGCTGGACGTCGAAGTGGCAGATGATCGGCGAGACGCCGGTGCATTTGGACCGCAGTGCCGGATCGGGTTCCGGTCCCGGCGGGGTGCCGGTGTCGGTGCCGAAGACCTTGAAGTCGGCGATGCTCGCCCACGTCGACGCGGCAAGACCGGTCACGGTGATCCGCACGTACCGGGCGGTCGCCGAGAAGGTGTCGTCCTGCACCTGGGCGGTGGACGTGCTCGCCGTCCGATCGGCCACCCGCGTCCAGGTCGAGCCGTCGGTGGAGACCGAGACGTGATACCTGTAGGCGCGGGCGAACTTCCAGCGCACCTCCGTGCCGGTCAGTGTCGCCGCGCTTCCGAGGTCGACCTGCCACCAATGGCCGGTCCCGCCGTCGGCGGCGCACCAGCGGGTTGCGGTGTCGCCGTCGTTGGCCAGGGACGCGCCACGCCCGGACTGGCTGGAATCGGCGCTGGCGGCCTTGCCCAGCGCCAGATCCGTCACCGCCCCGGCCGCAGGCGCGAGCGGTACGGACAGCAGGGCCGCCAGGAAGGCGAGGAGGGTGAGAACGGCGAGCCTCGAAGAGCCCGGCGGGCCGAGCGCGCGGCCATCTGACCGAGAGGAACTCATGGTGATTCCGTGCTTTCTCGTGAGGGTCCGCAGTGGTTCGGCGCCGCCTGCACGACGGGCCGTCGGCTTTCACGGGCCGGTGTCCCAGATGTCATGGGCCCCGGCCTGCCGGGAGCGGGGTGGCCGGCGGGCACGGTGGCCCCCGGGCTTACGGCGTCCACCGGACATGGGGGTTGATCTGGCCCGTCCAGTTGAAGACGGCCATGTTGTCCCACCCGTTGCCGCTGCCCGCGATGTTCGCCGGATCCCAGCCGTTGCCGGGCACCGCGTACCAGGTCGGCTCCCAGTAGAAGACCCCGATCGCGCCCGCGTCACGAGCCGTGCTCTGCACCGCCGCGAACTGCGCGCCCTGTCCCTGCCAGGTCGACCGGTACCCCGGGCAGCCCGAAGTGATCGCGTTGCGCGTTGAGTCGGCGTCGTCGGCGGTGAAGGGGTAGGCGGTCTCGGCGATGACCACGTCCTTGCCGTATCGGGCGCGCATGTCACCGATGACCGTGGACAGGTTGGACAGCGTCCCGTGCCACACGCAGTAGTACGACAGGGCGGTGATGTCCCAGGACACGCCCTTGGCCCGGATCCCGTCGTAGAACCAGCGAGCGGAGGACAGGCTCTCCGCCAGTGCCGTGTGGATGATCACCTGCGTACCGGGATTGCATGCCTTTGTCGCGTTGTATCCGGCCTTGAGCAGGAGGCTCAGGTTCGTGAAGTCGTTGCCGGTCACCTTGCCGTCGTTCCACAGCATGCCGGTGTTGATCTCGTTGCCGATCTGCACGCTGTCGGGGACGGTGCCCTGAGCCTTGAGACCGGTGCACACGTCGTAGGTGTAGTTGTAGACGTCGGTCTGCAGCCGGCCGATGCCATGACTGGACCAGGCGGCCGGCTTGTACTGCTTGCCGGGGTCGGCCCAGGTGTCGGAGTAGTGGAAGTCCACCATCAGCTTCAGCCCTTTGGCCTTGACCGCCCGGGCCTGCTGCAGCACCTTGTCCTTGTTGTTGTAGCCGCTGATCGGGTTGTTCCAGATTCGCAGGCGGGCGTAGTTGACGCCGACCCCCTTGAGGATGTCCAGTGGATCTCGTTGCACGCCACCGGTGTCGTAGTACTTCGCGCCCAGATCCAGCGCGCGCTGCAGGGAGGAGACGTCTGCGCCGAGCATGCTGAGCGGTGCGGCGGCGGCGTGGGCCGGTTGCCCGGCGGGGACGGTCGCGGCGGCGCACAACGCCAGTGCCACCAAGATCCTTTTCATGGAGTCCTCCGATGGTCAGGGCGGAGATCGGAAACGGGGATCACAGCAGTCGCCGAAGCGGGCGGCGCGGCGGGTGCCGCCGGCTGAGGCCGTCTGTGGACGGGCATGACGGACAGACCCGCCGGCGCTCGCGTCCTGGAGCTCGAGTGGGCGGCCGGTCCGCTTGAGCCGTCCGGTGTCGTTGCGCCGGGAGCCGGTGCCGGCGGTCGCGGTCAGGCGGAGGTCGTGTCGCCGCAGGTCCCGCGGCAGGGGTGACGGGGGATCGGGTGCGAAGCCGCAGGCGGGGTGGGGGGTGAGGCCACGCGTCCTCCTCACAGGCTGGATGAGGCTCTGTGAACGTGCACAGTAACGCACAATCCGATGCGCTGAAAGTGTCTGTTCGAAGTCCGAGGTGAAAGCCAAGACGGCGAGCATGTGATCGCCACTGGCGGTGACAAGGCCCTTTTTCCACCTGTGAACGCTCCCAGAGCCTTTGGCCCTCTCCGGCGGTGACGTGAAGGTTTCATGCGTTCCCTTCATTCCGACTGCGGAGGGCCGGGATCGACGGCGGCACGGACGTCGAGTGCCGCGGACGGTCTCGTTGCCGAAGCCGTCCAGGTCGAGTGCGGTACGAACCGCGGACGGAGCGCGACCATGTCGCGAAGTGCGGGGGTGACGGGGCGGGGAAGCCGGAGAGTGACCTCCAGGTGCCGGAGGAGCCGAAGCCTTGACTGCCGATGTTAACGCTCATAATCTCCAGAAAGTAGATCGATTTAACCGCTCCGACCCCCCTCAGGAGCTTTTTCATGCGCGCCGTCCGCTTAGCCTTCACGATCCTGGCCGCACTCGCGTGCATCCTCCCGGCCACCCCCGCCGCCGCCGAGCCCCGTATCCGGATGGAGCGCCTCGACCGTGGTCTCGTCGCCACGACCACCCCGAACGGCATCTTCCTGAGCTGGCGTTTGCTGGGGACCGAGGTGACCGGAGCGGGCCGGAACGGCATGCTCGGCGCCGGCTTCCGCCTTTACCGGGATGGCCGCCCGATCGCCACGGTCACCGACAGCACCAACTACCGGGACGTCGCGGGCACGCCTGCCTCCAGCTACGCCGTCGCCCCGATCGCGAGGGGCAAGGAGGGCAGGAAGAGCGCTGCCGTCCGGCCCTGGAGTGAATCGTTTTATGATGTGCCGCTTCGCAAGCCCGCCGACGGCGTGACCCCGGTGGGCGAGACGTACACCTACGCGGCCAACGACATGAGCGTCGGCGACGTGGACGGCGACGGCCGCTACGAGCTGGTGGTCAAGTGGGAACCCTCCAACGCCAAGGACGTCTCCCAGCGCGGCTACACCGGCCCGACCTACCTCGACAGCTACACGCTCGGCGGCAGGCTGCTGTGGCGGCTGGACCTGGGCGTCAACATCAGGTCCGGCGCGCACTACACCCAGTTCCTGGTCTACGACTTCGACGGAGACGGCCGCTCGGAGGTGATGCTGAAGACCGCGCCGGGCACCAGGGTCATCCGCTACGACACCGCCGGAAACCAGAAACACGAGCGGTTCGTCACCATGCCGCAGCCCGGCTACTCGCACACCGACGACTACCGCCTGAGCGCCGCGGGCTACTTCGACCACCTCGTGGACATGTTCATGAAGTGGCACGAGCACCCCGAGGTGGTCGCCGGACGCTGGCCCGCGACGCTGGAGCAGGCCTTCGGCATCACGCCGGCGCACACCTACCCGCTCTCCCGCCAGGCGGCGACCGAGCTGGCCACCCACTTCGTCGACGTCTACGCGCCCTCGCGCAGCGGCAACAACCGCCTGCGGGAGTTCGCCGGCTTCGTCGTCAAGGGCCCCGAATACCTGTCGGTCTTCGACGGCGCCACCGGCAGGGAGCTGCAGACCGTCGACTACAAGCCCGGCCGGGGAGACGACGGCCTGCTGTGGGGCGACTACGCGATGGCCCGCATCGAGCCGGGCAACCGCGTCGACCGTTTCCTGTCCTCGGTGGCCTACCTCGACGGCAAGCGCCCTTCGGCGATCTTCGCCCGCGGTTACTACACCCGCACCACCCTGGTCGCCTACGACTGGAACGGCCGCAAGCTCAAGGAGCGCTGGTTCGTCGACAGCGGCCACGCCCCGATGGCCAATCCCTTCAACGCCTCCCCGCACGGCGTCGACGGCAGTGATCCCGCCTTCGCCACCCTGACGACCCAGGGGTTCCACTCGATGAGCGTCGCCGACGTCGACGCCGACGGCAGGCAGGAGATCGTGTACGGCGCGGCCACCATCGACGACGACGGCAGCCTGCTGTACTCCTCCTTCGACGTGGCCCCGCCGAACAGCAGCGTGCCAGG
Source organism: Streptosporangium sp. NPDC023825 (assembly GCF_040639575.1). Classification (NCBI taxonomy): domain Bacteria; kingdom Bacillati; phylum Actinomycetota; class Actinomycetes; order Streptosporangiales; family Streptosporangiaceae; genus Streptosporangium; species Streptosporangium sp. NPDC023825. The sequence goes on along the minus strand of NZ_JBFAAE010000016.1, from coordinate 63,368 downwards.
CCAGAACGTCCGGCTCGGCCACGGCGACGCCATGCACGTCGGCGACCTCGACCCCGACCGGCCCGGTCTGGAGATCTGGACCGTGCACGAGGGCGGGACGTGGGCGCCGTACGGCTGGGCCATGCGCGATGCCGCCACCGGCCGGGTCCTGTTCGGCGGCTACAGCGGTCGCGACACCGGCCGGGGCATGGTCGGCGACATCGACCCGGCCGTCCGCGGCATGGAGGCCTGGTCGGCGATGCCGCCCAACCAGGAGATCCAGGCCGGCCTGTGGTCCGCGCGCGGCGAGCACCTGGGCGTCACCACGCCCGGCACCAACCAGAGCATCCGCTGGGCAGCCGACATGACCACCCAGCTGGTCAACGGCACCGCCACCGCGGTGCTGCAGACACCCACCGTCGACGACTTCAAGCGCGGCACGCTGCTGACCGCCACCGGCACCCTCGCCAACAACGGGACCAAGGGCAATCCGGGCCTGGTCGCCGACATCCTCGGCGACTGGCGCGAGGAACTGGTGGTGCGCACCGCCGACAGCAGCGCCGCCCGCGTCCACGTCAGCACCGAGGTGACGAACCGCAAGCTCTACACCCTCATGCACGACCCGCAGTACCGGGTCGAGGTGGCCAGGCAGCAGACGGGCTACAACCAGCCCGCCTACCCCGGCTTCTACCTGGCCACCGACCTCGACTGGGCCAAGGTACCCGTACCCAGGATCCGATGATCCGCCGCTGAGAGGCCGGGGCGTCCGGAAGCGGGACCGCCCCGGCTTCGATGCCGTGCGAAGACCGCCGGCCCGGAGGGGCCGGGCTCGCGGGCGGCGGACGCAGCCGTGCTCGCGGATCCGGCGGCGTCGAGCGCGTTCACGCTCCGGTGCGCGTGCTCGGCTTTGGCACGAACCACTGACAGGAGAGCACCTCAGGTGTATTACGGCGGCGACTACAACCCGGAACAATGGCCCGAATCGGTATGGGACGACGACATCCGGCTGATGCGGGCGGCGGGTGTGAACCTGGTCAGCCTGGGGGTGTTCGCGTGGGCGCGCATCCAGCGCGCCGAGGGCGAGTTCGACTTCGGCTGGCTCGACCGGATCCTCGACAAGCTGCACGCGGGCGGGATCGGGGTGAATCTCGCCACGGCCACCGCCTCCCCGCCACCGTGGGCGAGCCGGGCCTACCCCGAGATCCTGCCGAAGGACGCCTCGGGGGCCACCTACTGGCACGGCAGCCGGCAGGCGTACGCTCCCACGTCGCCGGTGTACCGGCGCCTGGCGGCCGAACTCGCCGGAGCGATCGCGGAACGTTACGCCTCCCATCCCGCGGTGGTGATGTGGCACGTCAACAACGAGTACGGCTGCCACGTGCACGCCGACTACTCCGACAACGCCGCGGTCGCGTTCCGTGCCTGGCTGCGCGGGCGGTACGGCGACATCGAGGCTCTGAACGAGGCCTGGGGCACCGCCTTCTGGTCGCAGCGCTACGGTGATTTCGAGGAGGTCGTCCCGCCCCGGCTCGCGCCCTACAGCGTCAACCCCGCAGGCCTCCTGGATTTCAAGCGCTTCACCTCCGACGCGCTGCTCGAGCTCTATCGCATGGAAAAGTCGATCATCCGCGCGGCGGGGGGCACCCAGCCCGTCACCACGAACTTCATGGGCGCGTTCGAGCCGATCGACTACCGCTCGTGGGCGGCGGACCTGGACCTGGTCGCCGATGACAGCTACCCCGATCCGGCGGACGCCGGGTCGTTCCGGGGGGCCGCCTTCGACCGGGACCTCATGCGATCCCTCAAACCGGGAGTTCCGTGGGTCCTCATGGAGCAGGCCCCGGACGCGGTCAGCTGGCGTGCGAGCAACTCGCCGAAGGCGCCGGGACAGATGGCGGCCCTCAGCGTGCAGGCCGTCGCGCGGGGCGCCGACGGGGTGATGTTCTTCCAGTGGCGCCAGTCCCGCTCAGGCTCGGAGAAGTTCCACTCGGCGATGGTGCCGCACGCGGGAACCGGCACCCGCACCTGGAGGGAGATCGCCGAGCTCGGGCAGAACCTGGCCGGGTTTCCTCGGCTCTCGGCGGAGGTCGACGCGCCCGTGGCGCTGATCTACGACTGGCAGAACCGATGGGCGGTGGAGAACTCCGACCATCCGGTGCGCTTCGACTACCTCGCGGTCGTGCGGCAGTGGCACGCGGCGATCCATCGACAGCACGTCACCGCCGACATCCGCCACCCGGACGACGACCTGTCGAAGTACGCCGTCGTCATCGCGCCACAGCTCTACCTGCTGACCGACGCGTCGGCGGCCAACCTCGCGGCCTACGTCGCCGGCGGCGGGACGTTGCTGCTGTCGGCGTTCAGCGACGTGGTCGACGAGTACGACAGGTTCCCCGCCGGGGGCTTCACCACCCGGCTGGGAGCCACGCTCGGCCTCAGGGTGAGGGATTTCGGCGCCCTCCCCATCGACGCACACGACCGCACCACGGTGACCGTGTCCCTCGGAGACGCCTCGATGACCGGCCGCCTGTTCGCCGAGGAACTCGACCTGATCGACGCGACGGTCATCGGCGACTTCCGTGACGGCAGGCTCCGGGGGCACCCCGCCTTCACCTCGCGGACGAGCGGTTCGGGAACGGCCTACTACCTGGCCACCGTCCCCGACGAGGACGGCATGCTCGCGGTCACCGCACGGATCTTCGCCGACGCCGGCGTCCGCCCGCCCGTGGACCGGCTGCCGCAGCACGTCGAGGCCGTCGTGCGCGACGGGCGCCTGTTCGTCATCAACCACTCCGGACAGCCCTTCACGCCGCCCTCGTCCTTCGGACGCCGGCCGGAGGCGGCCAGCGAGGCCGGTGACACCATCGGCGCCTACGGGTGGCGTGTCTTCGGGCGGGCGACCTCGTGACCGCCGTGCCCGCCCCGCCCCGCCGCGGCCGGACGCCCCCGGACGCGGCGGCCGCGGGCGTGAACGAGGTCCTCAGGGAGCCGGAGGGTGGTCGCCTCTGAAGGTCCGGACCGAGTCGCGGACGATGATGTGGGTGCCGAGCATGACCTGCCCAGCCGATCCCGAGGTGTTTCGCCGGCGTTCGAGGGCGAGGCGTACCGCGGTGCGGCCGAGCTCCTCGTGCGGCACGTGGACCGTGGTGAGGCCGATGTCGGCGGCCGGGGGCAGGTCGTCGAAGCCGACCATGGAGACGTCGTCGGGAACGCGCAGCCCGTGCTCGCGCAGGGCCAGGCGGGCGCCCGCCGCGATGAGGTCGTTGCAGGCGAAGACGGCGGTGAAGTCACGTGGCCCGGCGCCCAGCCGTTCGCGGATCATGCGGTAGCCCTCCTGCCGCTCCATCGTGCCCTCGACCTCGAGGCCGGGGTCGTGGGGCACGCGATGGTCGGCGAGGGCGTCGCGGTAGCCGGCGATGCGGCTGTCCTGGGTCGTGTGGCCGTCGCGCCGGCCGAGGAACAGCACGCGCCGGTGACCCGCCGAGAGCAGATGGCTGGTGATGGCGTACGCGCCGGCGGCGTTGTCGTACTCGACGACGAGGGCGGGCACATCGGGGCCCAGCGTCGGGCGTCCGCACAGGACGAGCTGCGAGCCGGCGAGCGCCAGCGCGCGGGCGTACTCGCCCATCCGCTCGCGGTAGGCCGCGTCGTCCACCACGTTGCCGACGAGGATCACGCACTCGGCCTGCTCCTGGCGCATCAACTGCACCGTGGCGAGCTCGCGTTCCGGGTCGCCGCCGGTGGTGCCGACGATGCAGAGCTTGCCCTCCAGCGCGGCCTGGGCCTGCACGCCCTGGGCGACGTGGGCGTAGTGCGGCGAGATCACGGAGGTGACGATGATGGCGACGCTCCGGCTGCTCGCCCCCGCCAGCCCCCGCGCGTTGGCGTTGGCCACGTAGTCCAGCTCGCGCACCGCCCGCATGACCTTGCTGCGGGTGGCGGGTGCGCTGGGGTACGTGCCGGACAGGATCCGTGACACCGTGGCGACGGACACGCCCGCGTGCGCGGCCACGTCCCGGATCGTCGTCGGCCGCCGCCCTTCCTCGTGGGACGCCGCACGCCGGACCATCCAACCTCCACCTGAAGCGAAAACCGTTGGTAAACCGCTTACGCGTGATGCTTCCCCCTGTTTCGCCCGCTGTCAAATCGCCGCCCGCCCGCGCCTGCCCCTCCGTCGCGGAAGAGGAAATCAAACGGCTACCGCCGCCGACACGCTGGGAGATTATCCGTTGCGGCGTGGCGGACCCCTTGACAGCTCCCGACGTCCATGTTGCCATCTGCGAATGTAAACGGTTAAACATGTGACCGTTTCATCGGTGTGAACGCCAACCCCAGTGGAGCCCCCTCATGGCGATGATGTCCCGACGCAAACTGCTCCTCAGCGCCGCGGCGGCGGCCGCGGCCGGTCAGATCGGCCTGCCCCCGGGACCGGCGCGCGCCGCGACCGCCGGGCCGGTGGCGGCGCGCGACGTGCTCGACGACGGCGTTCGGCTCCACTGGCTGGAGGGCGGCGCTCCCGGCCGGCTGGCCGGGGGGTCCACGTGGGGTGTGCCGTGGCCGAAGGGTGCCGTTCCCAAGGGCCAGGACTTCGCGTTGCGCACCGCCGCCGGGCAGCAGGTGCCCGTCCAGACGTGGGCCACCGCCTACTGGCCCGACGGCTCGCTGAAGTGGACCGCGCACGCCGTCGGCGCCGACGTCGCCCCGGCCGAGCACTACCTCCTCACCGCGGGCCGGCCCGCCGCGCCGGCGGCGGCCGTGACGGTCAAGGACGGCCGGGACCAGGTCGAGGTGAGCACCGGTGTCATCCGGTGCCTGATACCGAAGAAGGGCGACCGGCTGGTGCGCTCCATCATGCGGGGCGACCTGGAGATCGCCCGCGACGGCAGGCTGATCTGCCTGCGGCAGGACGAGCCCGGAGACGACGAGGGCGGCACGGTCAAGCGGGAGAGGTTCGAGGGCCGCACCGAGAAGGTGACGGTCGAGCAGTCGGGCCCGGTCCGCGCGGTGATCAGAATCGAGGGGGAACACCGGCGCGGCGGGAGGTCCTGGCTGCCGTTCACCGTACGCCTGTACTTCTACACCGGCGGCGACGGCATCCGCGCGGTGCACAGCTTCGTGTTCGACGGCGACGAGAAGAAGGACTTCATCAGCGGCCTCGGCATCCGTTTCGAGGTGCCGATGCGCGGCGAGCTCCACGACCGGCACGTGCGCTTCGCCGGGCAGGGCGACGGCGTGCTGTCCGAGGCGGTGCGCGGCATCACCGGCCTGCGCCGCGACCCGGGCGCGGCGGTCCGCCGGGCACAGGTCGCCGGGCAGGCCACCCCGCCGGTGGCGACCTGGGACACCCGGGTCTCCTCCCGGCTGCACCTCATCCCGGCCTTCGGCGACTACTCGCTGCGCCAGATCAGCGCCGACGGCTTCCAGATCCGCAAGCGCACCAAGGCCGGCCACGGCTGGATCCCCGTCGACTCCGGCGGCCGGGCCGGCGGGCTCGGCTACGTCGGCGGCCCCGGCGGAGGATTCGCCTTCGGCATGCGCAACTTCTGGCAGCTGCACCCCACCCAGCTCGACGTACGCCGCGCCGCCGGCGACAGGGCCGAGGTCACCGTGTGGCTGTGGTCGCCCGAGGCCGGGCCGATGGACCTGCGCTTCTACCACGACGGGCTCGGCCAGGACACCTACCCCGAGCAGCTCGAAGGGCTGGAGATCACCTACGAGGACTACGAGCCGGGCTTCGGCACCCCGTACGGGATCGCGCGCACCACGGAGCTGATGTTCTGGGCGCTGGAGTCCACCCCGGCCGCGGAGCGGGTGGCGGAGCTGACCGAGGCCGTGCGGACGCCGCCGCTGATCGTCGCGCCGCCGGCGCACCTGCACGCGGCCGGGGTGTTCGGCGACTGGTCGCCGGTCGACCGCTCGACCCCGGCCAGGAAGCGGATCGAGGACCGGCTGGACTTCCTGTTCGACTACCACCGCGAACAGGTCGACCAGCGCTCCTGGTACGGCTTCTGGGACTACGGCGACATCATGCACAGCTACGATCCCGACCGGCACGTGTGGCGCTATGACGTCGGCGGCTACGCCTGGGACAACTCCGAGCTGTCGACCGACCTGTGGCTCTGGTACCACTACCTGCGCACCGGCAGGGCCGAGGCGTTCAGGTTCGCCGAGGCGATGACCCGGCACACCGGAGAGGTCGATGTCTACCACCTGGGCAAATGGCGGGATCTGGGGACGCGGCACGGCGTCCAGCACTGGGCCGACAGCGCCAAGCAGGCCCGCATCAGCAACGCCGGCTACCGGCGTTTCCTCTACTTCCTCACCGCCGACGAGCGCATCGGCGACCTGTTGCGCGACCTCGTGGACGTCGACAGGACGTTCCTCGTCCTGGACCCCATCCGCAAGATCCGCACGGGGCCGTACGAGCCGGACCCGCACGCGCTCGGTGTCAGCACCGGGACCGACTGGAGCGGCCTCGCGCTCGCCTGGCTGACCGAATGGGAGCGCGGCGGCGCGCCGATCGCCCGCGAGAAACTGCTGAACGGCATGCGGACCATCGCCGCGATGCCCAACGGGTTCATCCGCGGCAGCGGCCTGTACGACCTCGACGACGGCACCTTCAAGCCCAATGACACCGCGGTCGGCGTCGGTTCGCTAGGCGCGGTGTTCGGCCTGGTCGAGCTGTGCAGCGAGGTCATCTCCCTCACCGGCGACGAGGCGTTCACCAGGGCGTGGCTGCAGTACTGCCGCCTGTACAACGGCACCGCCGCCGAGCAGCAGGCCGAGGCCGGCCAGTCGTTCGGCAACCAGAACCTGCGCCAGGCCCACTCCCGCCTCACCGCCTACGCCGCCGCCAAGCTCGGCGACGCGGGCCTCGCCGCCCGGGCGTGGCAGGAGTTCGACACCGGCCACGCCGGATACCCGCGGACCCTGGAGTTCACGTCGGTGCGGCTGGAGGGCTCGAAGGTGCTCAAGCCGGTCGACGAGGCCACCTTCGCCTCGGTCAACGCCTCCGCGCAGTACGGCCTGGCCGCCGTCCAGTGTCTCGCTCTGATCGGCGACCGGCTTCCCGCGTAACCCCACCCTCCAATGAAGGAGATCTTCATGCGTGTCATGCGTGGATGGCGAGCCGCTCGACGGCCGGCCGTCATCGCCTCGGCGATCGTGATGGCCACGACGGCGCTGGTCGCCGGTCCCACCTCCGCGACCACCGCCTCGTCCGGCGGGTCGGCGCTCGCCCCCGTCCGCCCGATGGAGAAGCTGGGCCGCGGTGTGGTGGCCGTGCGCTCCGGCAGCAGGGACGTCCTGGTCAGCTGGCGGCTGCTGGGACTGGACCCGGACGGTATCGGTTTCAACGTCTACCGCTCCACCGCCGGCGGCTCTTACGTCAAGCTCAACTCCGGCGTGCTGACCGGCGGCACCAACTACGTCGACTCCACGGCCGACCTGAGCAGGTCCAACAGCTACCACGTACGGCCGGTGACCGGCGGCACGGAGCAGGCGGCGAGCGCGGCGTTCACGCTGACCGCCAACCACGCCACCGAGCCGGTGGTCCGCGTACCGCTGCGCGCCGGCGGCCCGGTGAAGTTCGTCTGGGCCGGTGACCTCGACGGCGACGGCGAGTACGACTACGTGCTCGACCGGCAGACCTCCCCCCAGAAGCTGGAGGCCTACCGCAGCGACGGGCGCTTCCTGTGGCAGGTCGACATGGGGCCCAACAGCACCAACCAGAACAACATCGAAGGCGGGTCCTCCACGATCGACGTGGGCCACAACGACGGTGTCACCGTCCAGGACCTCGACAGCGACGGCCGGGCCGAGGTCGCCGTGCGCATCGCCAACGGCGTGACCTTCGGCAACGGGACGAGGTTCACCAACGGCAACGACAACCGCCAGTTCATCGCCGTTCTCGACGGCCGGACCGGAGCGGCCCGGGCCACGGCCCCGGTGCCGGCCGACTACCTGTCCGACGGCCCGATGTACGCGCGCTTCGGGGTGGGCTACCTCGACGGCACCACGCCGAGCCTGGTGGCCTTCATGAAGAACCGGATCGGCAGCGGGGCCTTCAACCTCATGATGGCCGCCTGGAGGTTCGACGGCAGCACCCTGACCCAGCAGTGGAAGTGGCTGCGCGGCAACCAGAACACACCCGACGGGCACAACACCCGCATCATCGACGTCGACGGCGACGGCAGGGACGAGGTCGCCGAGATCGGGTTCGTGCTCAACGGCGACGGCACCCTGCGCTACTCGCTGGGGCCGGCGGGGATCGTCCACGGCGACCGTTTCCACATCGCGAAGATGGACCCCTCCCGCCCGGGCCTGCAGGGCTACGGCGTGCAGCAGGACAACCCCAGTGGCCTGCGCGAGTACTACTACGACGCCCGCAACGGCTCCGTCATCTGGCGGCACACCGGGTCCGGCACCGCCGACGTGGGGCGGGGCATGGCCGGCGACATCGACCCGCGCCATCCCGGCATGGAGGTCTGGTCCTTCTCCGGCCTGTACAACGCGCCCTCCAACCGGCTCGCCGAACCGAACACCTCGCTGCGGCCCTGGCCACAGATGGGTCTGTGGTGGGACGGCGACCTCACCATGGAACTGCTCAACGACGGCAAGTTCGAGAAGTGGGACCCGAACAACCCCACCGCCACCAACCAGGTCCCCCGGCTGCTGAACATCTCACAGTACGGCGCGGTCAGCGCGGCCCAGGGCGTGAACCCCACCCTTGTCGGCGACCTTCTCGGCGACTGGCGGGAAGAGGTCGTCTACACCAACGCGAGCTACGACGAGCTCATCATCTTCACCACGAACCGGCCCACCGGCACCCGGCTGTACACGCCGGCGCACAACCCCGCCTACCGCAACGCCATGACCCTCAAGGGCTACATGCAGTCCCACCACGTCGACTACTTCCTCGGCCACGGCATGACCACGCCTCCCCGCCCGAGCATCCGCTACGCGGGCGAGTGAGCATCGAAGTTAAAACGCTTACTTCGAGAGTCAGGATATTCCCGATAAAGCCGATGTAAGCGCTGTAGTATCCGTTTTATGTCATTGAGCGGCCTCCCATCGTCCGACGAACGACTGTCCGGCCACACCGGCTGGACCCGGGCGCACTGGGAGGCCGCCGCCGATCGCCTGCTGGCCTCCGTGGTGCCGTACGCGACGGAGGGTTTCGCCCAGTTCCGCCTGCCCGGCCGGGCGAGCCGGTCGGGGCCGGTGAGCGACGGGCTGGAGGGCTTCGCCCGCACGTTCCTGCTCGCCGCCTTCAGGATCGCCGGAGCGGGCGGCGCGGTGCCGCCCGCGCTGCTGGAGCGCTACGCGAGCGGCCTGACGGCCGGGACCGACCCGGCCCACCCGTACGCCTGGCCCGCGCTGACCGACATGTCCCAGCAGCTCGTCGAGGCGGCCTCGGTGGCGCTGGCGCTGCACGAGACCCGGCCGTGGCTGTTCGACCGGTTGTCGCCGGCCGAGCAGGAGCGGGTGGTGGCCTGGCTGGCCGGATTCGCCGGGCGGCGCACCCCGGACAACAACTGGGTGCTGTTCAAGGTGGTCGTCGAGCAGTTCCTGGCAGAGGTGGGCGGGCCGCACGAACCGGAGGAGATCACCGGCGGGCTGGAGCGGATCGAGGAGTGGTACGTCGGCGACGGCTGGTACTCCGACGGCAGGGGCAAGAACTTCGACTACTACTGCGGCTGGGCGATGCACCTGTACCCGTCGCTGTGGGCGAGAATGTCCGGCGACACCGCCCGCCGGGAACTCTACGCGGCACGCCTGCACCGCTTTCTCGGCCAGTACCAGCACTTCTTCGCCGCCGACGGCGGCCCGGTGCACCAGGGACGCTCGCTGACCTACCGGTTCGCGACGGTCGCGCCGCTGTGGCTGGGAGCGCTGACCGGCGCCTCGCCCCTTCCGCCCGGCCGCACCCGCCGCATCGCCGGCGGCGTCATGAGCCACTTCGCCGAGCGCGGTGCGCCCGACGAGCGCGGCCTGCTCACCCTGGGCTGGTACGGCCCGTTCCCGCCCCTCGCCCAGGACTACTCGGGGCCGGCGTCGCCCTACTGGGCCAGCAAGGCGTTCCTCGGCCTGCTGCTGCCGCCCGAGCACCCGGTCTGGACGGACGCCGAGGAGGCCGCGCCCGTCGACCTGGCCGACCAGACGGTGGCCATGCCCGCGCCCGGCTGGCTGCTGCACGCCACCCGCGCGGACGGCGTCGTGCGGCTCGTCAACCACGGCAGCGACCGTGACCGCGTCCAGGACCCGGACGGACCGCCCGACCCGCACTACCTCAAGCTCGCCTACACCAGCCACACCGGACCCGAGCTGGGGGAGAGGGCGCACGGGGTGGACAACCACCTGGCCGTCATCGCGCCCGACGGGACGCCCTCCCTCAGGCGGCGCATCCAGCCCCTGGCCGTCTCCGACCGGTTCGCCGCCTCCGCCTACCAGGACGGCCCGGTCCACGTGGTGACGGCCTCGGTCGTCGACGGCCCGGCGGAGATCAGGATCCACCGGGTCACGGCGCCCGCCGGATACCGGGTGCGGGACGGCGGCCACGCCCTGGCCGCGGCGGTCCCCCCGGAGCCGGGCCGGGGGGAGAGGGGCGTGGCGCTGGCCCGGCGGCCGGACGGGCTGAGCAGCGCCGTGCGCGCCCTGCACGGCTACACGGGCACGGGCCTGGTGACGGCGCGGGGCACCAACGCCTTCGGCGCGCACTCGGTCACGCCCTACGCGGTCGCCGACGCCCACCCCGGCGGCACCGCGGTCTACGTCAGCCTCGTGCACCTGGCGGTGACGCGGCGGTGGCCGCCCGCGCCGGGCGTGCGCGTGCGGGACGACCTGGTCGTCCTGACGCTGCCCGGCGGGGAGACGGTGACCGTGCGCCTGGACGGCGTCCCCACCTGCGAACGGCCGGCGTCCCGCGCCTGAGGTGGCGTCCGGAGACCTTCGCGGCCACGCGGGCGCGGCCGGCGACGTACCGGGGGACCGGCAGGGGAGGGAATCGGCCCCGGACGCCCCGGGAGGGGCCGGCCGGCCGGTTCGCGGTGCGCTCCCGGCCGGCCGACGAGGCATGCGCGCACGAGGAGATGAGGCGTGCGCGCCAGAGGAACCGGCGGACCGCGTGTTCCCGGCCCGCCGGTTCCTCGTGCGCTCCCGGTCTACTGGTTGGCCGCGTGCTCCTTGGCCAGCTCCGCGGCGACCTGGTCGCCGCCCGCCTGCCGCCACTGGGTGACGACGTCCTTCCACGCCGACAGCGGCTTGCGCCCGAACGTGATCGCCGTGATCCCGTCCCCGAGGATCTGGCCGAGCTGGGCACCCTTGCTCGCCTCGGTGGCCGAGCGCAGGCCGACGGCGGGGTTGCGGACGCTGTCGGGCAGGGTCGCCTTCTGCCACTCGTACACGGACTTGGCCACGTCGGAATGGCCCGGCAGGTAGAGGACGGAGGGGGGCGCGCCGAGGAACTTGACGGGCAGGAGGGTGTTGTTCTCCTGGGTGTACAGCTCGGTGGTCTTGATGCCGTCGGCGTCCTTGGTGAAGTGCCTGCCCTCGACGCCGTAGTTGGCCAGCTCGTACTCGCTCGTTCCGAACGGCGCGCTGAGATAGTCGCAGATGCGCAGCAGCAGCTTGATCCGCTCGGGGGAGGCCTTCTTGAAGGCGACGTAGCCGAAGATGCCGGGGCTCTGCCAGGGCGTGGGGCTCTCCCCGTACGGCCGCCCGAGGTCGAGGTCGAACCGGTCGTTGATCTTCGTGATGAAGCCCAGGTTCACCGAACCGAAGCCGTCGTTGATCGAGGCGACCGTGCCGTTGTGGAAGTAGCTCTGCATGTCGGTGGAGCTGACGGTGAGGCTGTCGGGGTAGTGCGTCCTGGCCTCGGCCAGCTTGCGCATGATCTCCAGGGCCTGCTCGAACTGCGGTGTGGTGATGGTGTGCGAGAACGTGCCGCCCGACGCCGACCAGGTGTTGGGCGCGCCCAGCGAGCCGGCGTGGTAGGTGATCCCGCCCAGGCCCCCGAACAGCGTCTTGAACCAGCCCACGCCCCACTTGCGGTCGCCGGTCAGCTCCTTCATGGCGTCCAGGTACTGCTCGGTCGTCCAGTCCTTGGGGATGCTCGCCGCGTCCATGGCCGAGCGGTTGACGAACAGGCTGTTGGCCGGCTTCGGCCGCTCCAGCGGGACCCCGTAGATCCTGCCGCCGATCCTGCCCATGCCCTGCCAGGCGTAGGTCGGGAGGTTGGCGAGGTTCGGGAACCGCTTGACCGCGTCCCCGCCGACGAACTCCGACAGGTCGGCGCAGCGGGCCTGGATGAACTCGGCCGCGTGCGGGAGCGCCAGGTTGTTGAACATGACGATGTCCGGCAGGTCGTCGCCGGCGGCCATCAGCGTGGCCATCTTCTGCGCGTACTCCGGGTCGGGCACGACGGTGACGTTCAGGTCGACGTTGAGCGCCTTGTTGAGCGCCTGCCAGTACTCGTTCCGGCCCACCGGCTTCGGCGGGGCGCCGAACGACACGACCATGGCCCTGACCTCGGAGCCGTCGCCCACGGTGTCGTTCACCGACCGTACGAGCTTTTCCGGGTACTTCAGGTAGAGCGGCTGCACGCCGGAGGCGTCGCCGGGAAGGTCCGGCGCCGGTCCGGCGAACGGCACGTAGGCCGGCCAGGGGGTCAGGCTCTTGCCCGCGTTGGAGACGCCCCCGCCTCCCGGGGGGCTCTGGCCCGCGCACGCGGACAGCAGGGGCGTGGCGGCCAGGCCGAGCGCGCCGGTACCGGCCAGGCGCAGCAGGGAACGGCGGTCGATGCGGTGATCCATGGCAGGGGTTCCTCTCCCGGCGTCGCGCCGAAAGGAGTGTTTCTCGTGGGGGGTCAGGCCCTCGGGGCGCCGGTCAGGACACCGGTCAGGCTTTCAGGGCGCCGGTCAGGACGCCCTTGGCGAAGTAGCGCTGCAGGAACGGGTACACGCACACGATGGGCAGCGTCGCGAGCATGACGACGGCCATCTGGACCGACTGTGGTGAGGTGGCCGCCAGCTCGCCCGAACTCTCGGACAGGGAGGCCCCTCCGGTGACGTACTGCCGCAGGACGGTGCCGATCGGCCACCTGGTCTGGTCGTTGAAGTAGATGATGGCCTCGAAGAAGCGGTTCCAGTACGCGACCGCGTAGAACAGGCCGATCACCGCGATGACCGCCTTGGACAGCGGAAGGACGACCTTGCGCAGGATCGCCAGCTCACCGGCGCCGTCCATCCGCGCGGCGTCGAGCAGCTCCTGCGGGATGGCCTGGAAGAAGCCGCGCATCACGACCAGGTTGAACACGTTGACCAGGAAGGGCAGGACCAGCGCGGCGTACTGGTCGAACAGCCCGGCGCCCTGCACCACCAGGAACAGCGGCACCATCCCCGGCGGGAACAGGAACGTGAACAGCACCAGCAGCAGCATCGGCTTGCCGCCGTAGACGCGCGGCCTGCTCAGCGTGTAGGCCAGGCCGATGGTGCACGCCAGGCTCAGCGCCGTGCCCACCAGGGTGACGCCCGTGCTGACCAGCAGCGCGCGGGTGATGATCCCGCCCTCCAGGATGTCGGTGTAGGCGTCCAGGGAGAACTCCGCCGGCCAGATCACCCAGCCGCCGTTCTCGATGACGTTCTGCGGGCCGGCCAGGCTGGTGGCCAGGACGGTCCACAGCGGGAAGACCACCAGCAGGACCACCACGCTCAGCGCCACGGCCTTGGCGGCGCGCACGGCCGGGCCGGGGCGGCCCTTCCAGGCGGGTGCGGCTGTCACGCTCCTCATGCCCTGTAGACCCCCTGCTCGCCCAGCCGGTGTGCCACCTTGTTGGCGGTGTAGATGAGCACCACGCCGATCAGCCCCTTGAACAGCCCGACCGCGGCGGCGTAACCGAAGTCGCCGCCCGCGAAGCCGGTGAAGTAGACGAACGTCTCCAGTACCTCGCCGGTCTCCGGTCCCACCGACTGGCGCTGCAGGAAGAACTGCTCGAACCCGATCGACAGGAACTCGCCCAGCCGCAGCACCAAGAGCAGCACGATGACCGGCCTGATCGCGGGCAGCGTGACGTGCCACAGCCGCCGTCCCCAGCCGGCGCCGTCCAGTGCCGCCGCCTCGTACTGCTGCTCGTCGACCTGCGACAGCGCCGCCAGGAAGATGATCGTGGCCCAGCCGCACTCCTTCCAGACGAGCTGCGCGATCACCAGCGGCCCGTAGGCGCCGGGGTTGCCGATGATCGAGACGCCGCCCGCGCCCAGGTCCGACAGCCAGCCGTTCACCACGCCCGCGCCGCCCAGCATCTGCTGGAAGAGCGCGATGACGATCACCCACGACAGGAAGTGCGGCAGGTAGATCACGCTCTGCACGAACCGCCGGACGGTGTCGCCCACCAGGCTGTTCAGCAGCAGCGCCAGGGCCAGCGGGGCGGGGAAGAAGAACACCAGCTGCAGGGCGGCGATGATCAGCGTGTTCTCCACCGCGTTCCAGAACGCGGGATCGCCGAACATGCGCTCGAAGTGCGCCAGGCCCACCCACTCGCTGCCCGGGACGCCGAGGAACGGGATGTAGTTCTTGAAGGCCAGGACGTTGCCGAACAGCGCGCCGTAGTGGAAGAACAGGAAGTACGCCAGGCCCGGCACCGCGATGAGCAGCAGCACGCGGTCGGTCCGGATGCGCCGGAGGCGACCGGCGGGGGAGCCGTCGGCGGGGGACGAGGCCGGTGCCTTCTCGAGGGGTGGGCTGGTGCCACCAGCGTCGCCGCGGACCCGCGTCATGCTCACGTCCAACGCCCTTCGTGCGGTACCGAGCCGAAACAGAATGTTCATCAACATAAAACGTTTACATAACCGCGTCAATAGCCTGGCGACTCCCCGGAACATGGCAAATCTCCACGCTCATACGGCGGTTGTCCTCGCGGGGAACCGTTGTGGGCAGTGCATCCGGAGCGTAAGGTTGCTCTGTTTGTGGAACCGTTTACATCCGTCCCCCCGCCGATCTACCGATAGGAGTCCACTCCGTGCCACGGCGACCCGTCGCGGCTTTCGCCATCGCCCCCTGGGCGTTCGGCGGAGTCTTCCCGGCCGACCTCGTCACTCGACTGCGACACCTGGTCGACATCGATCCGGCGACGACGTTCACCTCGTTCGAGGGGCCGTCCGCCGCCGCGGTCCTGGCGCGCGCGGACATCCTGCTCACCGGATGGGGCTGCCCGCGCATCGACGCCACCGTGCTGGAGGCCGCGCCGCGGCTGCGTGCCCTCGTGCACGCCGCCGGCACCGTCAAGACCTCCGTCGACCCCGTCGTGTTCGAGCGCGGGCTTCTCGTGTCCACCGCCGCGGAGGCCAACGCCGTCCCCGTCGCCGACTACACCATGGCCATGCTCGTCCTGGGCGCCAAGCAGGTGTTCGGCCGCGCCAGGCGCTACGCCACCGCCGTCGAGGGCGGGCCCGTGGACTGGCTCTCCGGCGACGGCACCGGCCTGCACGGCTGCACCGTGGGCGTGATCGGAGCCTCCCGGGTGGGCCGTCTCGTGCTGCGGCGGCTGCGGGAGTTCGACGTCGAGGTCCTGCTCTACGACCCGTACCTGACCGCCGCCGAAGCCTCCCGCCTCGGTGCCGAGGCGGTCGGCATGGACGACCTCTGCCGCCGCAGCGACCTCGTCACCGTGCACGCCCCCGCTCTCCCGGAGACCCGCCACATGCTCGACGGCCGCAGGCTGGACCTCCTGCCCGACGGGGCGACCGTCATCAACACCGCTCGCGGAGCCCTGATCGACACCGAGGCACTGACCCGGCTCTGCGCCACCGGCCGGATCTCCGCCGTCCTCGATGTCACCGACCCCGAGCCGCTGCCGCCCGGGCACCCCCTCTTCGGCCTGCCCAACGTCCTGATCACCCCGCACCTGGCGGGGGCGCAGGGCCGTGAGATGCGGCGTCTCGGCGAGTTCGCCGTGGCCGAGGTGAGCCGGTTCCTCAGTGGCACACCGCTGCTGGGGCGGGTGCAGCCGGAGCAACTTCCGTACATCGCGTGACGATCCCGCCGATTGCCTGTACGGGGCTGAGCCCCCGGTCCAGGGCGAGCCGGTCCGGAGCGGCGGCGGGTTCGGCGGGAAGGGGAACGTGCAGGAATACGCGCTCGCTGTGCGTATTCCTGCCTCCTGATCGCGGACGTCGCAGAACAAACTTCTGTGGACATGAGGGTTCCGTCCTGACGGCGGGCCCTCCTCTTCCTGTCCAAGGAGTTTCACGTGTTACGAAGACGGGCCGGGGGTCCGGTCGCGGTGGTCGCCGCGGTGGCCGTACTGGCGGGAGGGCTGGTGACGAACGCGCCCGCGCGCGGACGCGCGGCGGCCGGGAAACGCGGCCGCCCTGATGGCGGGGGCCAACAGGGCGCCGGAGGCGACGGCGCCGGCGGGGGGATCCGGGCAGACCGCCCCGGACGGTGACTTCACGTACTCGTACCCGATCGAGGTCCCGCCGGGACGGCGAGGGCAGAGCCCGGCGGTGGAGTTGCGGTACGCGTCGTCGGCGCCGGTGCACGGCGGGGTGGCCGCGGGGTGGAGCCTGCCGGTGCGGGCGGTCACGGTGGACCCGGAGGCCGGGACGTTCCGCCCCGAGCGGCCGGACGGCGGCGGCGCGGCCGATCCGCGCAACTTCGCCGCGCCGGACGGCAGCCCGATGGTGCCGGACCCGAGCCTGCCGGTCTCGCCCGGCGGGGTGGGGTACCGGTCGCTCAACGACACCGGCTACACCCGGTTCGAGTATCTCGGCGAGGTCGCCTCCGAGCCGTACTGGTGGAAGGCGTTCCGCGGCGACGGCACGGTGCAGCGGTTCGGGGTGAAGAGCCGGCACCCGTACGGGTACGCGCCGCTGGTCAGCGAGACCGACCACACCGGCCACCGGCTCAGTTACAACTACACCGTGGTGGGGCGCACCACGGCCGCGCCCGCGGCCGGGCACCCGCGGGAGTTCCTGCTGTCGAGCATCGAGTACTGGTCGCCCGGCTCGTCCCAGGCCGGCGGCGACCAGCCGTACGCCCGGGTGGTGTTCGACCACCTTGACCCGGTCTTCTGCGGCGATCCCGACACCTCGGACCTGCTGCCGGTCGGCAGCAGGCTCGACCACCGGTACGGGACGGGGCTGCTGTCCGGCACCCGCAAGCTGGACCAGATCGTCACGCAGCGCAAGAACCTGAACGGCACCGGGTTCTTCCACGTGCGCCGCTACCGGCTCGGCTACTCGGGCACCGACGACTGCGCGGCGGGGACGGCCGCGCCGTTCCGCGAGCTGGCGAGCGTCCAGCAGACCGCGTACTCGCCGAACATCGGCTCGGGTGCGGGCAGCACGACGGTGCTGCCCGCCACCCGGTTCACGTACGGCAAGGCGGCCGCGTACACCAGGGAGGAGCACTACCAGCCCGCGGTGACGGTGGCGAACCTGAGGATGCCGGAGTCGGTCGACACCAACACGGTCGACCAGTTCGGCGACACCGCCGGGCTGTTCGCGCCCACCTCGGGCTTCCGGTCCTGCGACGCGAGGTTCTGCGCGGTGCCGGGCGACGGCACGACGAAACCGCCGGGTACCTACCACCTGTCCTGGCAGGCGTCGGCGGCACAGGCGTCCGGGGAGAGCGTGACCCGGATGTGGCTGGACGTCAACGGCGACGGCCGGGTGGACCTGCTGAGGCGTTCGGGCGAGTCCGGCGACATGAACCTGTCGCGGGCAAGCACGGCCGGCCCGTTCACCGGCGGCTGCCACGTCGAGGTGTACGTGAACCGGGGCGACCGGGGCTTCGCCAGGGACGACGCGATCTTCGCGTCGTTCAGCCTGGCCAAGGCCATGGCGGACGTGCCGGTGAGCGCGGGCGCGGGCGACAGCGGGGTGGGCGAGCTGCTGTGCTCGCTGAACCGCTCGTTCGGCTCCACCTCGGCGGGCTGGCAGGGCGACGCGTCCAAACCGTGTCACACGGTGGCGAACTGGGGGGCGCGCGCCGGCTGGGGCTCCATGCAGCAGGTGAGGCACGGCTTCTACGACGTGGACGGCGACCGCCGCCCCGATCTGATCTCCCAGCCGATCGCCTCGGTGCACTGCCCGTACGCGAGCACGCACGGCGTGCCCGCGCCGCTGTGGGACGACCCGGAGCGCGACGGCGTGCCCGCGGACCCGCACTGGCGGACCGAGTTCGAATTCCGCATCCCGAACTCGTCGATCGACCCGATCCAGGTGACGGCGCGCCAGGCGTACTGGTACGTGTACCGCAACACCGGCACCGGCTTCGAGGCGACCCCGGTGAAGGTCCCGGCGGGCCGGACCACCGACACCCGGCTGAACGAGCGGATCGTCACGGTGCCCGAGCCGGGGTTCGTGGGCGCCTTCCACGCGCCGTACGCCCCCCTCGAAGGCTCCAAGCAGGTCCTCGGCACGCTGGCCGACATCACCGGCGACGGCTACGGCGACTTCGCGGTGGACAGCGGCTACGTGCTTCCCGGCACGAAGGGCGGCGGTTTCGGCGACCCGATCAAGTTGCCGGACGGGGCGCAGAACGCCGACTTCGCGCCGGGCAGGGACCGGGCCGAGGGCTCCGGCTGCCCCGGCTGCCTGGAGACCTACACCGGCTACATGCGGGGCGGCGTCGAGCCGGACGTCAACGCCGACGGGCTGCCCGACCGGATCGAGGTGCGAGACGGCGGCACCCGGGTGACCTACAACACCGGGTTCGGCTTCGGCACCGCGGCCGGCGGCGGCCAGGTGATGTTCAGCGAGGGCGCGGCCGACACCAGGCGGCTGGAGTCGTTCCGGCTGGTGGAGGACTCCCACGACTGGCAGGGCTACCCGACCGCGAGCACCCGGTACGTGAGGACCCGGCTGGTGGACCTGGACTACGACGGCGTGCCGGACGTGCTGTTCCACAACGCCGGCACCGCGGCCAAGCTGTACCTGGGCGGCGGCGCCGCCTGGGTGAGGGCCACCGGCGTGGACGCCGCCCTCGCCGACCGGCTCGGCGGCCGGGTCACCGGCGGGGCCATGCGGAACCAGTTCGTGGACCGCGCCGACTACCTGCACACCTACGCGCACAAGGCGGCCGACGTGAACGCCGACGGCCTGCTGGACCTGGTCGAGGACGGCGACGGCGACGGCTCGGTGACGGTCCGGTACGCCAAGCCGATCCTGGACACCGGCGAGAGCCACAACGCCCCGGCGCGGCTGCTGCGCACGGTGAGCAACGGCTACGGCGCCACGTCCCTGGTGTCGTACGGCTACGACCCGGCCGCCGGCAAGTGGACGGCCACGCGGGTCACCGTGCGTCCCGGGCAGGGCGAGCCGGAGATGACCACCCGGCACCACTTCCGGCTGCCCGCCTTCACGCCCGGCCCGTACGGGCAGTCCCGGTTCCGCGGGTTCGCCGAGGCGCGCACGCTGCGGGTCGGCGACCCGGGTGACGCCGGCGACGACCTGACCACGGTCCGGCTGTACGCCTTCGACCAGGACCACCGCGGGCTGCCCCGGCGCACCGCGACGGTCCGCGGCGACGCGGCGTTCACCGCGGCCCCGGCGTTCGACCCGGCCGGCCGGACGGGCGTGATGCGGCTGGTGGACGAGACCTACCACGTGCGGGAACTCGGGCTGCGCGCGCCCGGCATGGCGGCGGGCTTCTCGCCGCGGGTGGTGCTGCCGAGGGCGACGACCACCCGTACCTGCACCGGGGCCCTCGGGCAGACCGCGGACGCGTGCGTCGCGTCGGCGCCGTCGCTGGTCGTCGAGACCGGCTGGGCCGGCCACAGCGTCGGCGGGAAGTTCGTGGCGGACCTGCCGGGCAAGGTCGAGACCCGCTTCGTCAACGGGCAGGGCCGGCAGGAGATCCGGCGCGCCTCGCCGTCCCACAAGGTGGCCTGGACGAGCGCGGTGTACCGGGTGGCTCCGGACACCACCGCCGAGGAGCGCGTGCTCGACGGCGTGACCACCCCGCTCGGGGTGACCCGCACCTCCTACCACGACGGCGACTTCCACTACCCGAAGAACGTCACGGTGGACGACGCCATGGCGGGCGTGCCCGACCGGACCACCCGGTACCAGTACTACGGCGGCGACGGCGCCGACCGCGGCCTGCCGTACCGGACGTGGCAGCCGGCGCAGATCGCCAGGTACGGCAACACCAACGACGCGGCGGGGTTCACCGAGTACGCCTACGACGCCCACGGTGTGCACGCGGTCCGTACGACCAACCCGGCCGGCCACGTGACGACGTCCGTCGTGGACCTCGGCACCGGGGTCGCGCTCGACGTGGCGGGCCCGGACTACGTCTGCCCGGACGGGCCGGACTCCGGCGGCGAGCCGGATCCGGCGACCGCGTGCGCGTTCGGCGACGCGGAGTTCCGGGAGCGCACCGTCGTGAGAATCGACGGGTTCGGCCGGCCGCTGCAGACCCTGCGGTACGCCGCCGGCGCGGGCGGGGCGACCGGCGTCGAGGTGGCCGGCGCCACCTACGACGACGCGCCCGGCGCCGGCGTGCCGGTGTCGCGCGTGACGCGGGAACTGGTCGGGGACGGCCTGTTCAGCAGCACGACGACGGAGTTCGACGGCCTGGGCCGCACCCTCCGCAGCGTCGTGCGGCAGCGGGTCCAGCAGGACTTCACGACGAGCTACGACTACGACGCCGCGGGCCGGGCGTACCAGGTGTTCGTGCCGCGCGGCGACGGCGAGTCCGGCTCGGTGGGCGTGCGCACGACCTACGACGCGCTGGACCGGCCGGTCAGGGTCCAGGAGACCGGGTCGGGGTCGCAGGTCTTCGAGCTGCACACCTACGACGGGCTGGCGCACACCGTCTCGCAGCAGACCGCCGACGGCTCGCCGCCGTCCCAGACGATCACCCGGCGGGACGCGGCCGGGCAGGTCTCCACGATCGACGAGCGGCGCGGCACCCGCGACTCCGACGGCGAGAACCTCCCGCTCTGGGCCACCACTTTTTACGCCTACGACGGCGCGGGCCGCACGGCCTCGGTGTCGGACTCCGACGGCGTGACCACCACGCTGGTGCACGACCACTCCGGCAACCGCCGGTCGATCACCGGCGCGGGCCGTACCTGGTCGTACGGCTACGACGCCAACGGCAACATGACGTCGATCACCGAGCCGCTGCCGGCCGGCGCGCAGGCGGCGGCCTACACC
The DNA here is from genome assembly GCF_040639575.1 of Streptosporangium sp. NPDC023825. Taxonomy (NCBI): domain Bacteria; kingdom Bacillati; phylum Actinomycetota; class Actinomycetes; order Streptosporangiales; family Streptosporangiaceae; genus Streptosporangium; species Streptosporangium sp. NPDC023825. The sequence goes on along the minus strand of NZ_JBFAAE010000016.1, from coordinate 42,225 downwards.
CACACCACCGAGTACGACGACCTGAACCGGATCGTCAGGGAGACCCCGGCGGTGCGCGACCTGACCGCCGCCGAGCGGGACGAGTTCAGGTTCGGCCCCAAGGAGTACGGCTACGACCGGGCGCACTCGTCGCTCCCCGCCGTCCAGGCCGCCAACCAGGTCGGCCGGCTGTCGTACACCAGCTCGCCGTCGGTCACCGTGATCAACCGCTACACCCCGTACGGCCACCTGGCCGGCGCCCGGCAGATCGTGCCGGCGCTGCCCGGACCGGTCACGGCGGACGACCTGGTGGTCGACCACCAGCGGGACGCGGCCGGCAACGAGGAGCGCGGCACGTACTCCGCGGCGATGGCGCACGGAACGGTCACCTACGAGGGGCCGTCGGTGCACACCGGCTACGACCACGACGGCGTGCCCTCCGAGGCGCGGTTCACGGTCGGCGGCAGGAACATGACGATCCAGTCCTTCCGCAACCGGCTCGGCCTGGTCACCGTCAGGTCCGCCAACCAGGCCGACACCGCCGGGTTCGCCCGCCCGGTCGTGTTCCACGGCTACGACAGGTTCGGCCGCGCCACCTCGCTGCAGGCCATGGGCAGGGCCGGCGGCACCCAGCGGTACCGGCAGACGCTGGGCTATCACGACAACGGCGAGGTCAGGGAGATCGCCGAGCAGCTCGGCGGCACCGGCGAGCCGGTCCGCACCACCACCTACAGCTACGACCACCGCCACCAGCTCACCGGCGCCGCGCAGTCCGGCGGCACCGGCTACCGGGGCACCTTCCGCTACACCCCGGGCGGCCGGATGGCGGCGGCCGGCGTCTCCGCGACCGGCGCGGCCCGGCCGGTGACCCGTGACGTCACCCACGTCTACCAGGACCCGCGGGCGGGCGGCGACCCGCAGCGGCTGGTCGCGCTGCGCCGGGCCGACGGGACCGACCTGGCCGCCTACGCCTACGACGAGGCGGGCAACACGCTCACCCGCGCGCTGCCCGACGGCACCGTGGTCGGCCAGCGCTGGGACGGCTACCGGCTGCGCAGGGTGACCCGGCCGGGCGGGGAGAAGGAGACCTTCCTCTACGACGGCAACACCCGGATCGCCGCGGTCCGGTACGACGCCGGCGGCACCCTCGCCGAGGTCCGCCGCTGGTTCGGCGACCTGGAGGCCCGCTACCGGCCCGGCGAGGCCGCCGAGTACCGCAACCTCGTGCGGATCGGCGGCGACGTCGTGGCCCGCGTCGACGGCGACCACGCCACCGGCACCGTCGAGCACCACGTCGGCTCGGTGCAGGGCCACCAGGTCCTCACCCTCGGCGCGGCGCCCGACGCCGCCGGCCAGGCCCCGGCGCTGCGGACCGCCTCCTACGGCGCCTTCGGCGAGCTGCTCACCGAGACGCTCGCCGCGGGCACCCCGGCGGGGAAGTACTCCCGGGAGTTCAACGGAAAGGACCGCGACGCCACCGCGGGACTGCACTACTACGGATACCGCTACTACGACCCGCTGGCCCTGCAGTGGACCTCCGCCGACCCGAAGTACCGCTTCACACCGGACACCGCGGACCCGCGACGGGCGAACCTCTACACCTACACCCGCAACAACCCGGTCGGCCTGGTCGACCCGGACGGCCTGGAGGACCGGCCGGTGAACGGCTCCACCTTCGCCGCGCGGAGCCACTACAACGGCGGTGGCGTCGGCACCCTCATGCACGTCGAGGTCAACGCCACCAACGCCGAGATCTCCGCGGGCCGCCGGACCTGGGGCACCTCCGCGCAACTGGACGTCGGCCACCTGGAGACCTCCGTCGCCGACGGGAACTCCGCCGAGGCCATGCTGGTGACCGTGTACGGACCCGCCCTCCCGGACGCGGAGAGCGGCGGCACCTGGCAGGTCAAGGCCGAGGTCGGCATCTTCGGCACCGGGGGGTTCCTGACCGGCGCCGACGTCACCACCTACACCAGCGCGGACGGCCTCACCTACGAGGCCCCCGGGATGGTGGCGGCCAACGCGATGGACCACGACGACGACGGCGCGAGGGACGCGGCGAGAGGCCTGATCGCCTACGGGATGATGCTGCGGGCCAGGGCGGAGGACGCCAGGCGCAAGGCCTGGGACGGGCCCCTGGACCAGATGGGCGCGTACGGCACGTGCACCCCGGAGCACGCCGAGTGCGCCGGCCCGTCCCATCCGGAGACCGAGAAGCGGGTGACCACCACCCCGGACGAGCCCATGTCGCGCAAGGACTTCGGCCGTCTGATCGACGCCGCGAACCGGGACGGCGGCCCGGGGAAGGGGGAGCCCACCGACATCCTCTCCGGGTGGAAGGACCCGAAGTGATCCGGGACGGCCGGTGAGGGCGGCGGGGGAGACCGGCTTCCGCCGGAGGCCGATCTCCCCCGCCCTGGTGCACCGGGACGACTGACCGGGCGAGCCGGTCAGTCGGTGCCGAACTCCATCGCGGCGCGGTCGAGCATCTCGTCGTCGTCGGAGACCTCGCCGCGTGAGGCGATGGCCTCGGCGCCGCCCCGCGGCATCGCGCCGATCAGCCCGGTCGAGGCCGCCTGGGCGGCGCCGATGAGCGCGGGATGGGTGGTGCCGACCATGCCGAGGCCGGCGTACTGCTCGAGCTTGGCGCGCGAGTCGGCGATGTCGAGGTTGCGCATGGTGAGCTGGCCGATCCGGTCCACCGGGCCGAACGCCGAGTCCTCGGTGCGCTCCATCGACAGCTTGTCCGGGTGGTAGCTGAAGGCCGGGCCGGAGGTGTCCAGGATCGAGTAGTCCTCACCGCGCCGCAGCCGCAGCGTCACCTCGCCGGTGATCGCCGTGCCGACCCAGCGCTGCAGCGACTCGCGCAGCATCAGCGCCTGCGGGTCGAGCCAGCGGCCCTCGTACATCAGCCGGCCGAGCCGCCGTCCCTCGTTGTGGTAGCTCGCCAGGGTGTCCTCGTTGTGGATCGCGTTGACCAGCCGTTCGTACGCCGCGTGCAGCAACGCCATCCCGGGCGCCTCGTAGATGCCGCGGCTCTTGGCCTCGATCACCCGGTTCTCGATCTGGTCCGACATGCCCATGCCGTGCCGTCCGCCGATCGTGTTCGCCTCCATCACCAGGTCGACCGGGGTGGCGAACTCCTTGCCGTTGATCGTCACCGGGCGGCCCTGCTCGAAGCCGATGGTCACGATCTCGGCGGCGATCTCGACCTCGGGATCCCAGAACCGCACGCCCATGATCGGGTCCACGGTCTCGATGCCGGTGTCGAGGTGCTCCAGGGTCTTGGCCTCGTGGGTGGCGCCCCAGATGTTGGCGTCGGTCGAGTAGGCCTTCTCGGTGCTGTCGCGGTAGGGCAGGCCGTGGGCGAGCAGCCACTCCGACATCTCCTTGCGGCCGCCGAGCTCGGACACGAAGTCCGCGTCCAGCCAGGGCTTGTAGATGCGCAGGTGGGGATTGGCGAGCAGGCCGTACCGGTAGAACCGTTCGATGTCGTTGCCCTTGAACGTCGAGCCGTCGCCCCAGATCTGCACGTCGTCCTCGATCATCGTCCGGACCAGCAGGGTCCCTGTGACGGCACGGCCGAGCGGCGTGGTGTTGAAGTAGGGGCGCCCTGCCGAGCGGATGTGGAACGCGCCGCAGGTGAGCGCGGCCAGGCCCTCCTCGACCAGCGCCGCGCGGCAGTCGACCAGTCGCGCGATCTCGGCGCCGTACGCCAGCGCGCGGCCGGGCACCGAGGCGATGTCGGGCTCGTCGTACTGGCCGATGTCGGCGGTGTAGGTGCACGGAACGGCACCCTTGTCGCGCATCCACGCGACGGCGACCGAGGTGTCGAGGCCGCCTGAGAAGGCGATGCCGACCCGCTCGCCGGTGGGCAGGGAGGTGAGAACCTTGGACATGAAACAAGATTATGCATTATGGCGCATGGTCATGCAAAGCGGGGGGGGTGCGTGCCGTGGCGGAGCCCGGTGGCGATCGTCGTCACCGGGCCTGCGGGTCATGTCGCGATCACGGAGGGTGACGTATGTTCGACGGGTCGTGCCCGGGTGGTGCCGGCACGGCGGGTGTGCCGGGATGGCGGGGCCGCGGTGGTTCAGCGGGCGGGCAGGGTGTGGTGCGGAGGCGTCGGCCGGGTGCCGGTCATCCGCGCGGTGATGGCCCACCGTTCGTGGTCTCGCCAGGCGCCGTCGATGAACAGGAGATCGGGCGAGTAGCCCTCCTTCCTGAAGCCGTGCCGTTCGAGGAGCTTGAGGGACGCCCTGTTGCCGGGCTGGACCTGGGCTTCCAGGCGGTGGAGCCGCAGGTCCTCGAAGGCGTGTCTCAGCAGCAGCTGGAGACCCTCGGACATGTAGCCCTGCCCGGAGGTGGGAGCGAAGGCCGCGTAGGCGATGGCCCCGCACTGGAAGCGTCCGCGGATGATGTTGTTGATGTTGATCACGCCGGCGATGGCCCCGGTGTCGCGCAGGCGGACCAGCAGGCACTCCTCGTCGGGCTGGGCGTAGCGGGTGAGGAGAGCCTGGAACCCGTCGGCCGTGCCGGGCAGGGAGATCCACGGATGGTGCAGGCCGGCGCTGGCGCGGACCAGGCCGAGGAACTCCTCCCGGTCGTCGCCGGTGATCGGACGCAAGGTCACGCGGAAGGAGTCTCCCGGCCGGCCGGGAGACTCCTCGATCGCCGCCGCCCGTTCGGTTCCTTCGGTTCCGTCGTTCTGAATCACGGAGGGAACGCTATCGCGGCTCCCGGCCCGGCCGGCCCACCCCCGGGTTCCCCGGAAAGGCCGCCGCGCGGCCTCGGGCCGGGGGGCGAACCGCCGCGTGTCTCGGGGGGAGGCGAACCGCCGCATGCCTCACGCGCCGAGCGGGCCGGTCACCCGCCCGCGGGCGGCGCGCCGGCGGCGCGCGCGGCGTTGGCCGCGATCGCCTCCCGCAGCCACTCCGCCGCGCCCGGCCGGGTGTTCGTCTCGATGCCCGCCCGGAAACGTGGGTCCTCCACGTACAGGTGGCTCTTCAGCACGTGGAACTCGTGCGTCATGTCGTAGAACCAGCGGGCGATGTGCCGCCGCTGCGCCTCGGCCACGTCCATCGCCGCCTCGTCCGACGGGGTCGCGCCGACGTCCATCAGCTCGCGGATCCGCGCCTCGATCGCCGCGTTGTCGCGGTTGATCCGCTCCCACTGTTCCTTTCCGTAAGTCGCGACGCGCCTCGCGGACTGCGCGTACGCGGCGGAGTCCCCCCACCGCTGCTCCGCCTCGGCGAGGTACTCGTCCTCCCGGTCGGCGAACTCGCCCCAGACCTCGCGCTTCTCCTCGTCGCTGAGCGGGGACCTGATCTTCCTGTCACTCATGACGCCGACCGTACGGGCTGACGTCGCGTGAGGGTCAAACCGGTGGCACGCCGGCCCGCACCGGCGATCCCGGGTCGTCGCACGGGCGAGGCCCGGGCGTGCCGGCCGGTCCTGTGGCCACGGGCGGACACTGCGACCCCGGCGGACACTGCGAACGGTCACGCCGTCTCGCTGTCACACCGGTCATCGCCCGGCAGGGTGGGTGGCGCGTCCGATGAGGTGATCCACGGCCCGGGGTCTGCGCGACCCGAGGTCGGCGGCTGACGGCGGGCGGCTCGATGGCTGACGGCGCTGGGCCGATGCATCGGCACGAGGGACGGTCTATACTCGGTTTCTTAGCGCTCTCAACTAAAAAAGAGAAAACGCCCCCAACTAAGAGGAGCGTACCAAGGAAATGCCGAGCCGTCAAGTGTCAAGCCCTCAGATCGAAACCGAGCAGTCCTACGTCACCATGCTGTACGGCCACCTCGACAAGGCGCGTGAGCGGACCGAGATCTCTCTGAAGGAGGCCCACCGCAGTCCCGGGGTCGGCACCGCCCGGGGCATGGTCGAGCGGGAGGTGTTCTCCGGCGAGTACGCCAGGCGCCTCGCCAGGCTCAACGGAGTGGAGCATGGCCTGTGCTTCGGCAGGATCGACGACTCCGGCGGTGAGACCCTCTACGTCGGCAGGATCGGGTTGCGCGACGGCGACGGCGAGCCGGTCCTGATCGACTGGCGGGCGCCCGCCGCCCGCCCGTTCTACACCGCCACGCCCGGCGACCCGGGTTCACTGGTACGGCGCCGCCACCTGCACACTCGCGACCGGATCGTGGTCGGCGTCGACGACGAGGTGTTCGACCTCGATCGGATGAGCGACGCCGACCGCCGGTCGCTGGTCGGGGAGGCGGCGCTCCTGGCGACGCTGCGGCGGGCGAGGACCGGCAAGATGAGCGAGGTGGTGGCCACCATCCAGACCGAGCAGGACCGCGTGATCCGCTCGGGTCTGCACGGGATCCTCGTGGTCCAGGGCGGTCCCGGCACCGGTAAGACGGTCGCCGCGCTGCACCGGGCCGCCTACCTGCTCTACACGCACAGGGACGTCCTGGAGCGCAGGGGTGTCCTGGTCATCGGTCCCAACGACCTGTTCTCCCGCTACATCGAGCAGGTGCTGCCCTCCCTCGGCGAGAGCGACGTGGTGATGGCCACACTCGGGCGGCTCTATCCAGGCATCGCGGCGACGGCGGAGGACGGCCCGTCCCAGGCCGTGATCAAGGGTGACCTGCGGATGGCCGAGGTGATGGCGAAAGCCGTACAGGATCGGCAGCGGGTTCCCGAAGGAGACCTCGAGGTCAGGATCCCCGCTCGGACGTCGGTGCGCGGCGGCGAGGAGGTCGTGATCGACTGGACGACGCTCCGCGTGGACCACGACACCTGCGTCCTCGCCCGCGACCGAGCCCGTGGGCTGCGCAGCCTGCACAACGAGTCCCGGCACGTGTTCGTCCTCGACATGCTGCGGGCGCTGGCCACCGCCGAGGCCGCGCAGTACGAGTGGCTGACGGACGAGGAGGAGCTGGGGGTGGTACTGCCCGACGACGGCGACCCGTGGCTGGATCTGCCGCCGGACGAGGAGGAGATGCGGGTCGAGGAGGAGGAGACGCTGCGGGAGGCCTGCCGGGTGCTGTGGGAGCAGCCTGCGGTACGGCAGGCGGTGGACGAGCTGTGGCCGGTCCTCACCCCGGAGCGACTGGTCGGCGAGCTGCTGTCCGACTGGGAGGCGATGCTCTCGGCGGGCCTGGACGCCGGTGAGGCGGGGGAGCTGCTACGTGCGCCGGACGCGCCGTGGACGGTGGGTGACGTGCCGCTGCTCGACGAGGCCGCCGAGCTGCTCGGCTCCGACCTGACCGCCGATCCGGAACGGGACCGGGCCGACGCCGCCGAGCGGCGCGACGAGCGGGCCTACGCCCAGGACGTGCTGACCTACAACGAGAACTTCGAGATCCTGGACGAGGCCGGGGCGAGGCTCGGTGACCTGCTGGACGTCGGCACCCTGGCCGAACGCCACCACGACCGTGGCCCGGCGCTGACCACCGCCCAGCGCGCGGCCGCCGACCGGACGTGGGTCTACGGTCACGTGATCATCGACGAGGCCCAGGAGCTGTCGGCGATGGCCTGGCGTTCGGTCATGCGGCGCATCCCGACCCGCTCACTGACCGTCGTCGGCGACATCGCCCAGACGGGGTCGGCGGCGGGCGCCCGCACCTGGGAAGAGGTGCTGGCTCCCTACGCCGAGGGCCGCTGGCGCGAGGAGCGGCTGATGATCAATTATCGGACCCCGGCCGAGATCATGGACGTGGCCGCCGACGTCCTGCGCGCCGTGGCTCCCGGCCAGGTCCCCCCGCGGTCGGTCCGTACCGGTGGGGCTCCGCCTCGCGCCGTCCGCCGGACGTCGCCCGGGTTCGCGGACGTGGTGGAGTCCGAGCTCGCCGCGATCGGCGAAGGGCGGTTGGCCGTCATCGTTCCCGACGCGCGTCATACCGGCTTCGCCGAGGTCGATCTCGAGACGCCGGTGGTGGTGCTCACCGTGACCCAGTCCAAGGGGCTGGAGTTCGACGCCGTCGTGGTCGTGGCCCCTGACGAGATCCTCGCTCAGTCACCCAAGGGGGGTCACGATCTCTACGTGGCGATCACCCGAGCCACCAGGCGCCTTGCCGTGGTGCACGAAGCGGAACTACCCGACATGCTCGCCAAACTCGCCCGGTGACGGTGACGGTGACGGTGACGGTGACGGTGACGGTGACGGTGACGGAGCCGCCTCGACCGTCGGCAGGGCCCTGGGTGGGAGGACCGAGGCCCGGGCGCCGGTCGACGAGGTCGACACGAGGACCCAGGAGGCGAGGAAGGCCCGCCCCGGGTTCGCGGGGAAGACCATGGCGGTCGGCTTCGGCTTCGGCTCCGGGCGGGGCCCGGCCCCGGACCTAACGCGACTCCCAGGCCTCCCAGAGACGGGCGTAGCGGCCCCCGGCGGCGACCAGCCGTTCGTGGGGCCCCTCCTCGACGATCCGCCCGTGTTCCAGGACGACGACACGATCGGCGGAGACGGCCTGGGTCAGCCGGTGCGCCACGACCAGGGTGGTCCTGCCGCGCGTGGCCGCGGCGGCCGAGTCCTCCAGCACGCGCGCGCCCATGCTGCCCGCCTCCGCGGTGGCCTCGTCCAGTACGGCGACGGCCGGGTCGGCCAGCACCAGGCGGGCCAGGGCGAGCTGCTGCGCCTGGGCGGGCGAGAGCTCGTGGCCACCCTCCCCGACCACGGTGTCGAGACCCTCGGGCAACGCCAGCGCCCACGGCAGCGCCCCGACCACCTCCAGGGCCGCGGCGGCCTGCTCGGCCGTCGCGCCGGGATGGGCCAGGCGCAGGTCCTCGACGAGGGGGCCGGCGAAGACGTGGGTCTCCTGCGTGATGATCGCCACGTGGCCGCGCAGCCTCGCCGTGTCCAGCGAGGAGGGCGGCACCCCGCCGATCAGGACGCTGCCGCCGGTCGGGCGCAACGACCCGGCCGCGACGGCGGCGAGGGTCGACTTGCCCGCGCCCGTCGAGCCGACCAGGGCCACCCGGACCCCGGCGGGCACGCGAAGGGTGACGCCGTGCAGGACCTCGGCCGAGCCGTCGTAGCTGAAGCGCACGTCGACCAGGTCGAGTGAGGCGTCGGCCGGCGCCGATCCCCCCTCGGGTTCGGGGGCGGACTCCAGGCGGGCGACGCCGACCAGCCTGGCCAGGCTCGCCCCGGCCGCCTGCACCTCGTCGAAGACGAACAGCAACATGCCGATCGGGTTGAACAGCCGGTGGAACAGCACGGCCGCGGCGGCGGCCTCGCCGACGGTGACGGCGTCCGCGCGGACCAGCAGGAAGCCGGCGACCAGGATGGCGGTCAGGCCGAGGAACTCGGCCCGGTTGACCCGTCCCACGAGACGGGTGAACAGGTCCAGCACCCCCACCGACACCTCCCGCGAGTCGCGCGAGGCGGTGTCGATGGCGCGCAGGTGACCTTCCTCCACGCGGTAGGCGTGCACCGTGCGCACGCCCTGCATGCTCTCGACCAGTCGTTGCGACGAGCGCGCGACCGCGACGCGCTGTTTCGCGTAGTAAGGGGCGGCCCGGGGGAGATACCAGCGCAGCGCCAGCGCGTACAGCGGCACCGAGACGGCGCCGGCCAGGCCGAGCCGCCAGTCGAGGCCGACCATCGCGATCAGGCTCAGCGTGCCGAGCAGGACCGAGGCGATCACGCCGGGGACGACGTCGGAGACGGCCTTGGTGACCTCGGCGGCGTCCGCGCTGACGCGCGACAGCAGGTCGCCCTTGCCCGCGCGTTCCAGCGTGGTGAGCGGGAGCGTGAGGGCGCGGGCGACCGTACGCTCGCGAAGGACGGCCAGGATCTGGCCGCCCAGCCTGGCCACCAGGTAGGACGTCAGCCCGGTGGCGGCACCGCCGACGAGAGCCGACAGCGTGATGACCACGGCGACCGCGACGATCACCGCGGTGCCCGACTGCTCGCGCACCCGGTCGACGAGGATGCCCATCACGTACGCGGGGACGACCGACGCCGTCGCGCCGAGCAGGCCGACGAGCAGCGTCACGACCACCGTGCCGCGGCGCTCGCGCAGCCGGGCGCGCAACCAGTGCCAGGTCTCACCGCCGCTCGCGACCGGCAGCAGGTCCTGTTCCCCCTGCGTGCTCATCGCTGCACCGCCTGCCTGTAGTCGTCGTCGGTGGCCCCCAGCTCGGCGTGCGATCCCTCGGCGACCACCTTGCCGCCGTCCAGCACGAACACCCGGTCGGCGGCGGCGAGGAGGGCGGGGCTGCTGGTCACGACCAGGGTGGTGAAGGTGCCGCCGTCCCCGGGGTGGCGCAGGGAACGCAGGCCCCGGGCGATGCCCTGTTCGGTGACCGCGTCCACGGCCGTGGTCGGATCGTGCAGCACCAGGACCGGCGGGCGGGCCAGCAGCGCCCTGGCCAGTGCCACCCGCTGGCGCTGGCCGCCCGACAGGCTCGCGCCCCGTTCCACCACCTGGTGTTCCAGGCCGTCGGGATGGGCGGCGACCACGTCGTCGGCCGCCGAGGCGGCCAGGACCGCCGCGAGCTCCTCCGGGCTCCCCGGCTCGCCGCCCACGGTCAGGTTGGTGGCGAGGGTGCCCTCGAACAGGTCGGTGCGGTGGGGTTCGACGAGGATCCGGCCGCCGATCCGCACGCTTCCGCCGTACTCGGCGGGACTCACCCGCCCGGACAGCACCCGCACCAGCGCGTCGGCGTCGGCGGGGCGGTGGGCCATCACCCCGACGAACTCGCCGGGCCCGGCTACCAGGTCCACCCCCGCGAGCGCGTCGTAGCTCAGCCCGGAGACCTCCAGCCCGGGAGGGCCTCCGTCCGGCGGGTCCGCCGCGCCGGCATCGCCGGGCCGCGGGTCGCCGGGCAGCAGCACCGGCGCGCCGGCCACGCGCGCCACCCGGTCGGCCGAGGCGCGCGCCTCGGCCACCCAGCCGGGTACCAGCGTCAGCGTGCCCACCGGTTCCATCAGGAACTGCGCCAGACCGATCACCGTCAGGAACTCGCCGGCGGAGATCTGGCCGCGCAGCGCGAACCACCCGGCGAGCACCGCCACCCCGCTCGCCAGCAGCGCGCCGCCCGCGCCGGAGACGGCCGCGTAGATTCCCTGGGTACGGCCGGCCCGCAGCGCGGCCGCCAGCGAGAGCCTGCTGACCCGCTCGTACCGCCGGGAGGCCGCAGCCTCGGCGCCGATGCCCCGCAGCGGCCGCACGCCGCTGACCAGGTCGGTCGCGAGCGACGCCGCCTGACCGGCCAGCTCCTGCTGGGCGGCGACGTGCCGGGTGATGTACGGCGTGCCGACGTGCAGCGCCAGCAGCGTCAACGGCGTGGCCACCAGGACGGCCACACCGAGGGGCAGGTCGATGAGCAGCAACGTCACGGCGCACATCGCCGCCGCGACCAGCGCCCCGACCGCGCGCGGCAGGTAGTCCAGGAGTTCGGAGGTGTTGTCGGCGTCGTTGGAGGAGATCGTCAGCAGCTCGCCCGCGCGCAGGCCGGTGTCCAGGCCGCGCCGGTCGATGATCTTCGCGGCGAGTTCCAGGCGCAGCAGGTGGGCCTCGTGGGCGATGGCGCGCATGAGGGTCCGCGCGCCGTACCGGTAGGCCAGGCTCAGCACGGTGAACAGCGCGGCCAGCGCGGCGAGCCACCACAGCAGTGCCCCGCCGCCGCCCGGGCCGATCGCGCGGTCGACGATCACACCGATGAGGATCGGCACGCTCGCCTCGCACACCTGGTGCAGGCTGAGCAGCAGGGTGCCCGCGCCCAGGCGCGCGGCGTTGCGTCTCAGGGTCCTGCGCAGAACGTTCGCGCCGGTCATGCCCGCCTCTGCCGTGCGCGTTCCCGTCATGCCCGCCTCTGTCGTGCGCGTTCCCGTCATGCCCGCCCTTTTCGTGCGCGTGTCATGCGCGCGCCTGGCCGGCCTGCGGCCGGTGGAGCGCGCCGGCGGCGCACGCCACCGGCGGGACCCGTCGCCGGCGCGGATTGTTCAGGCTGCCCCGGCCCCACAGCGCCGCCACGCGGGCCGCGCGCGGGTCCACCTTGATGGCGCGCCCCTGGTTCGGCGAGCGGAGGATCGTGCTCACCCCGATTCCCGCGACGATCAGGCGCGGGCCCGGTACCCCGCGCCTCGGGGCCGGCAGGGCCGGGCAGTCCCGGAGCCGGACCGTACGGCGGGTGAGGGACTGCGCGGGGGGCATGGAGTACTCTTTCGGGCGGCTCTGGACGGGCTGGGCGGAGAGCTCGCCTGAAGTAGGTTAGCCTTTCCTAATCAACGGGAGACTAGCCGGGTCCGGTAAATTTCGACAAACCGGATGTTGCGCGCTGCCGGGCCCTCGGCCCCCGGTCACCGCCCCGCGCCGCCCGGTGGCGGGACGGCCGGGCCGAAGGGCGTCTCGAAGAGCGTGGTGAAGGTCTCTTGGAAGTCGTTCCAGTCGCCGTTCAGATTGCTCACCAGCATGCGGGTGCCCTGGCGGTCGCCCATCGCGTACGACATCGAGCCCTGGATGAAGCCGCCGCCGCCCCAGAGCGTGACCCCGCTCGGGAGCCTCTGGGAGTAGACGCCGAGGCCGTACCCGGTGTCCGGGACCCAGCCCGAGCCCTCGGTCGAGATGGTGGTGAACATCTCCTCCTGCTGGGCGGGCGGCAGGAGACGGCCGCACAGCAGGGCGTTCAGGAACCGGTGCAGATCCGAGGTCGTCGAGATCATGCCGCCGGCGGCCCCTGCCCAGCTCACGTCCATCTCGGTCACGTCGTGGATCTCCGCGTCGGGGCCGCCCTCGCCCGGCTTGGAGTAGTGGCGGGCGTGCGGGGCGCGGACCGCCGTGTCCTCGGTGCCGGGGAGGTAGGTCCCCGTCAGGTGGAGCGGGCGGGCGAGGCGGTGCTCGATCTCCTCCGCGAGGGTCGTACCCGTCGCGAGCTCGACGATCATTCCCGCGAGACTGTAGTTCACCTTGGAGTAGATGAAGCGCTTCCCGGGCTCCTCCGGGCGCGGGGTCTCCTGGCCGGGGACGGCGTCGGGGAGCCCGCTGGTGTGGTTGAGCAGCCGCCTGACGGTGATCCCGGCGCCGTCCGCGCCGAGGTGCTCCTCCACCACGCCGGGCAGCCACTTCGCCACCGTGTCGTCCAGGGTCAGCTTTCCCTCGGCCGCCAGTTGCAGGACCACCGTGCCGGTGAACGCCTTGGTGAGGCTTCCGATGCGGAAGTGCTCACCCGGCCGGCGCTCGCGGCCGGTCGTCATGTCGGCCACCCCCGCCGTGCCGAACCACGGTGCCGAGCGGGCGTCCATGAACTCGGCGACGACGCCGGGCCCGCCGCCGTCGGCCACGACCCGGTCGAGCGCACGCCGGAGCCCGGCGTGACCCCGGTCGCGGCCGGTCGCGGAGGAGGGGGTCGTCATCATGGCGGCCCCTCCCACGGCCAGGGCGGCGGCGAGCAGGCTCGCGCGGGCATGGAACATCGACATTTCGTCTCCTGGGGGATGGAAGAAGAACCGGGGGGTCGAAAAGGAAGGGCATGGCGCGGCACGGCACGGCATGGCACGGCATGCCGGAAGGGGACCGCCGTGGTCGTTACCCGAGGTCGCCGTCCGCGGCGGCGCTGTGGACGCGGGCCGGCAGGTCGGTGCGGTCGACGCCGGCCAGGGCCGGCGCGCGTGGCACCGTGCCGGCCTCGGCAGGATCCTGGGGGATGGGGATGTCACTCGCGGGCATGTAAGCAACATTAATTGACTAATCCGATGTTAGTCAACATGGGTTGCTTAAGGGGCAGTGTCCCGCCGGGCGGCCTGGCGGGAGACAGCCGATTGCGAAATGCAAGCAGGTTGCGGAGGCGGCGAATGGCCGGCACCGGGTCGCAGGCCGCGGGCGGGAAGGCGCTCCGGCGCTTCGCGACGTCGCTGGACGGATTCGCGGCGGGGCCGGACCGCGGGATGGGCCGGCGCCCGTCATCTGGTTGCCTCGTACAACTATCTGGTTGTATGGTCGAACCATGGCGGATGATCGCGAACTCCAGGAGGCCGTGGCCCGCTTCGTGCGGGCCTTCGGGCTTCACCAGCCGGACCGGACTCCCTGCGGGCAGCCCGTCCCGGTGTCGGAGGCTCACGCGCTGGGCGAGCTGGCCAGGGACGGCGTGTTGCGGCAGAGCGACCTGGCGCATCGGCTCCGGCTGGAGAAGAGCACCACCAGCCGGCTGGTCACGCAGCTCATCAACCGCGGCTGGGCCGAGCGCACCCCGGCGCCCGACGACGGGCGCGGCGTGCTGGTCCGGCTCACCCCGGACGGGGTGAAGGCCGCGGCCCGGCTGGCCGAGGCCAGGGCCGCGCGGTTCTCCGCCGTTCTGGAGCGTGTCCCCGAGGGCGAACGCGCCGACGTGTTGCGCGCCCTGACCATTCTCACGGAGGCCATGGATGAAACTTGAGGATCGGCGCGTTCAGGCGCTCGTCGCGGCGCTCGCGCTCGTCGTCGTCGCCGCGACGGCGTACGTGCTCACCGGCCGGAACGAGCAGCGGGCGCCGGCCGCCCGGCAGGCCGATATCGCGGCCAGGGGCCGGCAGGTGATGCCGTTCGACCTGGAGCGCACCACGCACCGCTTCGCCAAGTCCGCCACCGGCGGCGTGCAGACGGTCATCTCCGACGACCCCGCCGACGCCGAGCAGGTCACGCTGATCCGCGAGCACCTGACCGCCGAGGCCGCGAGCTTCGGCAGGGGCGACTACGGCGACCCCGCCTCCATTCACGGCGGTGAGATGCCGGGCCTGCGTGACCTCGAGCAAGGCCACGGCCGCATCGACATCCGCTACGCGGAACTGCCCGCGGGCGCCCGGATCACCTACACCACCCCCGACGCGCCACTGGTCACAGCGTTGCACGCGTGGTTCGACGCCCAGGTCGCCGACCACGGCCGGCACGCGGAACACGGCTGACCTCACCTCCGGGCGCCTTTCCCGCCATCGGATCCGCCTACCTCGTTCATACCTATCCGGGGTACGGTTTCTTTTACCCGCGTGGATACCTGACCCCGGTAGCGTTCCCTCCCGGCAGGGAGGGCCACCCCGGCCGGCCGTCCGCCGGGCGCGGCGAACGCGCCCGGCCCGGCGCCGCGCGGCCGGGCCCCGCCCCGCCCGGCGGCCGACGGCGACCGGCCTGAACAGCACACTGCCCCGCCCACTCCTCGAACCCCCACCTGGAAGGACCACCGTGATGGACATACGTCGCGCCACGCCCGATGACGCCCCCGCCGTGCACGGCCTCATCCGCGGGCTGGCCGAGCACCAGAACCAGGCCCGGAGCGTCACGGTGAGCGTCGACGACCTGAAGCGGATGCTCGCCCGCCCGGAGATCACCTACCTGATCGCCGAGCGGGACGGCGTGGCCATCGGCTACGTCTCCTGGCTGCAGCGCGTCGGCTTCTGGTCCGGCGAGGACTACCTCGCCCTGGACGACCTGTACGTGACCGGCGCCGAACGCGGCAACGGCGCGGGAGAGCTGCTGATGCGGGCCGCCGCCGAGGCCGCCGGCGGCAAGGTGATCCGCTGGGAGGTGGCCGAGGCCAACGTGGCCGCGCAACGCTTCTACGCGCGCATCGGCGCCGCTCTCGTCTCCAAGAAGATCGGCCGCTGGCAGCCGCGGTAGCCGCACCCCCGCACTCCGCGGCGCCCGGCGGTGTCGGGACCCGGGTGCGAGTGCCGCTCAGCCGAGGGCGGCCCCGGCCAGTCCACCCTCTTCTTCTTCCCGCAGCGCTACTTCATCGAGGGCGTCACCCTCGCCGGCGTCAAGAACTGAGGTCCCCACGCGGAAGGCCGTCCTCGCCGCCCGGGGGCCGGGCGGCGAGGACGGGGCGGCTCGCCCGGCACCCCCGCCACCCGGCCGCCCCTCACCGATCAGGCGCCCGGCGCGCCCTCCTTCCAGGCATCCGCCCACCCTCCCTGCACCATGGTCTGGAAGACCCACCGGCCACCCGACTTCACCAGCAGATCCGCGTAACGCATGGCGTACGCCTCACCGTTGACCGTCATCGTCGCGTCGGTGACCACGACGACCAGGTTCGCGGTCAGGAAGTGGGGGGTGCGGACCGACTCCATCGTGAGGTCGCCCGCATTCCCGCCTCCCATCACCTCGGCCATCGTGCGTGTGAACCGCTCCCTCGTCCAGCGGTCGGCCAGGCCGTCGCCGTCGGGGCCGTCGGTCACCACGTTGAGCGGGAACATCGCCATGTCCGCCATGCGCTCGACGTCGACCTTCGCGCTGTGGGCGTCATATTCGGCGAACCACGCCTCGACGCTCTCCCGGTCTTCGGCCGTCGGCGTGAAGGCACCTCTACCGAACGGGGATTCCTGGATCTCTGACACTGTTCCGCTCCTTCGTCGATGACGCGTCTTTTCGTCGGTGACGCGTCCCGCAGGTCCCTCACCCGTCGCCGGACGGCACAGGGCGCCGTCCGGCGGCACGCTCCGAACCGTACGACATACCGTACAGTGTACGGAAAGCTTGTCAAACGCGGCGGCCGAGAACCGCCCCCGGCATGCCGCCATCGCCCGCCGGACCGGACGCGGGCTCGATCGGGGCAAGGAGTGCGAAGTGCTCACAGCGATCTGCAACATTCCAAAAGGTGCCGGACATGTACCAGGTGTCCGGCACCTTTCGGCAAGGAGACCCTGTGACCCATCGAGATCGCTTCGAGGCGGTCTATGACGCGTACTACCCGGCGATACATCAGTACGCCGCCCGCCGCACCGGTTCGCCCGACGACACGACCGACGTCATCTCCGAGACGTTCCTCACCGCCTGGCGGCGCATCGGCGACGTGCCCGAGGGGGAGGAGGCGCTGCTGTGGCTGTACGGGGTGGCACGCCGGGTGCTGGCCAACCAGCAGCGCGGCGCCTCCCGCAGGGCCGTGCTCGCCGAACGGCTGCGTGCGGAACTGGCCGCCGACCGGCCGGCCGGGCCGGTCGACCTGGACCATGTTCGCACCGCCTTCGACGGGTTGCCGGAACGCGACCGCGAGGTCCTGGCGCTGGCCTGCTGGGAGGGCCTGACCAGCGAGCGGATCGCCAGAGTCGTGGGATGTACGGCCGTCGCCGCCCGGACCCGGCTGCATCGGGCGCGCAAGCGGCTGGCGGCGGCGCTGGAGCGGCAGGGATCCTTGACGATCGCGAGGGGAGAGGCATGACTGACATCGACGACCTGGTGAAGGCCATCGACCCGGCACCGCACGCGCCGGATCAGGGGCCCGGCGCGCGCGACCTGCGTGAGGCGATCATGGCGACCCGGGCGGGCTCGCCCCGGACGGCCTGGCGGCGCCTGCCGTGGTGGGCCGGTGCCGCCGGGCTGGTCGCGGCCGCGACCGTGACGGCCGTCCTCCTCGGCCAGGTCGCCCCCACCTCACCGCTCCCTCCCGCGGCCACGACCGGCGTCACCTCCCTGCCGGGCAGGTCGATCCTGCTGGCCGCCGCCGCCAAGGCCGAAGCCGCCCCCGAGGGGGCGTACTGGCGCCTCAGCCAGCTGTACACGATGCGGTGGCCCCGGCCGTTCGGCAAGAACGGCAGCACCTACCGTCTGGAGACCTCCAACCTCGCGGAGACGTGGATGGCCGGGGACGGCCGGGGCTGGATCGGCCGCAGGCAGCTGGCCGCCCGCCCCCTGGACACGGAGGCGTGGCGCCGGGACGGCTCTCCGACCGAATGGCCGATGGGGGAGGACGGCGGCGTCTACTCCACCTCGCCCGGCGAGGGCACGCTCACCCGGCTCAAGGGGAGGCCGCGACTCTACTGGAGTGCCATGCCGCTGACCCTGAAGGAGATCGCGGCGCTGCCCGCCGACCCCGAGGCGCTGAAGGGGCGGGCCGCCGAGGCGATCCGCAGGGACCGGGACTTCGCCGGTTCCGTGGAGGGCGGCCTGCCGCGTACCCTGGCCTCGCTCCTGTACGAACTGCCCGCCTCCCCGCAGGTGCGCGGCGCCGCCTACCAGGCGCTGGCGACGCTGCCCGCGGTGCGGGTCGAAGGCCCGGCCACCGACCCGCGGGGGCGGCCGGGCGTCGCCGTGACCTTCCCGATCCAGGAGGGCCGGCCTGCCACGGGCAGGCTGATCATCGACCCCGGCACCTCCAAGGTGCTGGCCTTCGAGGTCACCGGCATACCGGAGAAGGGCGACATGGTCGAGGTGGTGCTGGAATCCGGCTGGACCGACACCAGGCCGGCCCCGCCCCCGGCCGGGTGAGGGCCGGCGGGCCGCCGGGGCCCCGGCCCCAGGACCGACCGGCTTCCGTGCCCCAGGACCGACCGGCTCCGCCGTCACCGGACTAGCGCCGGCGTCCCAAATATATAGCAATGCAATGCTATATATTCTGGTGCCATGGTGAGGACGAAGGATCCGGCGGTCCGCACCCTGCTCATCGAGCGGGCCGCGCACATGCTCCGCACCCGCGAGCCCATCACCCTGAGATCACTGGTGGCCGGAACCGGGGTCTCGACGATGGCCGTCTACACCTATTTCGGAAACATGGACGGCATGTGGAAGGCCCTGCGCCAGGAGGGCTTCACCCGCTTGGCGGCCAGGTTCACGACGGTGACGACGTCCACGGACCCGGTGCGGGACCTGACCGCCATGGTCGCCGCCTACCTCCGCAACGCCCTGGACCACCCCGACCTGTACCGGGTCATGTTCGACGCGAACTTCGAGCTCGAGGACCTCAAGGCCGCGGACGCGACCCTGGAGCATCTGGTCCAGGCCGCCGAACGAGGCAGGAAGGCCGGCCGCTTCCGCGCCGGCACCGACCCGCTGGAACTGGCGATCCAGAGCTGGGCCGTCGTCCACGGGCTGGCCTCCCTGGTCGCCAACGGCCCCCTGCCGCGCGAAACGCTCGCTCACGGCGTCCCCCTGCTGACCGCGCTGTTCGTCAGCGTGGGAGACGACCCCGGCAGGTGCCGCCTGTCGGTCGAGAACGGCTGGAAGCAGCCGAGCCCGCCCGCCGGATAGCCCCGCCACACGTTCCGCCCGGCCGGACCCGCTCCGAGGGCCGGCCGGACGACGCTCCGGCCACGGCGAGAAGAAGCCCACCCACTACGGCATCTCGTACGGGACGCTGATCGGGCAGAGCGGGCGCAGGTCAACCGGCCGGAAGAGCGTGTCGCGCACCAGCCCGTGATCGACACGCTCGTCGCGGACGGCGGCGAGTTGCTCGGCTTCACCCTGGTGACCGCCCGCAAGAGGTGACCGTCCGCGAGAGGTGACCGTCCGCGAGAGGTGACGGCCCCCTCCGGGACAGGCGGCGAGGACGCCGTCCCGGAGGGGGTTCGGTCAGAGCCTCCGGTAGTAGACGGCGACCGGAAGCGGGACGGCTCCGAGCTTCTCGTAAAGAGCTCTGGCGGGCGCGTGGAAGGGGTCGCCCCCGGTACCGATCTCGACCACCTCGGCTCCGAGAGCTCGCATCTCACCGAAGGCGTGCTCGCACAGCGCGGTGCCCGCGCGGTGGCGGCGGTGCTCGGCCGAGACGGCGAGATGCGTGATGGTTCCGTTCCTGCGAGCCGGGTCGACGCTCCAGGCCACGTAGCCGAAGACGACGTCCTCGGTCTCGGCGACCGCGACGTACCTGTGCAGGTCCGGGGCGTGAAGTTCGGCGACCTGCTCGCGATAGTCGCCGCGCCAGTCGCCGTGCTGGTTGGCGAAGACGACCTCACCCACCAGGGGGCGGAAATGGTCCTCGTAGAACGGCCGGAACGTCTCGATGGTCAACGCGGTGAGCCGCGCCAGGTCGTGCCGAACGAACGGGCGGATGAGCATGGAAGTGCGCCTTTCAGACTGAGGGCTCGACACCCGAACGGGAAACTTGACGCCCGAACGGGAAAAGGGCGTCGGTCGGCCCGCTCACGGCCTGGTTCCGGCGGCGAGCAGGCCCTCAGTGACGGGTACGCCAAGCGGCGAAGCACTCCATGGCACACCACGATAGCGTCCCGCCGGACAACGGCGTCGCCCGGAACACCTCGCGGCGCGGCCCGCTCCCGGGCGCCTCGGCGGGGACCACCCGGACGCCATGGTCGAGATCGCGCCGCTGGCCTCCCAGCAGGCCGTGCTGGACGCCTTCGTGCGGCTCGGCTCCCCTTCAAGAGCGCCGACCTGGAGTCCGACCTGGAGTACGGCCACCTCCACGGTGTCAGCCAGCAGCTGCCGTTCTACCAGGAGATCGAGTTCCACCCGCCCAGTACGCCGGGCGGATCAACGAGGTCGAGCTCACCTTCGTCGCCGGCCCCGCGGGCCTGGACGTCATCGTGAAGGCCGGCAAGCGCTCCGGCCGCTACGGCGGTTCCAGCTCTGATGCCTTCGGCCGCCGGCAGACCAGCCACGACCAGGCTCCGCACCGCGACTGGGCCTCCGAGATCAACGCCTGGCCGGCCGCTCTTTCCCAGCACGGCTCCGGCTTCCACCCCGGCCGTGACGGCCCGCCCCGCACGCGCCGCGGAGCCCGCCACCGCCCCGGCGGCGGCTTCACCTCGTCCGGCGCCCGCCGGCCGTCCTCGCGAGCCGCGTGTCACGCCGAGCCTTGACGGGCCTTGATGAGCCTTGAGGGGTCACATGTCACGCGGGGTGGTGTTCGCTTCTAAGCTCGGGGGTGTGGCGAAATACCTTGATGTGCATCCGAACAGTCCCCAGCCCCGGCTGATCAGTCAGGTGGTCGAGCTTCTGCGCGCGGACGGGCTGATCGCGTACCCGACGGACTCCGGCTACGCGCTGGGGTGCAGGCTGGGCAACAAGGAGGGGATCGACCGGATCAGGGAGATCCGCAACCTCGGCAGCGACCACCACTTCACCCTGGTCTGCAGAGATTTCGCCCAATTCGGCCAGTTCGTGCATGTAAGCAATGCGCTGTTCCGCTCGGTCAAGGCGGCGACCCCCGGCGGCTACACCTTCATCCTGCCCGCGACCAAGGAGGTGCCGCGGCGGTTGCTGCATCCCCGGAAGAAGACGGTCGGCGTCCGGATCCCCGATCACGTCGTCACGCAGGCGCTGCTGGCCGAACTCGGCCAACCGCTGGTGTCGAGCACCCTGCTGCTGCCCGACGAGACCGAGCCCCTGACGCAGGGCTGGGAAATCAAGGAGAGGCTCGACCACGTGGTGGACGCCGTCATCGACTCCGGCGAGTGCGGCGCCGTCCCGACGACGGTCGTCGACTTCTCGCAGGACGAGCCCGAGATCCTCCGCCGGGGCACCGGAGACCCGTCCCCCTTCGAGTAGCGGGCGGCGGTGCCCGCCCCCTCGGGCCCGGGCACCTTGTCGCCGCAGGAGTCGCTCGTCGTGGACGCGGCCGGCACCTACCCCCGCGGCGGTATCGGACATCGCGATGCCGCCGCCGAGGTCGTTCCCGTGACCCGATTCCGGTACGGACCGTCCGTCGTAGCGGAGCGGGCCCGGAACTCCTGTTAGCGTTGTCGCATAGGGGGGTGAGCTGCTTTGAAGGCGAAATCGAACGACGGCCCGCCGCGCTCCAGACCTGCTGTGCTGGAGGACGTCGCCGCGCTCGCCGGAGTGTCGGCGATGACCGTCTCCCGGGCGCTCAACGCGCCCGAGAGAGTGCACAGCGAAACCCGGGCGCGCGTGCTGGCCGCGGTGCGGGAGCTGGACTACCGGCCCAACGCCGCCGCCCGCCAGCTCGCCACGGGACGGTCCGGGGTGCTGGGCGTGGTCAGCATCGACACCACCCTGTACGGTCCGGCCTCGACCCTCTACAGCATCGAGCGTGCCGCGAGGCTCAACGACTACGCCGTGAGCATCGCCAGCCTGAGCACGCTCGACCGCCGCTCGATCGAGGAGAGCCTCCGCCAGCTGCGGTCCCAGTCGGTGGACGGCGTCATCATCGTCGCGCCGCACGAGTCGGCGGCCGACGGCCTGCGCCATCTGTCGCCGGAGATCCCCGTGGTCGCGGTCGACGCCGGGGCCGGCCTCTCCGTTCCCGTCGTCATGGTCGACCAGCGGGCGGGAGCGACACGGGCGACCGGGCACCTGCTCGGCCTCGGCCACGAGACGGTGTGGCACGTGGCGGGCCCGGCCAGCTGGATCGACGCCAACGGCCGGGTCGAGGGCTGGCGCGAGGTGCTGGAGGCCGGAGGGCACCGGGTTCCCGAGGTGCTGCGCGGGGACTGGAGCTCGCGCTCGGGCTACCAGCTCGGCCGCCGCCTGGCACAGGACTCCGAGGTCACGGCCATCTTCGTGGGCAACGACCAGATGGCCCTGGGCGTGCTGAGAGCGCTGCGCGAGGCCGGGCGGCGCGTTCCCGAGGACGTCAGCGTGGTGGGCTTCGACGACGTGCCGGAGTCCGCCTACTTCTGGCCCCCGCTCACGACGGTCCGGCAGGATTTCGAGGAGGTCGGCAGCCACGCCTTCCACGTGCTGCTCGACCAGATGGCGGGCAGGCCGAGCCAGCCCCGGCGGCTGGTGGAGCCCGAGCTCGTCGTGAGGGAGAGCACCGGAGCCGCGCCGAGCTGACACCGCCCGCCGTGCGGGCTCTGGACCGGGCGGTGGCCGCCGCGGGCGCCGGTGAACCGCCGCTTCCGCCACGCGTCGCCGTTCCACGCCCACCGGCCGGCCCCGGCGGCGTCTCCGGTGTCCGGCTGCCGCACGCCGACGACCCCGCCGGAGCGGGTGGCGGGCAGGCATCGGCCGTCTCCTGCTACGTGACCTGGAAGGTGGCGTCCTGCCTGGCGGCCAGGGCTCATCCGGCGCCGGCCGGAAGAACCCAAGGTCAGATCGAGATGCCGGCGGAGCGGAGCTGTGTTAGCGCTAACAGTTTTCTTTCCGAGATCTCGGTAATCCCTGGGGTGATGACCGGATCCCCGTATTGCCAATGGGGTGGTGAAGGTCGGGTCGCGGCCCGTGTTTCCGGCGCGTTTCGCAGAGTGTTAACGCTCACAGCAGGGTTGTCAATACCCGGATTACAGGGCGGGGGTGGCCCGCGCGCTGCCGGCGAGCCGATAAGGTGCCACTGACCTGCTCTTTTGGGAGGCGTATCGTCACTCGTCGGCCGGTCGGCGGCGGTCGCTCGCCGGCCGGGTGTCACGAAGGTATTGACCGGCCGGATGTTGGCGATCACACTGATGTGACGCCGATGTAACCTCTGTCCGGCTGCGGTTACTGTTTGCGTTTCGCATGTCGGCGGTCATGCAATGCCGTAAAAGATAAATTTTCGCGATATGAATTGTTAGCGCTAACATCCGCGACCCGTCCGCGACCCGTCCGCGACCCGCAGATGGGGCGAAGAAGGGCGACACGCCCGTGTCCCCCGGACGCGGCCGTACGCGACGCCCCCGGCCCGCGCCCGGCCACGGGAGCGGCCCGCCCCCGGTCCGCGCGGCAGGCGAGCCCCCGTACCCGTCCAGCCCCCATCGGCGCCGCCGACGACGAGGAGGCAGGGAGACCACCGCCGACCGGATGGAGTTCGCCGCGGACGGCGCCATCCGCCCCATCGTGCCCGCTTCCGAAGGAGAAACGCATGTTGAAAGCCTTGTCCCGGGTGGGCGCGGTGCTCGCCGCCTGCCTGATGTTCACCTCGTGGTCGCTGGCCGTCCCGAAGGAGGCGGCCGCCCTCGAACCTTTCACCGGATACCTGATGGCGCACTTCACCGGGGAGTCGGCGAACGGCGAGCAGATCTACCTCGCCCACAGCGACGACGGGCTGCGCTGGACCGACCTGAACAACGGCGCGGTGGTCCTGCGCTCCACGGTCGGCACCCGAGGGGTCCGCGACCCCGCCCTCGTCCGGTCTCCCGCCGGCGACCGGTACTGGATCGTCGCGACGGACCTGCGCATCGCCAGCGGCACCTCGTGGGGCGACGCCTCGAGCCGGGGCAGCACCTCGCTCGTCGTGTGGGAGTCGACCGACCTGGTGAACTGGTCGGAACCGCGGCTGATCAACGTCGCGGGCGGCATCCCCGGCGCCGGCAACGCCTGGGCGCCCGAGGCCATCTACAACCCCGAGACCGGTGACTACGTCCTGTACTGGGCGACGAACTCGCCCCGCAACGGTGTGACCAAGCACCGCATCTGGTACGTGCGCACCGGCGACTTCCGCAGCTTCACCGCACCGCAGCTGTACATCGAGCGCGGCGGAAGCCAGGGCCTCATCGACACGCAGATCGTCGAGGTGCCCGGCAGCGTGGGCGGCTACCGGTACTACCGGGCCTCGGCGGACGGCCACATCACGATCGAGGCGAGCAACTCGATCCTGGGATCCTGGACGACCCTCGGGAACCTGTCGCACATGGGGATCTCCAACGGCACGGGCGGCGGCAACGTCGTGGAGGGCCCGATGTGGGCGCAGTTCAACGGCCGCAACGAGTGGGCCCTGTGGCTGGACCAGCACGCCACCGGCCGCGGCTACATGCCCATCACCTCCACCAACCTGGGCAGCACGCGCAACTTCCAGACGCGCTCCGACTACAACGTGGGCGCCAACCGCAAGCGCCACGGCTCCATCCTCAACCTGACCGCCGCGGAGGAGAACCGCGTCCTCGGCCGCTGGGGCGCCACCGCGCCGGTCAACCGCATCCAGTCGTACAACTTCCAGACCCGCTACGTGCGGCACGCGAACCTCGACGTGCGCATCGACGCGAACGTCAGCCCCGCCCAGGACGCGCAGTTCCGGCTGGTGCCGGGCCTGGCGAACGGCAGTGGCTACGTGTCCTTCGCGTCGGTGAACTACCCCGGGTACTACCTGCGGCACTACGGGTACGATTTCGTCCTCGCGCCCGACGACGGCACCGCCACCTTCGCGGGGGACGCCACGTTCCGCCAGGTCGCCGGGCTCGCCAACTCGTCGTGGACGTCCTTCCAGTCGTACAACTACCCCGACCGGTACATCCGGCACTACGACTACCTGCTCCGGCTCGACCCGATCACCGACGCTCAGGGCCGTGGCGACGCCACCTTCCGCGTGACGACGTGACGACGTGATCTCCGGCGAGCCGCCGTGCGGCTCGCCGGAGACGGGATCTCCTTCGCCCGCATCGCGCCGGGTGGGCGTCCAGGGCACCTCGGCCGGTTTTCCGCTGATCTTTTCGGACAGAGGGAGTCAGCACAACGCTCCCAAAACGGTCGGCATCGCCATAGAAGCCGACGATCAGCTCACCTCGGGAACCCCGCGGACGATCCCCACTTGGAGAACAGGTGCGAACACCCCCCTCGATCAACCGCCGAAGGCCACGGCCGCGCGCGCTGACGGCCGTGCTGGCCGTGCTGGCAGCGGTGGCCCTCACGGCCACCATGACGGTGGCGGTCGCGGCGCCCGCCTCGGCGGCGCCGGCGACCGTGGTCGGCGTGGCCTCCGGCCGCTGCCTCGACGTGATCGGCAACAGCACGGCCTCCGGAACCGGCGTCAACATCTACGACTGCAACGGGCAGGCCAACCAGTCCTGGAACCTCACCGCGGCCGGTGAGCTCCGGGTGTACGGCGACACGATGTGCCTGGACGTGGTCGGCCAGGACACCACCGCCCCGGCCGCGCTGCAGATCCACACCTGCACCGGCGGCGCCAACCAGCGCTGGAGGATCAACGCCGACGGCACCGTCACCGGTGTGCAGTCGGGCCTGTGCCTGGACGTGACCGGCGAGGGCACGGCGAACAGCACCCCGGTGGGGCTGTGGACCTGCACCGGGCGGGGCAACCAGAAGTGGACGACGTCCACCGGGAGCGCCGACACCCAGCCCCCGACGGTGCCGGGCAGCCCGCGGGTGAGCAACCTGGCGTGCGACTCGGTGACGTTCGCGTGGAACGCCTCGACGGACAACGTGGGGGTGGCCTTCTACGACGTCTACCACGACGGCCAGCAGATGAAGACGGTGAGCGGCACCACGCTGTCCACCGCCCTCACCGTGGTCCCCGGGGCGACGTGGGGCCTCTACGTCAACGCGCGCGACGCCGCGGGCAACGTCTCGCAGGCGAGCACCACGGTGACGATCACGCCGCCGCAGTGCCAGGCCGACACCCAGGCGCCGAGCGCGCCGACGCAGCTCACCGCCTCCGCCTCCGGCACCACGGTGACGCTGAGGTGGACCGCCTCGACCGACAACATCGGGGTCCGGGCCTACGACGTCCACCGCGGCGGAGCCAGGGTCGGGACGGTCAACGGCACCCCGCCGGTCACCACCTTCGTCGACAGCGGGCTGGCGGGCAACACGGCCTACCAGTACCACGTGGTGGCCCGCGACGCGCAGGCCAACGTCTCGGCGCGCAGCAACACCGCGACGGCGACCACCGGCGCGGCGTGCGCCAACCCGGTGTGCACGGTGAGGCAGGTCGCGACCGACACCGACGTCCCGTGGGGCCTGGTCACGCTTCCCGACGGCACGATCCTCTACAGCCGCCGCGACGCCGACGACATCATCCGCCTCGACCCCGCCACCGGGGCGAAGACGAACGTGGGCACCGTGCCGAACGTGGCCGGCACCGACGGCGAGGGCGGCCTCCTGGGCCTGGAGATCTCGCCCACCTTCAACAGCGACCGCTGGGTGTACGTCATGCACACCTCGCCCACCGACAACCGGGTCGTGCGGATCAAGCTGGGGAACGACAGGCTCGACACCGCCACCGCCCAGGTCCTGCTCAGCGGGATCCTGCGCAACAAATATCACGACGGCGGCCGCCTGCGGTTCGGCCCGGACGGCAAGCTGTACGTCGCCACCGGCGACGCGCAGAACGGTGACTACGCCCAGGACAGGTCCAACCTGAGCGGCAAGGTCCTGCGGGTCAACGCGGACGGCAGCGTGCCGTCGGACAACCCGTTCGGCAACCCCGTGTGGAGCTACGGGCACCGCAACCCGCAGGGGCTGGCGTTCGACTCCCAGGGCCGGCTGTGGGAGCAGGAGTTCGGCAACAGCGTCATGGACGAGACCAACCTCATCACCAGGGGCGGCAACTACGGCTGGCCGGCGTGCGAGGGCACCAGCGGCTCCTGCGGCACCGCCGGGTTCGTCGCCCCCAAGCGCACCTACCCCACCGCCGCCGGCTCCTGCTCGGGCATCGCCATCGTGCGTGACGTGATCTACGTGGCCTGCCTGCGCGGTACCCGGATGTATCGCTCGCCGATCAGCGGCACCGGCCTGCCCAGCGTGCAGGAGTACTTCAACGGCACCTACGGCCGGCTGCGCACCGTGGAGCCGGCCCCGGGCGGCGGCCTGTGGCTGACCACCTCCAACACCGGTGACAAGGACAGCACGCCTAACAACAGCAACGAGAGGATCCTGCACGTCACGCTCGGCGGCTAGCCGGGCGGTGCGGGCGCCCGGCGGTCCCGGAGCCGCCTCCGGGACCGCCGGGCGTCCCTCTCTCGCGCTCCGTGCGAGGGCGGCCGGGCCGGGTCACCTTCCGGGGGCGGCCGTGCTGTTGCGCACCACCAGGCGGGTCGGGACGAGGTCGGTGCCCGGCGGGGAGGTCTGGTTCTCGCGAATCTGGACCAGGACCCGCTGCACGCATCTCCTGCCCACCTCCGCGAAGTCCTGGTGGACGGTCGTCAGGGGCGGGATGAAGAAGGCCGCTTCGGGGATGTCGTCGAAGCCGACCACGCTGATCTCGTCCGGGACCACCCGGCCGCGTTCGTGCAGGGCGCGCAGCAGTCCGAGGGCCATCTGGTCGTTGGAGACGAACACCGCCGTGCAGCCGGGCTCGTCGGCGAGCGCGAGACCGGCGGCGTAGCCGGATTCGGCCGACCAGTCGCCGTGCAGGGGCGCCGGCACCGGCCGTCCGGCCTCCTCGAGCGTGGTGCGCCAGGCCTGGGTGCGGCGCTGGCCGGCGTAGGAGGTCCGCGGCCCCGTCACGTGCCAGACGGTCCGGTGTCCCAGGTCGAGCAGGTGGTGGACGGCCCGCCGGGCACCGTCGGCCTGGTCGGTGTCGACGACGCTGTAACGGTCGCCGGCGTCGGAGTCGACGACGATGACGACGTGGACCCCGGGGGGCAGGGTCACGGTGCCCGCGTCGAGCAGGTGGATCTCGATGATGACGATGACCGCGTCCACGGCGAGCTCGCCCATCCGGGTGAACGCGCCCAGCACGTTGTCCTGGGTCGGCACGTCGACGGGGATCAGCGTGATGGCGTACCCCTCGGCGACGTGCGCCGGCACCTCACGCTCCGGCGTTCGCCAGGGCCGCCCCGGGTGCCGGGCGAGGCTGTCCGTCGACAGGCACTCGAATCCGAGCCTGCCGGCCACCGCCCGGGCGACGGTCGACTTCCCGACGTTCGACGTCCCCCCGAGCAGCACCACCCGTACCCCGCCCATACCGGCGACCTTACCGACCGGCGCGGGAGGTCGCGAGCAGGCGCCCGCGACCTCCCGCGTTCACCCGGGAGTCCGGGAAGCGGAACCTCGCACTCCTTTCACCGGGCCGCGTCGGGGGCGAGCTTCGCCGCACGGGACCTGAGGAGGAACCCGGCCGCGGCGGCGGTGAAGAACATCAGCACGCCGTAGGTGGCGGCGGGGACGGCCATCTGGTTGTTGTTCAGCAGCGTGAGCGCGACCGCGATGGACAGCGTGGCGTTGTGGATGCCGATCTCCATGCAGGAGGCGACGGCCTGGCCACGCTCGATCCCGGCCAGGCGCGGCACCCAGTAACCGATGGCCAGGCTGATCACGCTGAACACCAGCGTGATCGCGCCGACCGAGCGGATGTAGCCGCCGAGGTTGTCCAGCTCCTGCAGCAGGGCGCCGAGGATGACCAGGACCAGGATGACGGCGGAGGCGATCTTCACGGGCGCGTTCATCCGATCGGCGAAGCGCGGCAGCCCCGCCCGGACCGCCATGCCGATCGCGACGGGGACGAGCACGATCGCGACCACCTGGACGGTCTTGTCGAACTGCAGGCCCAGCGCGGCCGAGTCGGCGGCGAAGTAGCTCAGCGACAGGTTGGTGACCAGCGGCAGCGTGACGACGGCCAGCACGGAGTTGATCGCGGTGAGGGTCACGTTGAGCGCGACGTCGCCGCCGAACAGGTGGCTGTAGAGATTGGCCGTGGTCCCGCCGGGGGAGGCGGCCAGGAGCATCATGCCCACGGCGAGCGCGGGCGGCAGCCCGAAGGCGAGCACCAGGCCGAAGCAGATCGCGGGCAGCACCAGAACCTGGCAGACGAGCGCGACCAGGGTGGCCTTGGGATAGGCGACGACGCGGCGGAAGTCGGCGATCGTCAGGCTCAGGCCGAGGCCGAACATGATGATCGCGAGGGCGATGGGCAGGAAGACACCGGCAAGGGCCATGGGGGGTGTGTCCTCTTTCCTCGGACGGGAGCGGGAGCGGGTCGGTGTGGCGGGGGCGGGGTCGACTGTGGCGGTGCCCGGTGGGCGGGGCGGGTCGGGGGGGTGCCCGGCCGTCACGGACGGCG
Source organism: Streptosporangium sp. NPDC023825 (assembly GCF_040639575.1). NCBI lineage: Bacteria > Bacillati > Actinomycetota > Actinomycetes > Streptosporangiales > Streptosporangiaceae > Streptosporangium > Streptosporangium sp. NPDC023825. Next base: position 12,978 of record NZ_JBFAAE010000016.1, on the reverse strand, counting down.
TCCGCGCGGCGTCCGTGACGGCGCCGGGAGGCGGAGAAGGCGACGGCACCCGATCCCGCGGCGATGGTACGGACGAGAGCACGGCGCTGCATGGTGGGTCCAATGATCACGTACATTTCGCGATCACGCCAGGTAGGGAGCCGTATCTTCTCCGGTCGCCGGGATCGTCGCGACCCCTGATCCGTCCGGGGTGTCGCGGTGTGCGCGACACGGGTGGCCCAGCCGCGGTCCGCGATCGGTCCGCGCCGCCACGTTGTGCAGGGCAGGTAAGGGGAGGGCAGGGCCGGGTCCTGCCGTCGGTGGTGGTTGTGCGACCATGGTCGGCGAAGGCGACGGCGGAACGAGGAAGCCGGTGTGAATCCGGCGCGGTCCCGCCACTGTGATCGGCGAGCGACCCCCGACGAAGCCACTGCCCGCACGCGGGTGGGAAGGCCGGGACGAGCCTCGACCCGAGAGCCAGGAGACTCACGCTGTCGCCCCTCAGGAAACGGGGCGGATCTCCCCAGGAGAGGACGGCGGTCGTCATGCGGTTCGGGCTGGGACCCGACCCCCTGGACCGCCTCGGGAAGGGATTCACACGCGCATGAGCAGGCTCACCGTCTGCCGGGACTGCTGCTGCGGCAGCACCCGCAAGGTTCCCGCCCTCGACCACGACGAGCAGCTCCGCCGCCTGTCGGAGATCGCACAGGTCCGCGTCAGCGACTGCCTGGACGTGTGCGAGCAGGCCAACGTGGTCGTCGTGCGGCCCTCACCCGCCGGACGCGCCGCGGGCGGGCGGGCGGTGTGGCTCGGCCTGCTGAACCAGCCCGACGCCGTCGAGGACATCGCCGCCTGGATCCGGGCCGGAGGCCCCGGCCTCGCGCCGATCCCTGACATCCTCGCCCTCCACGTCTTCACGAAGAGCCGTTCGCAGGGCCGTCCCCCTCGGTGACGGACGCCGCCGGGGCGGGAGTCCATGTGGGGGCACGAACGGGAATCCCCGCCCGTCGGTGTGGGGAACACATCGGGGCAGACCAGCGACTCCACGAAAGCCGGGGTACATCAGTCTCGAAGGCGCGCGGCGGGGAAGGACGGGTGCCGATTCGTCCAAGCCGTGGCCGGCCTCGGCGCGCACCATGGGGACAGGAGGTGCGTATGACGAGCAACGACGAGGCGACCGCGACGACCGGCGCCGCGCTGGACGGGCTCGCCGCGTGGCGGGCCCTGACGCCGCTGATGGATCTGGTGACCCCGATGGCACTCCGGGTGGCCGTGACCCTGCGGCTGCCCGATCTGGTGGACGAGGACGGTTCGGACATCGAGGACCTGGCCGCCCGGGCCGGCGCGGACCCGGACGCGCTGGGCCGGCTGCTGCGCCATCTGGTCTGCCGCGAGGTGTTCGCCGAGCCCCGGCCGGGCACGTTCGCGGCGAACGGGACGGCCGCCCTGCTGCGCCGGGACCACCCGTCCGCGATGTGGCGGTGGCTGGACCTGGACGGGTTCGGCGGCCGGATGGACCTGGCCTTCACCGGCCTGGCGGACACGGTACGCACCGGCCGGCCTGCCTGGGCGGCGGTGTTCGGCGCACCGTTCTGGCGCTATCTCGACGCGAACCCCGAGCTGAGCGCCTCCTTCGACGCGACGATGGCGGCCGGCACCGGGTACGGCGAGCTGGCGGAGGGCTACGACTGGTCGGCGCTGACCCGGGTGGCCGACGTCGGCGGCGGTACCGGGGCGCTGCTGGCCGAGCTGCTGTCGCGCCACGAGGGCCTGCGCGGTGTGCTGATCGACCTGCCGGACACCGCGTCACGCGCGCAGCGGTACCTGGCCGGACGCGGGCTGGCGGACCGGTGCGAGACGATCGGGCGGAGTTTCTTCGACGAGCTGCCCGGCGGCGCCGACGTGTACGTGCTCAACCGCGTGCTGCACGACTGGGCCGACGACGAGGCGACCGCCATCCTGCGCCGCTGCGCCGGCGCGGCGGGCCGGCGCGGCCGGGTGCTGATCCTCGAGTCGCCGATCGTCTCGGGGGGCGATCCGGCCATGTTCGCGGAGATGAACCTGCGGATGCTGGTCCTGGCCGGTGGCCGGGAACGGACCGCCGACGACTACCGGGCGCTGGCCGCGGCCGCCGGGCTGCGGGTCGCCGCCGTGCGCGACCTCACGGCGCGGCACACCGTCGTCGAGTGCGTCCCGGCCGCCGTCGACACCTGACGGTCCTTTCCCGCCGGGCCGCGGTGCGTACCCCGGCGGGAAACAGCGAGCGTCTGCCCGTCGTCATGCAGGGGTCCTCTCGCAGGGGCCGACGAATCGTCAGCGGGAACCGGCGTCACCGGAACACGTCGTCAGGGGCGGCGCAGGAGTTCGGCCTGGCCCTGGACCGGCAGGCGATGGCCGACACGATCCTCGCCGGCGCGGGCACCCCCGCCTACGGGCCGGTCTCGCCCGACACCGGCTGGCACGACCCCGAGGTGACCGGCGGCGGCCCCGATCCCGCGGCGGCCGGCAAGTTGCTCGACGAGGCGGGTAGCGCAGCGAGAGGCGGCGGGCGCAGGGGGGCGGTTCGTCTGGGTCGTCCGGCGAGGTCGATGCCCCTTTATGAATCTACATTGTAAAGACGTCAGGTCATTTCAAAATCATTAAAAGTAAGACGGACTGAAGCCCACCTTCGAGGAACAAGGTTCCTCCGGGGTTCGGCGGGACCATGGACGTAGATCATTGAAAGCGGTAGCGTCGGCCGGGTAGCCAGGTGACAGGAGCCGCTGGATGTCCTCGAAAACGGTCAGGCCACCCCGTGTGCCGTCCCGGCCGGACGTTCGCCCGTCCAACCGGGCGCGTCAGATCGTCGTGGCCGTTGTCGCCGCCGTCGCGATAGCCGGGCCGGTGGGCTATCTCCTCGGTAGCCCCGACGCCTCCCAGGTCGCCATCGCCGACATGCGGGAGGCGGAGAAGAAGCGGGACGTCCAGCAGATCGGTGAGCTGACCTCCACGGCGCGGGTGACCGCCGGAGAGCTGAACGGGGTGCTGTCCAAGCTCACCGAGGTGCTTCCCCGTGATGGAGCGCCCGGCGCGCGGTCGGCGGAACCGGCGGAGGTCGACGGGTGGCGGAAGGTTCTGCGGCAGGCCGTCGAGCGGCACGCGGAGACTCCCTCGGGAACGACCGCGACCAACGTGGCTCGTGCGGGATTCCGTGGCGCGGTGGACGCCATGGCGGTCGCGGTCGACACGTACGCGGCCGGCCGGGAGCTTCCCGCGGACCTGCGGCAGCCCTTCCTTGAGCTGGCGGCCCGCCAGCGGTCCGCGGCCGTCGCGACGTGGTCCGTCGCGGCGACGCAACTCGACCAGATCAACGTCGACGCCGGCAACGGCCACCAGCACGTCTACCTGACGAGCGCTCCGGGAGAAGGGGGCATGTCCGCGGACAGCGTTCCTGAGGGCACTCACGGGTAGCCCTCCGGGCCGGCGACGGCGACCGGGATCCTGCTCGACGGCCCCGGCTGCGCACGGACGAGACGTTGACCAGCGTGGGCGACGCGCGCATCGTCGCGGCCGGGGACTCGGCGGCACCGTCGGACCTGCAGTTCCGGATGAGCTGCCAGGCAGCGGTCCAGCTGGGCCCGCACGCCGCCGACACGGTCCTCAGCCGGATCGCGGGCGAGCACCCCGCCGCGCCTACCTGGTGCGGATCACGACCCGGCAGGCGCTCAACCGGCTGCGCACCATGAGGCGCCGCAAGGAGGCGTAGGTCGGATCCTGGCTGCCCGAGCCGCTGCTCACCGCGCCGGACGTGGTCCAGGACGTCGAGCTCGCCGAGAGCGTGTCGATGGCGCTCATGCTCGTCCTGGAGACGCTGTCGCCGACCGAGCGCGCCGTCTTCGTGCTGCGCGAGGCCTTCGGCGTCGGCTACGACGAGATCGCGGCCGCCGTCGGCAAGAGTCCCGCGGCCGTCCGCCAGATCGCGCACCGCGCCCGCCGGCACGTCGATGCCCGCCGCCCTCGCGAGGTGGTCTCCCCGGGCCAGGCCCGGGCGGTTCTGGAGTCGTTCCGGCGCGCGGTCGAGACCGGGGACCTGCAGGGCCTCCTTGACGTGCTCGCCCCCGGGGTCGTCCTCATCGCCGACGGCGGCGTCGTCAAGCAGGCCGTGCTGCGGCCGATCGCCGGTGCCGGGAGGGTGATCCGCGTGATCGCCGGTGGTCTCGGCAAGGCCGGGGCCGTGCCCACCGGTGACCTCACCGTGGTCAACGGCAACCCGGCACTCGTTTTTCGCCTGGACGGCGCGTTCGACGGCGTCAGGGCGGTCCGTGTCGAGGACGTCCGCATCACCGGCCTCTACTGCATCCGCAACCTGGAGAAGCCGACCCGCGTCGAATCCGAGACCCCGCTCACCCTGCGATGACCACCGGCGGCGAAACGGCCGCCCGGGCCGTCCGGGAGGGAGGGGGGTCCGGCCGGCCGGACCGCGTGCCCGCGACCGGCGTGGAGGGCGGGCGCGCCGTCCCCGGGGCCGGTCGCGCTACCGGGGGGTGCGCACACAGAACTCGTTGCCGTCGGGGTCGGCCATCGCCACCTGGCCGGCCTCGTGCCGGCCGATGTCGATTCGCGTCGCTCCGAGGGAGACGAGACGGTCGACCTCCGCCTGCCGATCGCCGTGCGCGGGCGGAGCGAGGTCGAAGTGCAGTCTGTTCTTCCCGGTCTTCGGCGCCACCGGCGGGCCACCCCAGGTGATCTTCGGGCCGCCGTGCGGCGAGCGGATCGCGGTCTCCTGGTCCTGGTCCCAGACCAGCGGCCAGCCCAGCGCCTCGCTCCAGAAGTATCCGACCTCCTGCGAACCGTCGCACGCGAGCGCCCCGACGAATCCGCAGTCGGCGAGGAACTTGTTGTCCGGCCCGACGACGCAGAACTCGTTGCCCTCGGGGTCGGCGAGCACGACGTGGTCCTCCTCCGGGCGTTGCCCGACGTCGATGTGGCGCGCGCCGAGTTCGAGTGCCCTGGCCACCGTCTGCCGCTGGTCCTCCAGGGACGTGCTCGTCAGATCGAAGTGCATCCGGTTCGGGCCGGTCTTCTTCTCCTGGGTCGCGAGACATCGGATCCGGAACCCGGTGTCATCGTTCGGCAGGAGCGTGATGCCGTCGTGGGGGTCGTCGGCCGTCTCCCAGCCCAGGACCCCTGCCCAGAAGCGCGCGAGACGGAGGGGGTCGTTCGCGTCGAAGCAGAGTGCGACGAGCTGAGCGGGCATCCCGGATCTCCCATTCAACGACTCACAGGCGCAGACGGGGCGTGGTCTCCTGCGCATGACGGAAGCCAACGCTAGCCTGCTCGAGGACCGCGACGCCAACGCATTTAGGTCAGAGGGCGACGCTTCCGGCATCCCCGGCATCCGGCCTCTGGGGAGGATCGGACCGGATTTTGACGGTAGCACTCTCTGTGACATGGCGTCCTCCTCCCGAACGTGTTCCCAGCCGCCAACCAGCGGCGCGATCCTGTTTTCGGAAGTGCCGGGCTGGGTTTTCGCCTCTCAGCTGTGCGTGTTCTCGGAAGTCGTGGCCGTCTCCGCTTCCGAGAACCAACTTTCTCGGAAGTCCCGTGACCTGCGCAGATCGGCTCACCTTGGGGCTGGGGGCACGTTCGGGAGGAGGACGCCGACTCTGTCGTGGAGGGGCCCTCGTCGACTGGTCAGCCCACCTCGTGCGACAACGAGGCCGGGTTCAGGCGGATCAGGGTGATGCCGTACGCGACGATCCAGGCGACCCACATCAGCCAGCCGACGAGGCCAAGGAGACCGAGGGGGCCGGCGTGGTCGATGACCAGGGGGGTGAGGGTGGCCGAGCCGAACAGCAGCGCGGCCGATGCCAGCCCCAGGGCGCCGTGCCAGGGCCGGATGAGAGCGGCGCGCAGTCCGGCGACGGACAGGCCGAGGAGGGCCAGTGCCAGGAAGGTGCCGTTGAGGGTGAACAGCGCGTCGTGCAGGACCCACAGCCCTGCGGTCGTGGCGCTGTCGCGCGCGGTCGTCGACGTGAGCGCGAGGCGGGTCGCGATGACCGCGGCGAAGGTGGCGTTCTGCAGTGCCAGGCCGGTGAATCCGAGCAGTGACCACGCCTCGTCCCGGCCGCGTTCGAAGCGCCGCAGCGCGGAGACCGCGCCCGCGCCGAACAAGGTGGCCAGGAGCCAGGCGGCGGGAGTGAGCGCGGACGCGATGGCCACGATATCGCCCTCGGTGCCGAAGAACGCGGTGACCTCGCCGATCTCGGCACCGGTGAGCGGCAGGCCGGCAGGCACCATGATCGCGTTGGCGAGGACGATCGTGATGGCGAAGCCTAGGGCGGCGATGCCGGTGATTCGAGAGAAGCCCATGGTTGCCTCCGTATTCATGTTTGACGTGGTAGAGGCGAGCACCTGCCTTGAATTGCCGCAGGTCGGGACAACGGGCTGTGGTGCTGGCGGGGCCGGTACGGCGCGCTGGAACTTGGTGGGGCGTCTTCAGGCAGACCCGCACGCGCGCTCGTGGCTGCCGCGGCGCGCTGATCAGGCGGTGCCTGCCGCGCAGACCAGGACGAAACCGATCAGCAGCAGCCAGGAGCGCACGCCCTGGAAGAACTCCCAGCGGTGACGGGTCCGTTCCCATCCGGCGGGCGGGTTCGCCGGGTCCCAGCGTCCGGTGGCGATGTTGATCGGGACGTTGACGGCGACGGTGAACCCCACCGCGACGGCGAACGCGACCACCGCGGACCAGGCGAGCCACCCGGGCCCGCTGCCCTCGATCGCGACGGCCACCGCGAGCACCACGCACAGTGTCATCCCAATCGGCATGACCCGCCCGAACGTCTTGAGCAGGCCCTTCTCGACGGTGATGCGTTCGGTGCCGGGCAGGTGGCGCAGCACAGGATGGACGAAGGCATAGGAGCCGAACTCGGAACAGGCGATGAAACCGGTGACGGCCAGCGTGACGAAGACGAGCAGGTTCATGGCGACTCCGTGGGTAGTGGCCCCGGCGGCGACGCGGCTCGCACGGCGGTCAATGCCGTCTCGATCAGCGCATCGGGCTCGGGCCATGGCATGTCGGGTTTGGTGATGCGCAGGTCGATGGCGCCGTGCAGGGAAGCCCACAGCTCGGTGGCCAGCACGAACGCCGCATCGCGGCGGGCGGGCGACAGGCACGCGCTGACCGCGTCGACCAGTACTTTGTAGGAGGCCGCGCCGGGATGCGCAGCGCCGGGTTCGAGCCCCAGCCCGGCCGGGCCGGCGTTCATGGCGCTGAACAGCACCCGGTAGTGCCCCGGCTGCTCCAGACCGCTCCGGACGTACGCCTTGGCGATCGCCTCGAGCCGCGCGACGGGGTCGTCGGCGGCGGACACGGCGGCGCTTTCGAGCTGTTCGGTGAACTCGGCGAACCGCTCGGCGATGACAACACGCAGCAACGTCTCCTTGTCCGGGAAGTGCCGGTACACCGAGGGTGCGGTGACGCCTGCGGCGGCGGCGACGGCCCGCATGGTGAGCGCGTCGGCGTCGCCGAGCTGCGCCAGCAGGTCGGCGGCCACCCGGACCACCACTTCACGCAGCTCGTGCCCGGTGCCACGGCGCCTGCGGTGCGTTGCGGTCATGGGGTGACGGCCTCGTCGTCCAGTAGTACGCGGATCAGAACCCGGCCGCTCGCGATAGCCGCGTGTACGTCTGCGGTGTCCGGGATGCCGTCCGCGCCGACCCGGACCCGCGCCCAGCGCCCGTACGCGCGGTGGTCACGCACGAGTGCGGTGAGCGCCTCGGCCACAACAGCGGGCTCGCGCACCGCCTCGGCCGTCGCCGCGACCCGGCGGCCCCGCAGCCGCAGCTCCACCGGCGCCCCGCCGTCGAAGTTGCGCCACCACCTCCCCTTCGTGGTGATCAGCAGCTCGCGGTCACGCTGGAGGTAGTTGACGGGGGTGACGTAGCGGATGCCGCTGCGGCGCCCGGTGAAGCTCAGCAGGAGACTCCTCCGGCTCATCACCGGGTGCAGCGGCGAGGACAGGATCGCGGCCGGGATCCAGTTGCGCAGTGATGGGGTGGCCATCAGACGGCACCGCCGGGGCGCGGCACACCCAGCCGCCGTCCCATCTCGTCGGCCAGCGCCTGCAACGCCGCGAGCGGCCGGACGAACACCGTGAGATCCGAGATCCGCTCGTCCCGGTCCTGGCGGGCGACGAGCAGCCCGTCGGCCCGGCCGGGGTGGCCCGCGACCTGGGCGCTGAACATCAGAACCGAGGTGTCGCCGACGCCGCCGATGGTCGCCGACACCTCGATGTCGTGCAGCACCCCGTCGAGCACAGCCCCGATGACGTGAGAGGCGGCACCGGCCCCCTCGATCGGCTCGTCGTGCACCGCGACCCGCAGAGTGACGTCCTCGGCCAGCACCACGGACACGGCGGTGGCGTCCTCCGCGGCGAGCGCCTGTCCCAGTTGATCCAGCACTGCTCCCCCTCCAAGTAGGTTAACAGCCGTTATAGTAACGTACGTTAGCACACTCCTGCAGGTCCCATTGCCCCCTCGTTCGACCGAATGCACGCCACCCAACTGGGGCGCGTATTGGGTCGTGATCAATCTGTCGATTCGCCCTCCTGGTGAGATCTGGACCGGTAGATCTTGTTGCGTGACGCGAGTGCAACTGACGGACGCGGAGTGGGAGTTCATCGGGCCCTACCTGCCGATCGGCGAGTATGGCCCGTATCCCGAGCGGTTACGGCAGCAGTTCGAGGGTGTGGTCTGGCGGTTTAGGACCGGCGGACAGCGGCGGGAGATGCCGCAGGAGTTCGGTGCCTGGTCGACCGTCCACAACCGCTTCAGGCAATGGCGTGACGCCGGCGTCTTCGAGGCCCTGCTGGAGGGCCTGATCGCGGAGGCGGCCAAGCGGGGTGAGGTGGACCTGTCCCTGGTCGGCGTCGACTCCACCACCGCGCGTGCTCACCACGACGCGGCCGGGATGCACCTGGGCGAGGACGTCCTCGGCGTACTGGAGAAGGCAGCCGCCGAGGAGGAGAAGGCCAGGTCAAAAGGGGCAGTCTCGAAGAACAAGACGGACAGGACGCCGAGATCGATCCCGAGCGGGAGGAGCGACGACGCGTCCGGCGCCGGCGGAAACTCCGGCTGAAGGCCGCCCTGCTGGGACGCTCCAGGGGCGGGCAGACCAGCAAGGTTCACCTGGCCGCCGACCGCAACTGCCGCCCGCTGGCATTCGTGCTGACCGCAGGTCAGGCCGCGGACAGCCCGCAGTTCATCCCCGTCCTGGGGAAGATACGGGTCCGCGTCCCCGTCGGCCGCCCCTGCACCCGGCCGGACGCGGTCGCCGCCGACAAGGCCTACTCCTCCCGCGGCAACCGGGCTCACCTGCGCAGACGCGGTATCAAGGCAGTGATCCCGGAGAAGAGAGACCAGGCCGCCAACCGGAAGAAGAAGGGCTCCGCGGGTGGTCGGCCTGGCAGTCACGACGCCGGCCTCTACAAGGAGAGGAACACCGTCGAGCGCCTGATCAACAAGCTCAAGGCCTGGCGGGGCGTCGCCACCCGATACGACAAGACCCCCGGTAGCTACCTCGCTGGCCTCCATCTGCGCGCCTCAATGATCTGGGTCAAGCACCTCGCCCGGACCACCACTTGATCACGACTCGATACGCGCCCTAGCGGAGGCGCAGTCCCGCGACGAGGAGCGCGACCATGCGACGCGCGTCGTAGCGGGGGTCGGTTTCCGCGCCGACGCACAGATTGCCGACGCCGCGCAGCAGGTGGTAGGCGTCCACGTCGGGGAGGATCTCGCCCGCCGCGGCGGCGGCGTCGAGCAGCCGGGCGCACACGGGGACGAGGCGGTCGAGGAAATAGGCGTGCAGGGTCGCGAAGGCGGCGTCGTTGGACTGCAGCGCCTCGGCGAGGCCGTGCTTGGTGACCAGGAAGTCGACGAAGAGGTCGATCCACCGCGCCAGGGCGGCGTGCGGCGTGCCGCCGCTCGCCAGCAGCGCCGGACCGGCCTCGGCGCATGCCTCGACCTGGTGCCGGTAGACGGCGACGATGAGATCGGCCCGCGTCGGGAAGTGGCGGTAGATCGTGCCGACGCCGACGCCGGCCCTGGCCGCGATGTCGCGTACCGGGACGTCGACGCCGGAGGCGACGAAAGCCGCGGCGGCCGCGTCCAGGAGCGTCTCCTCGTTACGCCGGGCGTCGGCCCGCTTCCGCGGGGCTTGCGACCCCGATCCGCTGTCGATGTCGGCCACCGTTCCGCTACCTCCGTCACTCCGTTTGGCAAACGGAACAGCGTTCCGTATATTGATTAGCGGAACACAGTTCCGCTTCTTCAGGATGCCAGAAGAGGTGAGCCGTCACCAAGCCGGGCATCGACCACTCCCTTCACCTCCCCAGGAGGAACAGTCATGCAGTACCGCACTTTGGGCCGCACCGGTGTGCAGGTCAGCACCCTCGCGCTCGGCGCGATGAACTTCGGCAAAATCGGGCGCACCACCCAGGACGAGGTCACCGCCATGGTCGACGCCGCCCTGGAGGGGGGGATCAACCTCATCGACACCGCCGACATGTACAGCCAGGGCGAGTCGGAGGAGATGGTGGGCAAGGCCATCGCCGGCCGCCGCGACGACATCGTCCTGGCCACGAAGGCGGGCATGCCGATGGGCGGCGAGCGCAACCACCGGGGCGCTTCGCGCCGCTGGCTGGTCACCGAGCTGGACAACAGCCTGCGCCGGCTGGGCGTCGACCATGTCGATCTCTACCAGATCCACCGGTGGGACCCGGACACCGGCGACGAGGAGACCCTGTCGGCCCTGACCGACCTGCGGCGCGCGGGAAAGATCCGCTACTTCGGCTCCTCGACGTTCCCCGCGTACCGCATCGTGCAGGCCGAGTGGGCCGCCCGGGAGAACCACCTGGGCCGTTACGTCACCGAGCAGCCCAGCTACTCGATCCTGCAGCGGGGGATCGAGGCCCACGTCCTGCCCGTGACCGAGCAGTACGGGCTCGGCGTGCTGGCGTGGAGCCCGCTGGCCTCGGGCTGGCTGTCGGGCGCGATCCGCGAGGGCAGGGAGATCGCCACCAGCCGCTCGGCGTTCATGCCGGAGCGCTTCGACACCGCCGTCCCCGCCAACCGGGCCAGGCTCGATGCCGTCGAGCGGCTGGCCACGCTCGCCGACGAGGCCGGGCTGACGATGATCCAGCTCGCCCTCGGGTTCGTCACCGCGCACCCCGCCGTGACCAGCGCGATCATCGGCCCTCGCACCATGGACCATCTGCGCTCCCAGCTCGCCGCCGCGGACACCGTGCTCTCCGCCGGGGTGCTCGACGCGATCGATGAGATCGTCGCTCCCGGTGTCGACCTCGCCGCGCACGAGAAGTTCGACACGCCGCCCGCCCTGCTCGACGCGGCGCGGCGACGTCGCTGATCACTCGTCACCCGGCACGCCGGTCACCGGGCGGGCGACGGCGTGCGCACCCCCGCCGCCCGGCACGTCGCGAGGGCGGGCCGTCGAGGTCCCGCACCCCTCGTGGGCCGCGCGGGATCGGCTCCCCGGTGCCGGAGATCGGCCCGTCTCCGGACGCGGCCGGCCGGCGAGGTCTCGCGGCAGCGGCCGGTCGTGCGTGGCGACGACGGCGACGACGAGCCGCCGGAGAACCACCACCGCGACTGGCGCCACCCGCCGCCGGCGGACTGGAACGGCCGGGTCCCCCTCCCGAGGCGTCAGCGGCGAGGCCGGCGTGACCGGCCGGCTCGCCGGACCGGGCGCCACCGGACCCGGGTCGGGTTCGGCGCGCCCGGTCGTGCAGGACCGAAGGCCCGGCCAGGAGATCCTGGAGCCGGCCGCCGCAGGTCTCAGCGCTCGTCGACGACCTGGCCGTTCAGGGCGGTGCCGTCCCTGGTGAGGGCCATGGTCAGCGGCGCCTCCGGGAAGGTGGGCAGGGCGGCGAAGGCGGCGCCCATCTGCTCGGCGGTCTCCCAGTGCCAGGTGTCGGTGTAGGTGCCGTCCTCGAGCCGGATCAGCACGGCGCGGGTGAGCCCGGGGTGTCCCTCCCGGACGGTCGCGATCAGCGAACTCCGGCGGGCCAGGAACTCCTCCAGGTCGATGTCGGCGACGGAGTAACGGTGTGAGCGGGCGACGGGCATGTCGGTGCCTCCTGTGCGCGGGGGCCGGTGCTCACCAGCTGCCGGCGATCTGCCGGATCGGGGCGTTCAGGCGGTTGAAGAGGTTGGTGACGGCGGTCATCAACAGGATCGAGGCCAGCTGCCGCTCGTCGAAGTGGTCGGCGGCGTTGTTCCAGATCTCGTCGGAGACGGCGTCGTCGTGGTCGGCCAGCCGGGTCGAGGCCTCCGCCAGTTCCAGCGCGGCCCGCTCGGCGTCGGTGTAGTACGGTGCCTCGCGCCAGGCGGTGACCAGGCCGATGCGCTCGTCGCTCTCGCCGAGCTTGCGCAGGCCCTTCAGACCGGCGTCGACGCAGAAGCTGCAGCCGTTGATCTGGCTGACCCGCAGGTGGATCATCTCCATGAGTTCCTGGGGGAGGCCCTGCGACCGGGCGGCCTTCATCAGCTCCTGGATGGGCCGGCCGGCGGCGGGGATGAGCGTGGCGGGGTTCTTCATGCGGGCTTCCATCGTGTTTCCTTCGTCTCGGTTCGTGTGAGATCAGAGTGGCCGCCCGGATTGATACATTCGCTATGCGCGCGCGATGCGACGTTGTTGGAGGGACGATGCTGCGTTTCACCCTTCTCGGTCCCGTCCAGGTGATCGTCGACGGTGTGCCGCTGACGGGCATCGCCCCACGTCATCGGGCTGTTCTGGCCTATCTTCTGCTCAACGCCGGCCGGGTGGTCGGCATCGAGCGGCTGATCGGCGCGATGTGGGGTCACGATCGGCCGGACACCGCCCGATCGCAGATCCACGCCTCGGTCACCGCGATCCGCAAGGCGCTGCGCGGCGCGGGCGCCGAACGGCTCCTCGAGACGCGGGCTGGCGGCTACGTCGCGCAGCCCGAGGCCGGGCAG